>JAJSZW010000010.1:0-27651 GCA_030262895.1 Deltaproteobacteria bacterium | reverse complement strand
GCAGGACCCTTATGGTATAAGTAAATGGGAGGCGGAACAGGTATTGCGTGATGTTGCGGCAGATACAGGCTTGGAGGTTGTTATTTTAAGACCGCCTCTGGTTTACGGGCCTGGAGTCAGGGGGAATTTTTTGCGCCTTTTACGAATAGTATGGAGGGGCATTCCGCTTCCTCTGGCTAGTATTAAAAATCGCCGGAGCCTGATATATGTTGGAAATTTTGTTGATGCAATTGTTAGCTGTATGACCAATCCGAATGCGGCAGGCAAGACCTATCTTGTAAGTGATGGAGATGATGTTTCCACGCCCGAACTGATCCGCAGGATTGCGGCCGCTTCAGGACGGCGCGCATTAATGCTGCCGGTTCCGGTTTGGATGATGCGGATGGCAGGAAAGATTATAGGCAGGTCTGACGAGCTTGAAAAATTTTTTGGGTCGTTGACGGTTGATATTTCTAAAATCTGCAGGGAGTTGAACTGGAAGCCACCGTATACTCCGGAGGAAGGGATTCGGGAGACGGTTTTTTGGCATAAGTCCGCAGATTACGCAGACAAACGCAGATTAAATATCTCACGCAAAGGCGCAAAGACGCTAAAATAAAAAAACAATACAAAAGAAAATTATGAATGAAAATGAGATCGCTAAAATAGTTATTGATGCGGCATTTCAAATTTACAGAAAGCTTGGTCCAGTGCTTTTGGAGTCCGACTATGAAAGGGATTTAGGGCAGATCTGATTGTAGAAGAGAAAGTCATTGTAGAGCTAAAGTCTGTTGAAAAGGTGGTTTTAAAATCTTCGCGCCTTTGCGTCTTTGCGTGAGGAAATAAATTCTAATGAAACGTATTTTTGATCTGGCTATGGCCGGTTTTTTATTATGTTTTTTAAGTGCGCCTATTTTTGATTTAGTATGCCATGCGTGCCGATTGCCCGAAAAATCAATGTGTTTTCAGAGAATTCAAAGGTGAAGCGATATTTCATGGTAACAGACCCCTCCCATCGATTTTTTGTTCCTTGTATCCGCTTTATCCGGAGGGAAGGATGGGATATGTCTTTCAAAAAAAGTTGCAGCTTTTGATCGAATGCTTTTTGAATTTCTTTGGGCAAATTATTGTATTCTTTTTTAAATCGTTTGCTGAACTGATAGACTGTTACTTTTTTAGCCATTTCAACCCTTCCTCGGCAGACTCGAATTTGGCGGAAAGCTGATCTTTTTCGATTTCATCATCAACATCGGCTTCCATCTTCTGCCATTCCTTCGTCCAGTACCAGCCCTGAGAAGGGTCAATAAGTTTTCTGGGCTTCAAGACAATCTGACTTTTTTCAACATCCACTTCAACATAGTCGCCTTTTTCGATCCCGAGAGTAATCATAATCTTCTTTGGTATACGAATCTGCCCCTGAGGGCTTATTTTCATTATTATTGACGTTGTCATAGCTCCTCCTTTAAACTGTTAAACTATTAAACTATTAAACTATTATATTATTAAACTATTCTAAATATTGTATTCTTTCGAGTCAAGAGAAATCCGGGAAATAGGTACACTTTCAATATTTCATAGGAATTAGCCACAGACTCACGCAGACAAACGCAGATTAAATATCTCACACAAAGACGCAAAGACGCCAAGATAAAAAAACAATATAAAAAAAATTATGACTGAAAATGAGATTGCTAAAATAGTTGTTGATGCGGCAATCAAGGTTCACCGCGCTTTAGGGCCCGGATTGCTCGAGTCGGTCTACGAAATCGTTCTGGCACATGAGTTGGCGAAGCGTGGTCTGAAGGTTGAACGGCAGGCGCTAATCCCTATCGAGTACAATGGACTCAAGTTTCGGGAAGGCTTCAGGGCCGATGTTGTTGTGGAAGAAAAAATTATCGTGGAACTTAAATCGGTTGAAAATATCCAACCTGTCCACAAGAAGCAACTGCTTACTTATCTCAGGCTGGCCGACATGCGCTTGGGCTTGCTAATCAATTTTGGCTCGGCTCTTCTAAAAGATGGCATTTCACGTGTTGTCAACGGTTTGTAATCTTGGCGTCTTAGCGCCTTTGTGTGAGGCAATAAATTCTAATGAAACGTATTTTTGATCTGGCTATGGCCGGTTTTTTATTATGTTTTTTAAGTGTGCCGATTCTTATTGTCGGATTGATGGTAAAGCTGACTTCAAAAGGCCCTGCATTGTACTGGTCAGACAGGGTGGGAATTAATAACAGGATATTCAGGATGCCCAAGTTTCGGTCGATGCACATTGATACCCCTGCTGTTGCAACCCATCTCATGAAAAACCCTGATGCTTATCTTACTCCGATCGGGTCTTTTTTGCGCAAGTTCAGTCTGGATGAGTTGCCGCAACTTTACAGCGTTTTAAAAGGAGATATGAGTTTTGTCGGTCCTCGGCCGGCACTTTTTAATCAGCATGATCTTATTGAGTTAAGGACAAAAAAAGGAATTCATAACATTACTCCAGGCCTTACTGGATGGGCTCAGGTCAACGGTAGAGACGAGTTGCCTATTCCAGTAAAAGTTGACTCGGATTACTACTATCTTAAAAATCGATCTTTCATATTTGATATGAAAATTATATTAATGACTTTTTTCAATATCCTTACCAGTAAAGGCATTAAACATTAGCCACAGACCCACACAGACCCACACTAACTTTTTATAAAAAGAATGAACCGCCCGCTTCGCTCAAGGCGCAAAGTTCAAGTTGAGGCCAGGGGCTTATTATGCTATTGGGCTGTTTGGGACTTGGGAATAAGTTGCACAGATTTAGCGAAACAATTGGAAATGAGTCAGCCAGGAGTGGGATATGCTGTAAATAGAGGAGAAAAGTGCATAAATATCGGTTACTATAATTATTTATGGATGTCCCGAAAAGTCCTTGGGATGGATGCACGAGTACCGGCGTAAAATAAGAAAGACGAGAGTATGAGGAGGTGAATAGTTATGGCGCAGGTTATTATTCGAACACAAGCTGCTGACAATTTGAAGAATTTAATTAAAATAGCAGTAGAAAATCAGTTGAGAGTCATAAATTTTGGGATTAACAAAACTAAGAGGAAGTTAGGAGAATTGGAAAAAGAGAGTGGAATGGATAGCAAATATTTTTATGAGGAATTTCAGAAGGGAAAACTTGGGGATGATTTTAAATCCATCAGATGGGCGGGCGAGTATGAGACGCTAGAGCGATTGCAAGATGAAAAAGCTGCTGATAAGTAAAAATTTGTTTGTTTTGATTTTGGCCGATATTGTTCTATTGGCCATTGCTTACTTTTTGGCCTATATTGTGCGGTTTGAAGCTCATGTTGGGGCGAGTGAACTGCTGGTTATAAAGCAGACAATTGTTCCAATCCTCCTGTGCAAGCTGGTGGTATTTTACTTCTTTAACCTCTACCGCGGCATGTGGCGTTATACTGGAATTGTTGATCTGCTTAATGTGATCAAGGCAGTATTTGTGAGTTCTTTGATTATTATTACAGTGGTTCTCATGCTTAGCAGATTTCAGGGTTTTTCGCGCTCCATATTTATTATTGACGCTGTTTTTTCCTTGATATTAATAGCTGGTATCAGGCTCGCCATCCGGTTCCTTTTATCTACCGCTACCTTTTCTCTTAATAAGAATGGCATCAATGGCAACGAACATAAGAAAATGATCATAATCGGCGCTGGTGACGCAGGGGAAAAGGTTGTTCGTGAGATTTATGATAACCCGAAGATGAAATACAGGATCGCTGGCTTTGTTGATGACGATAAAAATAAGATTGGCAAACAGATTCACGGAATAAAGGTTCTCGGCAAAATCGATGAGCTTAAAGAAGTTGCAAAAAGCGAAGGTGTGGATGAAATTCTGATCGCCGCGCCGTCTGCGGTAGGAAAAGACATGCGGCGTATTGTGGAAATCTGTGACGCGACAAAGATTTCCTATAAAACGCTGCCGGGTATGGGGGAAATTATCGACGGCAAGGTTAGTATCAAAACAATTCGAGATATTTCATACAAAGATCTTCTTGGAAGGCATCCTGTCCAGCTTGAAAACGATAAAATTTCGGATTTTTTGAAAAACAAATGCGTTTTAATTACAGGGGCGGGTGGTTCGATAGGTTCTGAACTGTGCCGGCAGATTTGCAAGTATGGGCCATCCCTTGTGGTTTTGTTTGATGCAGGCGAAAGCAATCTATATTCGATTCAAATGGAACTCAAGCACGTGGTCACCTACATAAAATATCGGGCAGTGCTCGGTCGGATACAGGATAAGGCATTGGTTGATGAGGTCTTCCGGAAATACAGGCCGGATGTAGTTTTTCACGCAGCCGCCTATAAACATGTTCCGTTAGTGGAAAGAAATCCATGGGAGGCGGTATATTCTAATATCATCGGAACAAATACCCTTGTTAAGGCTGCGATTGCTCACAAAGTTGACCGGTTTGTCTTGGTGTCCACGGATAAAGCGGTGCGGCCGACCAACGTAATGGGTGCCTCAAAACGCGTTGCTGAAAAAATCGTGTATGCTCATAAGTTAGGACAAACAAAGTGCATGGCAGTGCGTTTTGGGAATGTAATCGGTTCTTCAGGCTCAGTAATTCCCCTTTACCGGCATCAAATCAAAAAGGGTGGCCCTGTGACCGTTACGCATCCAGAGATAACCAGGTTTTTTATGACCATAGAGGAATCTGCACAACTTATACTTCAGGCATTTACAATGGGCGAGGGTGGTGAGATTTTTATCCTTGAAATGGGAACACCAGTCAAAATAGTAGATATGGCCAGAGACCTGATTCGTCTTTCCGGCAAAGAACCTGATACAGATATTGAGATAAAATTTATAGGTCTCAGACCGGGTGAAAAACTTTACGAGGAGTTGATTACAGAGGGAGAAGGGATTGTAAAGACCGGGCATGAGAAAATTCTTGTATTGCGAAACGGTGTTCAAAGTGGAGAGCCAAATATTCAAAACTCACAACATAATGATTTAAATTGTCTTGATGAAAAGATAAAGGAATTGAAGGCGCTGGCGGATGCACACGATGCAAAAGGGATTAAAGTAAAGTTGAAGGAGATTGTGCCCGAATATACGATATCAGATGATGAAGCAGTAGTGTGAGAAATCGAAAAACAAAAGTATTACGAACCTTCAGAGAGAAATCAGTATTCTGCATTTTTTGTTTGACATATATTTAATTGCTGCTAAAAAGTAATTTGACATATAAAATGGAGATCTGCATATGGAATCAACTAATGTGACAGTTTCAAGTAGAGGCTACATTGTTTTGCCTGCCAGCCTCCGAAAAGAAATGAACATAAAGGCGGGCACAAAAATTTTATTACATAAGGAAGAAAATAAAATCATTTTACAGCCGGTAACTTCTTTTACTCAAAAATTGGCAGGGTTAACGGCACAAAGTTTTGGCAAGACTCCCGATGAAATTAAAGCATATGTTGATGAAGAACGAAAAATGCGATGAAAACGATTACAGCCTCAACGCTTAAAAAAAGAATCAGCGGCAAAAAAATGTTGATTGATACCAATATCATAATTTATTTGACCGACATGATACAACCTTATGAACCGCTTTCCAGATTAATATTTAATATGATTGAAATGGGTGATGCCTCTGCTGTGTTATCGATCGTTTCTGTTGCGGAAGTTATGCAGGGACCGATAAAAAAAGGGCATCACCAGAATGCTCAGGAGGTTAAAAATTATCTTTTAAATTTTCCGAACATTTCCTGTCAGGAAATAACTACGGATGTTTTAGAACACATCGGAAGAAACACACTGATCTGCTGGTCAAAATTAAGAACTATCGATAGCCTGATAATAGCTTCAGGTCTATCAAATGGTGTGGAATTATTTATTTCCAATGATACTCACTTTAAAAAAGCTATCCCTAAAAATTTAGCCCTATCCTTTGACACCTAAGCTGTCCATGTAGCGCCAGAAGGTGCTAGCTACCGGCGAACGTGTAAGCCGTTGAAGTATTGATTTTTCCGGGAGATATAACAAGCTCATAAGATAAAAAGGCATATAACTACTTAACAGCTAACATAGCCTGACGTCCCGCCTATGGCCGGAGGCAAATGGGGAGATTTTCAATGGTCTCTCTTCAAAACCGTGAATATGGGAGTTTTCCTGACGCGGTTTTTTTATTTCTTTTTGGCAGATGCTCGTTGACATTTTTATGATGCTTATATATTATGTTGTCATAGTGACAGCATAAAACGACATCGCATACTTGGGAGAGGCTTATGAAAACGATTACGGTTCGTGGCGTGGATTCAGATCTTGCAAAAAGACTGAAACAGGTTGCATCAGAAGAGGCCAAAAGTGTTAACCAATTTGTTTTGGAGATGCTTAGGCAGAGCGTAGGCATGAAAAAGCAAAAAAAATTTACCAGGATTTATAATGACCTGGATCATCTTTTTGGTGCCTGGGCTGAGGCGGAATTTAAGGCTATTAACGATAAAATTATGGATGAGAGAAAAATCGATGAGGAGCTGTGGAGATGCAAGACCTGTTGATTGATACCAATATTTATGCCTATGCTATGAAAGGGGATCCAGAGGTCGTCTCTATCCTGCGGCGGTGCCGCAAGATAGGAATCTGCGCTGTCAGCATCGGGGAACTTTTGTCCGGATTTAAAGGTGGCGGAAAAGAGAAAAAGAACAGGGAGGAACTTGAACAGTTTCTGGATTCGCCTCGAGTTTTTTTCTATTCAATTGATGAAGATACTGCTGAATTTTATAGCGCTATTTTAAACGAACTAATAAGAATAGGCAGGCCTATTCCGACCAATGATATTTGGATAGCATCTGTGGCCTTTCAACATGGACTAAGAATATTTACCAGAGACAGCCATTTCACATATATTCCCGGGTTGGTTGTGGTTTCCTGAGGTCTGACATGAAAAATCAGAGCATTTTGAAAATTGAAAAGCTTTTAAAAAAAGGTGTTAACATACCCAATCCTGATAGTGTTGAAATCGGCAGCGAAGTAGATACAGACAGAATTTCCGGTGAGGGTGTCGTTATTTATTCGGGGTGTAAAATTTTTGGTGGTTCTACCCTGATTTTAAAGAATACAAGGCTGGGATATGAAAGCCCTGTAACCATTGAAAACTGCCAGATTGGTACGAATGTTGACCTTAAAGGAGGTTTTTTAAGACAAGCTGTTTTGCTTGATAAAGTAAGCATAGGTTGTGGCTCACATATAAGAGAAGGAACAATTCTTGAAGAAGAAGCGAGCATTGCTCATACAGTTGGGTTGAAACACACTATACTTTTACCTTTTGTTACCCTGGGCAGTTTAATAAACTTTTGTGACTGCTTGATGTCTGGCGGAACAAGTAAAAAAGACCATAGTGAAGTCGGAAGCTCCTATATTCATTTTAATTATACGCCGAATCAGGATAAAGCTACTGCATCTCTTATCGGCGATGTGCCCAATGGAGTTATGCTTAACCAGCGGCCGATATTTCTGGGAGGGCAGGGGGGGGCTCGTAGGACCTTGTCGTCTCGCCTTTGGTACTGTAATCGCAGCCGGCTCAATTTACAGAAAAGATGAATTAAGACAGGGACGTCTCATTTTTGAAGGATTGATGAGGAGCGGAAATATTGCTTTTACGTCAGGTATGTTTCGAAGTTTAAAAAGGATAATGGCCAACAATATAATCTATATTGCAAACCTTATAGCACTTATGCAGTGGTATCTGCATGTTCGTTCAAAGTTTATTTCAGATAATTTTCCCGATGTCCTTTTTGATGGCCTTAAAGAAAAACTTAATATGGCAATTGATGAAAGGATAAGAAAGTTAAAGGATTTCTGTCGGAATCAACCTGATTTTGATGGAATAGAGGAATCTTTCAATAAAATGCGTTTAAATGAAGGTGACAGAAGCTTAAGAGATACTTTTCTAAAACATATTGATTCAGGTATACAAAAGTCAGGTATGAATTACATATCAGTAATAAAAGGGCTTGAGAATAAAAGCTTTGAGCTTGGGACAAAATGGCTTCAGGGGATAGTTGATAACGTAACTAAAGGAATACTTAATCATATCAGCTTTAACTAATTTAAAATATTAGTAATAGTTCACAGCAGAGGCGCAGGGGACGCAAGGTTTATCTTTATAAAGAAAGTAGGAAGAAATTTATGGACAAACTATTTGGCACCGACGGTATAAGGGGCCTGGCTAATGAATATCCAATGACTTCTGAAATGGCCATGAAAGTCGGCAGGGCAGTTGCATATTTTTTTAATAGAAAAGAAAAGGGCAGTCCAAAGATAATTATAGGAAAAGATACAAGAATATCCGGTTATATGCTGGAATATGCCCTGGTATCGGGAATTTGTTCCATGGGTGCAGATGCATATCTTGCGGGTGTCCTTCCAACTCCGGGAATTGCATATATAACAGCTTCAACTGATGCTGATGCCGGCATCGTTATCTCTGCATCTCACAATCCATTTTATGATAATGGGATTAAGATATTTAAGAGAGACGGTTTCAAGCTTTCAGATGAAAAAGAGGCTGAAATTGAAAAAATACTGTTGAGTGACGAAATATCTTCAATTAGCAGAAATACACGGATGACAGGCGGAGTGTATAGAATAGATGATGCAGGACAAAATTATATAGATTTCCTTTTGAGTAAAGTACCGGAGAATTTTTGTCAGGGGCTGAAAATCATTATTGATTGTTCAAATGGAGCAACTTACAAGGTTGCTCCTGAATTATTTGTCAGGCTCGGGGCAGAAGTTGAAACACTTTTTAATAATCCTGATGGGAAGAATATAAATGAAAACTGTGGTTCAGAAAATACTTCAGAATTAAAAAAAATCGTTTTGGAAAGACGCGCTGATATCGGCCTTGCCTTTGATGGAGATGGTGACAGGCTTATTGCTGTTGATGAAGAGGGCAATATTATAACCGGCGATCAGATTCTTGCCATATGCGCAAAAAGCATGAAAAAGAAAGACCAGCTTAAAAGCAATACAGTGGTCAGTACAGTAATGAGCAATATGGGGCTTGGTATTGCATTAGAAGATATGGGCATTAAACATATTAAGGCAAAAGTTGGAGATCGATATGTTTTGGAGAGCATGATTCATTCCGGGGCTGTTCTTGGAGGCGAAGATTCAGGGCATATGATTTTTTTGGATCACCAGACAACAGGTGACGGTATTCTTACAGCTTTAAAATTAATTGAGGCCTTAAAAAATGATTCTAAGCCTCTGTCTGAACACATCAAAATTATGAATGTGTTTCCTCAGGTACTTATCAACGTTGAGGTTAAAAACAAGCCTGACATTTCATCTGTTCCGCAGATTACTGAGGCAATAAAGGCGGTCGAGAAAAATTTAGAGGAAAAGGGAAGGGTGCTTGTCCGTTATTCCGGCACACAGCCCCTCTGCCGTGTAATGATAGAGGGGCCTACCCGAAAAATAACCGAGAAATATTGTCAGGAAATAGCTGATAAAATCAAGGAGCAGATAGGATAGTTATTATCTTCTGTCCCCAAGTATTCTCAGCAGCATAAGGAAAAGATTTATAAAATCAAGATATAATGTAAGTGCCCCTAAAATTGCACCTTTTCTAACAACCCCGGCGTCAACTCCGGCCGGCTGGGAAAGAGCCATGCGTTTCAGCTTTTGTGTATCATAGGCGGTCAACCCAACAAAAACCAACACGCCGATATAACTTATTATCATACTCATCCCGGAACTTCGGATAAAAAGGTTAACAACAGAAGCAATTATAATTCCGATAAGCCCCATGACCATGAATCCACCAAGTGATGTCAGATCACGTTTGGTTATCATTCCATAAACACTGCAAGTAATAAAAGTTGCAGAGCATATAAAGAATGTGGAAGTTATAGATGAGCTGGTATATACAAGAAAAACAAAAGAAAGAGTAGCTCCGTTTAATGCGGAATAAATAACGAACATAGCTGTTGCAGTTGAAGCCTGTATTTTTTGCACCCTTGCGCTCAGGTAAAAAACAAGGCCAAGTTCGGCTATAATCAGGCCAAAAAATACAAGTTTATTTCCGAATATGAAATTAGATAATGTCTGGCTGTTGGATACATAAAATGCGATAAAACCGGTAAGTCCAAGGCCAATGGCCATCCAGTTGTAAACGCTACGGATAAATTCATTAACCATTATATTGGTTTGCGGTTTGCTATATGGAATAGAATTTTGCATGTTACCTCCTAATATTTACGATATAATTTAATAGTAATAGTTCGGCCACAAAGGCACTAAGACACCAAGATTATAATATAAAATTCTTTTATTTATACACAACGTCACTTGTCAAAGGATGCAAAAAATGACACAAATCAGAAAATTAAAATTCATATCCATCTTTTGTGCCTTTGTGTTTTGGTGGCTGAGCTGTGTTGCATTTAATTATAATAATAACACATTTTATATCTTATTCAAGAAATATGTTTGTTTAAAGTATAACATTATACATATATTAATAACTAACTTAAATAGTACGATAATTTATTTTTTATATCCTGATCATCCTGTTAATCCTGTCAAAAAAAGTCTGCTATATGAAACCGGTTCAATTATATAAAAACCTTTGTGAACTCGCAGAAAAACTTGATATTGAGGTGTCGGAGCAAAACCTGCGAAAAACAGGAGTTAGGGCGAAAAGCGGGTTTTGCAAGGTAAAAGGCAAGAATCTTTTTATCATGGACAAAAATATATCTGTGCAGAAAAAAATTAGAATTCTTGCAGAGTTCTTAGGCAAAATGCCGCACGAAAATATATATGTCATGCCGGCTGTTCGCGATATTCTTGGTTGAATAGGCTGAAGATGGAAGACTGAAGGCTGTCAGGGAGCTTCGGACTATCCACTGAGTAGCTACTATGATTTTACCTGTAATTAATTCCAAGAAGGGCATTAAGTATGGATTGTTGCATGCATATTCGGCTTCTTGCTGAAAGTTTACATAATATACCTTATCAGACGTTGATGAAATCCATTCAAAACTCCCCTCAAGCAGAAAACACGAAAATCTGAGTAGTCCCTACAAAACAGTGCAGATCAATAATTTCAACAAGTTACATACTAAATTGGTAATTTCTCAATAAGTCAGGGCAATTAAAAAACTACTATGAAATCAATAAGTTGCAGGACGTAACAGAGTTGGCACGCCTTTTGAGATACATTTCATAAATACATCTTTATGGACTTTAAGAGATTGCCGTGATTGTGGAATGAAGGAGCAAATGCTTCAGTCCTTGCATAGTTCATTGGGAAAACTGTGAACGGTTACAATTTTTTTGAAAAAAGAAAAAAAGTATTGCGGATCAGCGAAACAATTTGTATATTTTAAAGGTTTATGATTTTACTTCGTCACATCTGGTTTTCTTTACAAAAGAGATCCGCGGGGCCGGTTTTACGTATCCTTCAAACGGATTCGGGTGGACTAAATCCGCCCCTGCGGGTCAACTGTTGCCTGCAAACAGACTAATCTGATTCAAGCCCCCGGCTCCATGCCCTGGCACGGGAAATAAAGTAACAGTTGAGCGGACAGGATTCTGCCCCTGAATTACCGGCAAAAGCTTTTCTCTCTGGTTGTGTATTTTCTCAATTTGGCATGCTTTTTGCTTTAATGTATAATTATCTGATTTTATCAGATAGTTAAAAACAGATAGATTTGGCATATAAAGTATTTTTCAAAAATAGTTTTTCTTGAATGCAGCAATATTAAGTGGTTGCAATTTGATAAGCAATCTTCATGCCAAACGTTATTGGTATTTTCTATAAGTTTGGCGGTTAAAAATTGCCCTACACAGAACAAATTTTTGGTAAATGACAGACAAAATCTTGCAAACCTGGCTGTTCCATCAGTGCCGGATGCTGTCCGGATCGACACATGCCGTGTTGTTTACCGGTCCACCCGACGAGGGGCCGTATAATCGGGCACTGTTCTGGCCGGACGAGCAACGTGATTACTCCGTGCTGTCACGCGTTGCCCAAACGGCATTGCGCAACAAACAGGCGGTGATAAAAACCCGCAGCAATAAGGTTGAAAAGACGGGTGAACCGCTGGATGCGCTGGCCTGTCCGCTGTTTTTGAGCGGCCGGTTGTTCGGGGTTGTCGCCATCGAGATGACAAATCGCTCGCAGCCGATGCAGCAGGCAACGGTGCAGCAAGTTCAGGTCGGGGCGAAGTGGCTCGAAACCATGATTCTGCTGCATGGTTCAACGGCTAAGGAGCAACTGGTCAATCTTGTCGATCTGGTTGCCGCCGGTCTGGAACATGAACAGTTCAGGGTTGCCGCGACCGAAGTGGCCAACGAACTTGCGGAGCGCTTTTCCTGTCAGCGGGTGAGTCTCGGTTTTCTGCGTTACTACCGGGTACGGGTCGAAGCTCTGTCCCATAGTTCCCGAATTGATCAGCATTCGAACCTGGTTCGAGCAATTCGGGACGCCATGAGCGAATGCCTGGATCAGGGAATCACAGTAGTGTATCCGGTGGAGTCTGACGCCACCGTGCTGGTCACCCGGTTTCATGCCCAATTGGCAAAAGCGCAGCAAGGGGCGGCGATCTGCACGTTGCCACTGATAAAAAACGGTAAAGCGGTCGGCGCACTGATGCTGGAACGTGTTGCGGACAAACCCTTTACCGCGGAAACGGTGGAGCAGTGCGAGCAGATCGGGTTGCTGCTCGGGCCGGTGCTGGAAACCAGAAGGCGGGACGAGCGTCCCCTGCCCTCAAAGATCCTTGAATCCTTGCAAAGCTGCTGCACCAAACTGTTCGGTCCGCGCCATCTGCCTCTGAAAGTAGCCGTCAGCCTGACCGCCGCTCTGCTGGTCTGGCTTTCCCTCGCCAGTGCAATCTTCCGCATCTCCAGCGATTCGGTGCTGGAAGCTGGGGTCTGTCGGGTGGTTGTGGCTCCGCAACAGGGCTATATTGCCTCGGCCCATGTCCGTGCCGGCGATCGGGTTCGAGAGGGTGATCTGCTGGCGACTCTGGATGACCGGGAGCTGCGGCTCGAACAGCGCAAGTGGCAAAGCCGGCGTGCCCAGCTTCTCAAGGAATACAGGAAAGCACTGGCTGGATCCGACCGCGCCGAAGTTGCCATTCTCAACGCCAAACGAGCTCAGGCCGAAGCGCAGTTGAGACTGGTCGAGCAGCAGTTGGCGCGCGCAACGCTTGTCGCACCATTTTCCGGCATGATTGTCAAGGGTGACCTGAGCCAGGCCCTGGGCTCACCCGTCACGCGGGGCGAAGTGCTATACGAAGTGGCTCCGACCGACGAATACCGGGTTGTCCTGAAGGTTGACGACCGGGATATCGGTTTGGTCTCACTGGGACAACGGGGGCAATTGAAATTGTCCGGCATTCCCGACCAGACAATCGCCATCACAATCAATCGACTGACGCCCGTCTCAGCCACCGAGGAGGGGCGCAACTATTTCCGCGTCGATGCGGTCATGGACAGCCATTCGGATCTGATGCGCCCCGGCATGGAAGGAATCGCAAAAATAGAGATCGGCCGGGAAAATTTGCTCTGGATCTGGACCCGACGATTGGTTGACTGGCTGCGGTTGTTTGCATGGAACCGGCTACCGTAAGGTGAATGATGAGTGAATCCCTGTTCAGCACATATTGGTATCGCGTCGCAAACCTCAAACCGGTGTTGCGCGATGCCGCCATAATTTCCCGACATGTCTACCGGGGGCAGCCCTGGTATGTGTTGAGAAACAGCCTGAGCGGGCGCAACCATCGGTTTAACGCGGCCGCCTACGCGCTAATCGGCCAGATGGACGGCCGGCGGACTGTTCAGGAAATCTGGGAGAACACCGGTCAATTGTCGGTCGATGCCTCCCCGACCCAGGATGAAGTCATTCACCTGCTCGGTCAGTTGCACGATGCGGATCTGATTCAAAGCGACATCCTGCCCAGCACGGTGGAGATGGTCCGGCAGTTTCGGGGAGTGCAAAACAGCGGTTGGAAACAGCGTGTTGCCAACCCGTTTTTTCTCCGTTTCCCGATCTGCGACCCGGATCGGTTCCTGGAAAAATGGGGATTTCTGACGGCACCTCTGTTTACCCGCAGCGCCTTTGTCCTCTGGTTGTTAATTGTTTTTTCCGCCATAGTTGCTGCATGTTTGCACTGGCCCGAATTATCCGGGAGTCTGTCCGACCAGCTCTTTTCGCCGCGTAATCTGCTGCTGCTCTGGCTGGTCTACCCCCTGGTGAAAATCCTCCACGAGTTCGGCCATGCCTTTGCGGTGAAAAAGTGGGGGGGCGAGGTGCATGAGATGGGGATTATCCTGCTCGCCCTGACCCCCCTCCCCTACGTCGATGCCACCGCCTCCGCCTCTTTTCCCGACAAACAGCAGCGAATTGCCGTCGCTGCCATGGGGATGGCAGTCGAGCTGCTGCTGGCTTCCCTGGCGCTGTTCGTCTGGCTGAATGTCGAGCCCGGCCTGGTCAGTGCTCTTGCCTACAATGTGATGTTGATCGGTGGCGTTTCGACAGTTCTGTTCAATGGCAACCCTTTGTTGCGCTATGACGGTTATTACATCCTGGCGGATCTTGTTGAGATTCCCAATCTGGGGCAGCGCTCCACCCGTTACCTTGGCTATCTGCTGCAGAAATATGTTCTGGGTTTCGGTGATGTTCGTTCTCCCGTTACGGCTCCAGGGGAAAAAGGCTGGTTTGCCATCTATGGGCCGATTTCATTCGTCTACCGTATGCTGATTCTTGTCGGATTGATCCTGCTGGTCAGCAGTTATTATTTTGCAATCGGAGTCCTGATCGCCATTTGGGGTGCAATCAGTCTGCTGGTGTTGCCCGCGATTCGCACACTTAGCAATTTTCTGAACAGTCCAGGCGCACGGCATAAGCGCCCCCGGATTGTCGCGGTCGCCGGTGGTTTTGTTCTTGGGATTGTCTTGCTGCTGTTCATTATCCCCATGCCCCTCTGGACGACAACTCAAGGGGTGGTCTGGTTACCGGAACAGTCAGTCATTCGCGCCGGAACCGATTGTGAAGTGATAGAGGTTCTGGCTCCTGTTGAGCAACTTGTCGATCAGGGAGCGCCCTTAATCAGAGGAACAGACCCCTTCCTGAAAGCAGAAATCGAGGTTCTCGAATCTCAGTTGCAGGAACTTTATGCAGGTTATAACGCTCAGCCTCTCCATGAACGGCTGAAGCGGAAAATGATTATGGCAGAGATCAAGCTGCTTAAGGGGGATTTACAGCAGACCCGAGAGGTTCTGGAAAAATTACTGGTTCGCAGCCCGAGCAAAGGGAATTTTATTCTGGTCGATGCACAAAATTTACCCGGACGCTTTATCCGTCAGGGTGAACTGCTCGGCTATATCGTCGCTGAACTCCGGCCCACCGTGCGGGCTGTCGTCCGGCAGGCCGATATCGGTCTGGTTCGTGAGCGAATCACCGGGGTGGAGGTACGGCTGGCCGAACAATCGGCAACACTGCTACAGGCCAACATCGAACGGATTGTCCCGGCAGCGGACCTCAACCTGCCGTCAGCGGTCCTTGGCACCGGCGGTGGCGGGAACATTCCGGTTGACCCGACCGACCCGGACGGTTTGCGGGCATTGGAGACGGTTTTTCAGCTCGATATCAGTCTGCCTGAACAGATTGCAAATCCGCATATCGGCGGGCGGGTCTACGTCCGTTTCGAGCACGGAACCATGCCATTAGCGATGCAGTGGTATCGCAGTTTGCGGCATCTTTTTTTACGGAAGTTTTATGTTTAGTTCATCGTTGACAGCAGAGACCGGCGCCATGCGACCCGGATTGATTTCCGGTTGCTATCCTGAGCGCGGTGACCGAGAGTCGGGCCTGATCGACCGGTCTTTCAGTGTTTTGCAGGGAACACTGGCACGGCTCAGCATTGATAGGCAGAACGGTCTGAAAAAGATCGTTGCGGCCATCGGCCGTCAGGGGGAAACCCTGAAAACTTTCAATTCAGCATCAATCACCGCCTTAACGAGTGAATTACGCAAAAAATTCCGGGTTCAGGGGTTGAGCGCGCAACTCTGCATGCATTCCTTTGCCCTGATTCGTGAAATGTCTGCCCGGACGCTTCAACAGCGCCATTACGATGTGCAACTGATGGGCGGTTGGGTGATGTTACAGGGTCAACTGGCAGAGATGGAAACCGGTGAAGGGAAAACCCTGGCGGCAACTCTGGCGGCAGCAACCGCAGCGCTGGCCGGGATTCCGGTGCATGTCATCACCGTCAACGAATACCTGGTAAAACGGGATGCCGAAGCGATGGGGCCGCTCTATCGTGCCCTGGGTTTATCGGTGGGGGCGGTGACCCACGATATGCCACCGGAACAATGCCGGGCTGGCTATGCTTGCGACATTACCTATTGTTCCAACAAACAGGTCGCTTTTGATTACCTGCGTGATCGCTTGTTGCTCGGCAATGATCGCAGTCAACTGCGGCTGCAGCTTGAATCGGCCTATACCAATAACAACCGGCTCGGTCAGTTCCTACTGAGGGGTCTCTGTTTTGCCATTGTCGATGAAGCCGACAGTGTCTTGATCGACGAAGCGCGTACACCGCTGATTCTGACCCGCAATATTGATTCTTCTGCAGAACATATAGTTTACCGGCAAGCACTGGAATTGGCTCGCCAACTGGAGCGGAACAGCGATTTCTTTATCGATACCGTGAACCACGCCATTCAGCTCAGTTTAGCCGGGCAACAGAAACTGGAAAATCTCACCACCGGTCACGATGGGACCTTAAGCTCTGCCCGACAACGTGAAGAATTGGTTGGACAGGGACTGCATGCTTTGCATCTACTGGAGAAGGATCGCGATTATCTGGTCGATGAAGATAAGGTTTTGATTGTTGATGCCAATACCGGCCGGATTCTGGCCGATCGCTCCTGGGAACGGGGCTTGCATCAGATGGTTGAAGAGAAGGAGAGCTGCCCATTGACCGATGCCCGTGAACAGTTGGGGCGATTAACTTATCAGCGATTTTTCCGCCGCTATTTACGTCTTGGAGGAATGACCGGAACCGCCCGTGAAGTCAGTTCTGAGCTCTGGTCGATCTACTCCTTGCGGGTACAGAGGATTCCGTTGCACCGCGCCAGCCAGCGGGAAAAAATTGCTCCACAAATTTATCTGCAAGCCGAGGATAAATGGTCTGCAGTGATTGCAGCAGTGCAAAAGATGCGCAACTTGGGACGACCTGTGCTCATTGGCACCGGTTCTGTAGCCGAATCAGAACTATTGAGTCAAAAACTTTTGGCAACGGCAATTTCCCATCGGGTTCTCAATGCCCGACAGGATCAGGAAGAAGCAGAAATTGTCGCTCTGGCAGGGCGTCGTGATCAGATCACCGTGGCCACCAATATGGCTGGTCGGGGAACCGATATCCCGCTGGGAGACGGGGTTGCCGCCTTGGGTGGATTGCATGTTATTTCCACCTGTCGCAACGAAGCAAAACGCATCGACCGGCAACTGTTCGGCCGCTGTGCCCGACAGGGAGATCCCGGCAGTTACCAGGCGATTCTTTCATTGGATGATGACCTGCTTCAGCAGAACAGTAAAAATTTCATGGCGAAAACCTTGAATCGCTACGCCGGTGGAAGATATCCATTTCACCAGCAGGTCAATTTGTCGATCATCAGAGGGGCACAGAAGAAAACCGAGAAACGCCATTGCGAAGCACGGCGCAATTTGTTGCAGCAAGATCGGCAGATCAGCCGGACTCTCGCCTTCAGCGGCAATCTGGAATAGGAGAAAACAACCCGATGCGGAATTTTCAAAAATCATCAGTCTGGATTCTGGCAGCTTTTTTTGTGCTGTGCCTGGGTATGGTTCCAGCCTTGTCCCTTGAGGTTGAATACGACGGCATTATCGAACCACACGTGGTTGTCGAACTCGGTTCTCCCGCCCAGGGGATTGTCGCCAAGGTGAATGTCGATCGCAGCAGTATGATCAAAAAGGGGCAAACCCTGGTCGAACTGGAATCATCCGTCGAGCGCGCCGCAGTGGCAAAAGCGTCCAGCATGGCAACTTTTGATGGAGAAATTGCCCTGCAGAAGGCTCAGCTGGCTTTTGCCAAACGAGTTCATGGCCGGGTCAAAAATATCAATGCAATTACCGCCCATGACAAGGATCAGGCAGCAACCGATGTTGCACTGACCGGCTTCCGGCTGAAAAAAGCCCGCGAAGACAGTACCCTGGCCAAACTGGAGCTGAAAAAAGCCAAGGCTCTGCTCAATCTACGGGTGGTTAAAAGCCCGATTTCTGGGGTGGTGGTCGATCGTTATGTCTCACCCGGTGAATTTGTTAACAGTCAGCCGCTGTTGCGGGTCGCTCAGATCGATCCGTTACGGGTGGAAGTAATTGTTCCGGCGCAGATGTTCGGCAAGATCAGCCCCGACATGACGGCAACCATTGTCCCTGAATTACCAATGTACGCAGAACAGACCGCGACCGTCACTCTGGTTGACAAAGTCATCGATGCGGCCAGCAGCACCTTTGGGGTGCGACTGGAATTGCCCAACTCTGACTATCAGTTACCCAGCGGTTTGAGATGCCGGGTGCGGTTTGAAATAAATGAGAATGATGACGAAGTAAAGTAAATCGGAACTGCTCCAGGATAATCTGGGGACATGTACTTGATACGTGTACCCTGATTATAAAGGTTATCAGCATGGCCAGAAAACTTGCTAAAAAACAACCAGAGGTTCTCCGCTATGAAGAGCTGGAACAGCGTGTGTTGTTCTCCGCCGATCTTATGCCCGGATTGGATGCCGATACCGATGCCGTTTACGAGCAGGTGTTGGTTGAAGACGTCGCTGGAGTAACCCCGACTGATTCAACAAATGCAAGTGATCCGGCAGTGCAGGTTGAGGAGACTCGTCACGAACTGGTTTTTGTCAACGATAACGTCACTGATTATCAGCAACTGATCGACGAGTTGCAACAGCAGGATGGCAACCGGATTCTTGAAGTGGTCACCCTCGACAGCACACAGAGCGGGATCGATCAGGTTTCAGACATCCTCTCCGAACAAACCAGCCTGGACGCCATCCACATCATCAGCCACGGCAACGACGGATCCTTCGCTCTGGGTTCCGACTGGCTTGATAACAACGATCTTCTGGCTAACAGCGAGGCTATTTCGACATGGGGCGATTCTCTCAGTGAAGACGCTGATATCCTTCTTTACGGCTGCAACATTGCTGTCGATAATGACGGTCAACTCCTCACCGAAACTTTGGCGAACTTGACTGATGCCGATGTGGCATCGTCTGAAGATATCACCGGGCATGAAGACCTTGGTGGCGATTGGGACCTGGAGTATGACACTGGTGCAGTCGAGACCGAAGCCCTTTCTGCAGGACAGTGGGAGGGCCTGCTGGCCGATACCACCCTGGTGACCGCCGACACAGGCTCGCTGGCGTGGTCCGGGGGTCAACAGGGCGCAGTCTTTTATAACGGCGAGAACTATTTCCTCGTTTACAAGGCCAACGCGAGCGACATCCTCTACAAGACCAGCGCTGATAACGTCACCTGGTCTACCGCGCAGACATTGGCGACGGACTCTCTGGGCACCGCTTTCGATCTCTCTCTCGTTGATGACAATAAATTCGATTTAATCTACTTAGCTAACGGTGAGGATATAAAGGTTCTCACTGCCACGATCTCCGGGCAGGTAATCACGCCGGGCACTGCCAGCACGGTGGCCAGTGGTGTCGGTTGGACGGGTGTCAGCGTGACGCGTACGCCCAGCAGTGATCGTATTTGGGTATCCGCGCGCGACGACGCTGAGCTTGTCGTTTATTCCGCCGATCAGATCGGCGATGCTGATGGTGTGTCTTCCTGGACCGGCGAGGTAACGACCGAGGACAGCTATGTCACTTACTACACGACGCTGACCGCCTACGGCAGTGCCGACAAGGTTTTGGTGGTCTACGTAAGAGATCCCGGCGGCACTGCCGGCGACGGTTTCTATTCCCGCGAAATTACCCGGGAAGGCGGGGCCGGTACCTCGGTGGAAATCGGCGATCTGAATGGCTTTGATAAGCAGAGCGCTGTGGTGCGGGTATCGGACACCGAGTTTCATGTCATTGTCGACACGGTAGGGACGGCGCCACAGGAATATATCTGGGACGGCACCGACTGGTCTGCCGGCGAGACAATCGGCAGCGCCAGCGTCGACAGTGTCGCCCTTATCTACGACCGTAGCAACGACGATTTTTACGCAATTGCTCTCGATACCAGCACCGATGACATTATGCGCTTCCACAGGTCGAACGACGGTTCCTGGGATGCCGGTACCGTCGCCGACGGCGGCGAAGCCGCGACCCATTCCATTCCCATCGTCCAGAAAGAGGCGCCCCCACTCGGCTCCGCACGAACCACGTCACAAATAGTCTGGGCATACATGACCGACGACGGACTTTACGACTTGTATGTTGGTAATCTCGGGATAACGCCTACAGTGATTGACCTTGATGGTGACGACAGTTCGGGTACCGGTGGTGGTGGCTATGCCGCCATCTGGACAGAAGCCGGCGGTGCTGTGGCAATCGTTGATACGGACGCTGTTGTTACCGACGACGATGACACTCACCTCGAGTCGCTGACCGTTACCATCACCAATCCGGCGGACGCGCCCAACGAAATCCTAGGCTACGATACAACCGGTACCGGCATCGTGGGCAGTTACGACGCCGCGACAGGCGTTCTCTCATTGACTGGGACGGACACGGTTGCCAATTATCAGACGGTCCTGCGTACCATTACCTACAACAACACATCGTCGGTCTCGGACGATGCGGCGCGGACAATCACTTTCGTGGCCCATGATGGATTTGGCAATAGCAACACCGCCACGGCAACAGTCTCCATCAACGCTACCAACGCGGCCCCGGTCAATACCGTCCCCGCCGCCCAGTCCACGCCGCAGGATACGGAACTCGTCTTCTCCTCCGGCAACGGCAACCAGATCTCGATTAGCGATCCGGATGCCGGCAGCAACGAGGTCCAGGTCACACTGAGTGTCGACAACGGCACGCTGACCCTCGGCAGCACCGGGGGCCCGGTCGACGGGCAGTTCCGGGTCAATTCTACAATCGGGGGTTCCCAGTATGAACCGCGCGTCGCGACTAATGCCAATGGGAACTTCGTCGTTGTCTGGTCGGGCGACGATGTGTCGGGTTCCGGCGTGTATGCACGGCGTTACGATGCGAATGGCGCCGCCCAGGGCGTCGAATGGCTTGTGAACACCGAAACGGCCGACACGCAGGGCATGCAAGATGTCGCCATGGACCCGAACGGCAACTTCGTGGTGACGTGGGCGAGCTACAGCCAGGATGCGAACGCCACCTGGGGGGTCTACGCGCAACGCTACGATGCCAGTGGAGTCGCACAGGGAACGGAGTTCCTGGTCAATACGACTGTCAGCGGCGAACAATCCCACCCGACCGTGGCGATGGACGCCAACGGGAATATCATGTTTGCCTGGACCGGCAAGGGTGGCGGGACAAACTACGGCTCTGTTGCGCGGCTCTACGACTCAGCCGGCGTGGCGCTGACCGGAGAGTTCATGGTCGCGGATGAACAGACTGACAGCGGTGGCTTCGATATCGCGTCGGATACTTCAGGCAACTTCGTCGTGGTCTGGTCGAATACGGGACGGGATGGTGACAGCAAGGGTGTGGGCGCCCAGCGCTTCAACTCGGCGGGCGTGGCACAGGGCGCCGCCATCGACGTGAACACGACCACCACCAGCGCTCAGACGAGCCCGTCGATCGCAATGGACTCGGCCGGGAACTTCGTTGTTGCGTGGGAGAGCTACAACCAGAACGCGGACAGCACCTACGACATCTTCGCGCAGCGATTCAACGCGAGCGGCGTCGCGCAGGGTGACGAGTTCCAGGTCAATACGAACACGACCGACCATCAGACTATGGCCTCCGTGTCGATGGCATCTTCCGGGGAGTTCGTTGTCACATGGCGAAGCGCCAATCAGGACGGGGACAATTACGGCGTCTATGGTCAGAAGTACGACGCGGCAGGCGTCGTCCTGGGCGACGAGTTCCTGGTCAACACCACGACTGCGGGCCTGCAGCAGAGTCCCTCTGTTGCCATGTCCGACGCCGATTCGTTTGTAGTCGCCTGGAGCGGCGCCGGACCGGTTGATACCCTGGGGATCTTCGCCCAGCGCTATGCAGACAACGGTCTTACGTTCACCACCGGCGACGGCACCGACGATACCACGATGACGTTCACGGGCACCATCGCCGACATCAACACGGCACTGGAAGGCTCGACTTTCACCCCGACAGCATCCTTCAATGGTACGGCCACGGTAACGATCACCACTGACGATCTATGCAACACCGGTACTGGTGGGGCACTGAGCGACATCGATGTCGTCACTATCACGGTAGGAAATGCGAACGCTCCCGTTGTGAACCTCGATACGGATGATTCGTCCGGCGCTGGTGGTAATGACTTCTCCACAATCTGGACTGAAGGCAGTGGTGCGGTCGCCATCGTTGATACCGACGGCACCCTGATAGACAGCGACGAGAACCTCACCTCACTAACCGTCACCATTACAAACTTACTGAATGGAACGGCTGAAAGCCTCACAGCCAACGCGGGCGCGACGGGCTTATCTGTCAACTACGATTCCGGCACCGGTGTGCTGACCATCTCCGGCGCCGGCACCGCCGCCCAGTATCAGCAGGTGCTGCGGACGGTTACCTACAACAATACGTCTGACACCCCGACGACAACCGCTCGCATCATCACGTTTACAGCCACCGATGCTGTTTCGAACGGGAACACCGCCACTACCACACTGACGGTCCAGGCCACGAACGATGCACCAGTCAATAGCATCCCAGGCGCACAAACCACGCCTGAAGATATGGAACTCGTCTTTTTCAGCGGTAACGGCAATGCCATCACTATAAGCGATACAGATGCGACTTCGGCAGAAGTCACCCTTACTGCGACCAACGGTATCATCAGCGTGAACCTCGATGGTTCAATCGGTAGCGAAACACTGGTCAACACAACTACAGGCGGCATCCAGGAACAGGCGGATATCGCCGTGGCTGCTGATGGCAGCTATGTCGTCGCCTGGGCCAGCCAGAACCAGGATGGTGACGGCTACGGTGTCTATGCCCAACGCTATGATGCTGACGGTAACGCTGTGGGTGGCGAGATCCCGGTCAACACCTCGACGACCGGCGACCAGACCAACCCGTCGATCGCCATGGACGATGCCGGCAACTTCGTCGTCACCTGGCAGACCAACCATGTCTACACCACCACGACCAGCGTTTTTGCCCAGCGTTTTGATGCCGATGGCACGGGGCACGGAGAATTCCGTGTGGACGGTTTCATGGGCGCGAACATGCAGAACCCCACCGTCGCCATGAATGCGACCGGTGCCTTCGTCATCGCTTTCGAGGCCGAGGGCGGATTCGACGGCAATCTGGCAGGCATTTACGCCAAGTGGTACGACTCGGACGGCGTCTCGCAGGGCAGCGGCAGAGTCAACGATTTCGGCACCAACGACCAGACGTCCCCGGCGGTGGCCATGGACGGCGCGGGCAACTTCGTCGTCGTGTGGCAGAGCTACGGCCAAGACAACGCCACCGCTGGGTGGGGCGTCTACGGGCAGCGCTATGATGCTGACGGTAACGAGATCGACGGGGAATTCCTGATCAACACCGACGAGACCGTGTACGATGAATTCGAACCGTCAGTGGCCATGGACAGCGACGGAAACTTCGTTGTTGCATGGACCGGGATCGAAGGCAATCTGACTCAAGCTGTCTTCACCCAACTGTTCGACAACTCGGGGGCACAGATCGGTGGTAATGTTCGAGTCAACACCGAAAACTCGCTCATTCAGGATGCTCCGTCCGTAGCCATGCAGTCCAACGGCGACTTCACAGTAGTCTGGAACGAAAACTACCAAGAGGGTGCCGGCAACTACGGGATCTACGGACAGCGTTATACTTCTGGCGGCGCCGCTGACGGCGGTGAGTTCCGCATCAACACCACCACCACCGGCGACCAGGTCAGCCCGGCAGTCGGCGTGGACCAGAACGGACGCATCGTCGTTGCCTGGAGCGGCGAAGGTCCCGATGATACGTCAGGCGTCTTTGTGCAGCGGATGGATAGTGTCCCGTCGCTGACCTTCACCGCAGGCGACGGCACCGACGACACGACAATGACCTTCACCGGCACGATCGACGACATCAATACAGCCCTTGATGGACTGACCTTCACCCCGACCGCCTCTTTTAACGGTACGGCCACGGTAACGATCACCACTGACGATCTAGGCAACACCGGTACTGGTGGGGCACTGAGCGACATCGATGTGGTGAGCATCACCGTTGGGACCGCGAACGAGGCACCGACGACCTCGGGAATAGCTGATGTGACGGTTGATGAAGATGCGGCCGATACAGTGATCAATCTGTTTGCCGCTTTTGCAGATGTCGAGGATCCGGATTCTGCACTCACCTATAGCATCGAATCCAATACCAACGCGGGCCTGTTCGATGTAACCACCATTGACGGCGTAGCCGGCACCCTGACCCTGGACTATGCCGCTGACCAGAACGGTACTGCTGATATCACCGTCCGGGCCACGGATACCGGTGGCGAATGGGTAGAGAGCAGCTTCACGGTTACTATTGATGCGGTCAACGATGCACCTACAGCAAGTGCAACTGCAATCGATCCGACTTATACAGAAGGGAATATTGCTGTAGATTTATTTAGTACGGTCACACTAAATACAGTAGAAAGTGGTCAAACTATTGAACAAATAGTATTAACAGTAAGCAATGTTACCGATGGTTCTAATGAAACAATAACTGTCGATGGCTCTATTGTTTTTCTGACTAATGGTGACAATGATACGACTGGGTCAGGCTATGATTATATGGTCGATATTGTCGGCAACACGGCAACGATAACAATAGACACTGTAGGCACCAGTGTTGCGGATGCACAAACCTTGATTGATGGTCTTAGCTACCAAAATACCAGTGAAAACCCCTCTACGCTTGACCGTGTATTCACCATCACCAGTATTCAGGATAGCGGTGGAACCGCAAATGGTGGAATCGACACTTCTTCACCAAATCTAGTTTCAACAGTAACGGTTGTTGCAGTTAATGACGATCCGACCAATGCGGGTTCACTGCCGAGTGATCTGGTGTTCATTGAAGACACCCAGGGCAAACTCAACCTGAGCGCTATTGACCTCAGCGATGTGGATGCCGGCTCAGGCGACCTGACACTAACCATTACTTCAGACAATGGTCACTTGCAGACCATGGGTTGGCCGGGCCTCACGTTGGGCGGGTCACAATCCGTTTTAATACTTACCGGCAACCTGACCGACCTGAACGATTTCCTGAACGATGCAAACAGCATTGATTACGAGCACGCCACACCGAACATGAGCGGCGACAATGTTGATCTCATCACGATTGAAATCACGGACAACGGCAACACCGGATCGGGCGGTGGTGGAACAATCACGCTTGGGACGGTCAACATTGACGTCACCGCGGCCAACGACGCACCGACCGCGGCCAACAACACCGTCACCACAAACGAGAACACGACCTACACCTTTAGTGCGAGTGACTTCAACTTCACTGACATCGACGGCGATACCTTGGCCAGTGTCAAGATCACCAGCCTGGAGACGGCCGGCAGCCTGCAACTGTCCGGTGGAGACGTAACCCTGAATCAGGTCATCACCAAGGCGGATATCGACGCCGGCAACCTGAAGTTCGTACCCGTGGCCGATGCCAATGGAACTGACTATGACAGCTTCGAGTTTACAGTAAATGACGGCACGTTCGACAGCCTGACTGCATATACCATGACAGTCGATGTCACCGCGGTAAATGATGCGCCGGTTGGCCTGCCCACCATCACCGGCACGGTAACCGAAGATCAAACCTTAACCGCAGATACCAGCGGTATCAGCGATATTGACGGCCTCGGTGCGTTCAGTTATCAATGGCTGCACGATGGCAACGCCATTGGCGGGGCGACAGCCGGCACCTATACCCTCGGCGATGACGATGTCGGAACTTTAATCAGTGTCCAGGTGAGCTATACCGATGGCCAGGGAACTCTTGAAACTCTCACCTCCGCCCAGACTGCCGCAGTGATCAATATCAACGATGCGCCGGAAATCACGGTTGATGCAACCGTGCTGCTCTATGCGACCGGGGAAATTTTAGCAATTGATCCTGCCCTTCTTGTTACCGATGTCGATGATACGCATCTGGAATCCGCAATAGTTCGTTTTAAAGCTGGTTATCTGCCCAGTGAAGACTATCTGCTCTTTACCTATCAATCCGGTATTACCGGTTCCTTTACTTCAGGACTGGGCATCCTTACTCTAACGGGCACGGCAACAATAGAAGAGTACCAGACTGCGCTGCGCTCAGTGCAATATGAGAATAAAAAAGCAGACCCCACAGAAGGTACCCTGTATGTCGATTTCACTGTATTTGACGGAACAGACAGCAGCCTGATTGATACACGGGAAATTGCCGTGATTGATGGCAGTAGACCACGCGCCGGTGAAGACTTGGCGACGGTTGATGAGGGCGGCTCGGTGCTTATTGACGTGGCAGCTAATGATACGGACGGCGAAAACATGCTTGATCTGACCAGCATCGTCATTGCGTCCGGACCGACCTACGGCAGCCTGACCGTCAATGGCGATGGTACCGTGACCTACACCCATGATGGTTCTGAAAACTTCACTGATACCTTTACCTATACAATAGAAGATGCGACGAGTTTCGTATCGAACGCGGCACTGGTAAGCATCACCATTAATCCGGTGAATGACAATACACCGCTGATCGATGATTTAACGACTTCCGTCGCCGAAGATGCGGCCTATACCACGCTGGTGACGGATCTGAACGAGGCCAACACCGGAAACGATACGGACATTGACGGCGATGCGCTGACCTACAGCATCACCGCCGGCAATGCCGACGGTATCTTTGCCATTGATGCGGCGACCGGTGAGATCACTGTGTCCGATAGCACCAACCTGGATTACGAGATCACGCAGCAGTATGTGTTGACTGTTGAAGCCACCGACGGCACCAACACCGACACCGCTGCCATCACCCTAGATGTCATTGATGTGGACGAGTTCGATGTCGGTGCAGTCACGGACAGTAACGCCGCCGCTAACGAGATTGCTGAAAACGCAGCCAACGGAACCGTGGTCGGGGTAACCGCCCTGGCAACAGATGCAGATGCTACGAACAACGCTATAACCTACAGCCTGTCCGATGATGCAGGCGGCAGGTTCACTATCAACGGCAGCACCGGTATAGTCACGGTTGCCGATGGCACCCTGCTCAACCGTGAAGCCGATGCATCACACACAATTACCGTGCTGGCCACCTCGGCCGACACCTCCACCGACACCGCTGCCATCACCCTAGATGTCATTGATGTCGATGAGTTCGATGTCGGCGCGGTGACGGATTCCGATGCCGCCGCTAACGAGGTCGCTGAAAACGCAGCCAACGGAACCGTGGTCGGGGTTACCGCCCTGGCAACAGATGCAGATGCTACG
>JAJSZW010000009.1 GCA_030262895.1 Deltaproteobacteria bacterium | reverse complement strand
TTATGCGAGACATGGGGACATCCATTTACAAATAAATAAGGTTCTTTGGTAATTCCCGTGGTTAGCATTCTATTTTAATTTCAAAAAGTTATCGCATTTTCTGCGTTTGGTGTTAAACAACTTTTTAACGCTATTATAATGGTATATGGGGCTGTATTGAACTGAAAGCTCAATACCTGCTTAAATAATGGGATTTACAGTGTAATTTTTTTTAAATTCGGGCTACTCAACAATACGGATAACAGGCTGATTCTTTTGATAAAAATTGACCACGTGAAATACCAGAGAGCCATAAATAAATCAGAAACAGACTCAAGTCCGCTCGCAGGGCATTTTCCATTGCCGGCCTCCCTTCCCAGTGGAAACCCACCCAATTCCTCCAAGGTCACCGGCAAGAGAAAACAGTTTCCTCCCTCCCTGCCCTGTGAAATGCATTACCTATTTCTCTGGGGGCGATCTTTGTCTGCCCCGTTAAATGCATAGCTATTTACCCGGAGCAGCCCTGGCGGTGCATGCTTAAAATCTAAAACCCCCTACTTCAAATAAATAAAGTGCCCTTCACCAGAAACAATCGGAAAGTCCACACCCACGAGCTGACCTTCCGGCCCGAAACCGGCTGTCTCAAATACTCCCTTTTCTTTGGAGTATCTCTGAATGCTTGAAACATTTCCGCTGCCAAGCTCTGCCAGCAGTTGGAAGGCACTGTACCCATTTGGCGGACAGGCAATCCCAATCAGGTTAAAGCCTGATTCCAGATCAAGACTTGAGCAATCCACAGACACAAATCCAACTCGCTTTTCTCCTGTTGCATAGATAATAAGCCCTTCCCCTCCTTGGAGCGTAAAGCTCGGGTTTGACCCATCCTCTGGGATCAGGATAACAAACCTGCTGTTTGCCTCATCATAAGCCATCACCTTTTCTATTTCAAAGCTGTTTCCAAGTACCGACAGCCAATCCTTGAGATCAGGCTGATTCGTGACATCTGCCGGAATAGCAATCAGGTTGAACCCTTTGTTCAGAAGAATTATTGTCGGACGCGATGAGTTATCGGAAGGATCTGTTTCTCCGGGGTCTACAAGGCCATTATGGTTCGCATCTTCCTGTCCGTCGCTTATACCATCGCCATCAGTATCAGGATCTGTTGGATCGGTGGTGGTGGATGGATCGGCATCCGGCACAAAGTATCCTTGACTCTGGTCGGTAGCCTGCGGATTCTGCGGCGCTGTCAGCCCTATTTCCGTTCCGTCATAGATGCCGTCGCCGTCAGTGTTGGGGTCGCATGGGTCCGTTTCACCGGCTGCTGTATCGATGATACCATCATGGTTCTTGTCCTCATTGCCGTCCAGGATGCCGTCATCGTCACTGTCGGCCTGCCAATCGGCGATGCTACCTGCCAGGAGAAATGCGAAATCTTGCTCTTCCATATTCCAAGTGGATTCGTCTGTCACGGATGTCCACACGGTCGGAAAAGCAAATCCCCCTCCAGGGTTAATAACTTGAGCCGGGTTTCCATTTTTAGTATTGCCAGTTAGTTTTCCATATTGCCCTGCAGTAATGTGTTCAAGTTCGGGATAAAATGAAAACCAGTAGGTGCCGGGCTGGAGTTTGATCGAAGTATCCAAGCTCAACGTAACATTGGATGGCAGTCCATTAATTTCGGCACTAATGGTTATCTGAGAATCTGTGGGGAGAACCGAGAGGTTCCATACCGGAGAATTGCCTCCGCCAGATGGATCACCGTCAGGCGTACCTTGGTCGTCAGCATAAATCTGAAATTGAAGTATTGTGGCATTCATTAATGTCGTCCCGGATCCCCATAGGTTTCCAGGAACAAAGACAGTTTGAATATTCCAAGTTTCGGTTGTGGAAAAATCATCCGCTATGAATATGTCGTAATCGTCATAAGGTTCTGTAAAATCCTGACATCCCATAGTGAACAAACCAGCGGGTCTTATTGGCTGGTGCCACAAAACAGTGGAGGGACAATCAGGTATCGGTGTACTCCAGACTCCGGATGCTGTGCCTGCGTACAGCATTTTGGGCTGGCTCCTGCTCATGGCGAGTTTGGTAATGGAAAGATTTCCTAACCCTTCGTTGAAGGGTATCCAACTGTTCCCACTATCTATGGAAACAAATACGCCATGGCCACTAGTGCCGGCATAGACAACTTCTGGCCACGTGGATCTGTCAATGGCCAGAGCACGGATATCGTCAGTAGGCAGGCCAGGTAACTTAGTCCATTAATACTTATTATACATCCACAAGCCTTCGCCCGTCGCGACATAGACTCGTGAATTCAAGCCAACCTCTATGTCATTAACCGTCCAGACCCACCAGAACTGACCAGGCGGAGGACTAGGATTAATCTTTGCCCACCTATTTCCACCGTCCATTGACCTATAGACATACCCACTCCTTGCAGTTCCATGGTAAATGATTTCAGGATTGACTGGATCAGCAGCCAAGGTAGTACCGGACCCACCCTCTATTTGCCAGGTTTGCCCGCCATTGGTAGTCCTAAGTAGTTCCCCTTGCGGAAAAAACATTGACACCAAGATGGTATCTGAGTCATCCGCTTTTATCAAAATGTCGGCAACTCCTGTTGAACACACTGGGTCCCAACAACTAATCAATGGTAAATATATATACTGCCAATTTTGACCCCCATCTTCACTCTTATAAATATAAAACGATAGAGAAGTTGAACCCCAAATTTTTGTGCCCTCACCCGCCCAGATGGTCGAAGGATTTTGAGGATCGATGGCCACCGCGCCGAGGTGGGGGGGTGAATCAAGCAAATAACTCCATGAGGCGCCACTGTCGATTGTTTTAGCCAAATGCCTATCATCGACGACCGTGAATGCAGTGCCTGATGAAGTTGGCTCAACGGCTAATCCTTTAATATAGCCGGCATAAGGCCCTCCTGAGGTCCAAGAGGCCGCAAAAGCTGAATAATTTAAAGAAAGAAGAAGGATGAAAAGTAATATTAAAAGCCTTATTATTTTCTTATGAGGCTCTAATATCATGCTGCCCTCCTCTGTTCGATGAGAGTAGAGAAGTTGTCTGTGGGGGGTGTTCGTTTTCCATTATCAAGGCACTATCTTTATCTTAAACAAATAGATATTATTGTTTAACGGCTCAAGTGGGTTGCCGCTGCCATCCGTCAAACCAAATTCTACATGGTAATCGTAAACGCCTTCGGGCGCTGCACTATCGATCGAGATAGTATAGCTTATCTCTATTTCGTCAGGAGCAGTAAAAAAAGCCCCAGTTGTCAAGAAGTCAATAAATGAGGGGCCATTAAGGTTTGCCGTAACTCCTGCGGCCTGACTCAAAAGTGCTGCATTACCCTGGATTCTCCGGCTGTCACTGATTGATCCTCCCTTGCTAATGGTGTAATCTATACCTGCTTCCAATATAACAGTTATGGTGTGGCTGCTTGTCATGCTGTTTGAACCCACAGCAGTTGCGCTAATCGAGTTCGATCCTTCAGTAAGTGAAATCCCTGCTGCCGTAAATGTTCCCCCGCTCAGGACAGCCTCGACGCCGTTCACTGTAACTGTGACGGTATTGACGTCTACTGTTCCGGAAACATCGACAGGGGTACTGAAAACGGTCTCTCCGTCATTAGGAGAGGTAATAACTACTTCCGGCGGTGTAAAGAGATCCGTGATCTCCTTTGCCACTCTCATGTGAACCAGGTAAGCTTCACCATTAACAATATCAAACGATATGCCTGAAGGTTGCTCATTATAGTAAGCAGTGGTTTCAAAGGCACCTGTTTCTTTGTTGTATCTCTGGATACTAACTATTTCATCCGGAGATCCAAGGTATACAAGTAAATCATATGAACTGCAGGATGGTGCGCCTGTAATGCTGACAATATTGAAACCCGGGATGAGCTGAAGATGCATATTCACAGATCGTCTTGGTTGAAACATGGTTCCGGCTTTCTTCATGTAAACAAAATAGCCTTCACCGTTTGCGATATTAAATATATCACCTGTAACTATGCCGTCTTCATAGTAAGTTGTTTGAAAGGTTTCAGTATCAGGATTGTATCGCTGGATCTTTTCGACTTCACTGCCCAAATCTGCTATCATCTCATACGAAGTATATCCTGCCGGCACCTCTGCCGAAAAGCCAAAAAGATTAAAGCCCGCAGAAAGGTGGGTATCTGTGTATGCCAACTGAATGCCTTGAACAGCGACCGCTGTTTGATAAGGATCATTATCAAAGCTGCCGTCTGGTTCCTGACTGGCTATTAAGTAGTCAAGAGCATCCTGGGTTTCCTGAAGGTCTGGTCTGACCTTGCAAAGAAGCATGGAAACACAGGATGTTTCAAAAACTGAAGAAACAGTTTCACCAAATCCCCCGTCAGGATTCTGCTTTGTCAATAACCAGTCAACAGCAGAATCAACAGCAAACGAGGTTCCGCTGTGATCAGTTAGCGCCAATGCAACAAGAGTTGTCAGATAGATGCTGTCATGATCTGCGCTCAAACCAAATGAGCCATTTGTTTCTTGCCGGGATATGATAAAGTTGACTGCGCTTGATGTTACAGTTGGATTTGAGATGTCTGCTGTGTGAATGGCAGACAGGGCAAATGCAGTGTGATACACATTGCTCCCATAATCCAGATCAAACCCAAAACCACCGTCACTGTTTTGAGCTCTAAGGATTGTGTTCACATCATCTGTGGTGTCCTTGCCGGCCGGTTTTATGGCATCAATTTTCCTGGCGTGATCCTCTATGCCTCCGATTTGGTGGTTAGTGACAAAATTTACCCCTCTTTGATACGCGTTTCCGGTCCTTCCGAGGAAATAAAGCGTCTTAACAACTTCCGTTGTTTCAAAATATATTGTGGATGGATCAGAGCCCCACGAACCGTCAGAATTTTGTATAATTTCCAGGTAAGCTGCCGCTTCTGACATTCCAGCCCGTGCATATGTGTGTGCGCAACAAATAAAAACGCCAAGTAAAAGAAAAACCATTAGCATTTTGTTTTTTCGCATTTTTTGCTCCGATTTCTTAAAAGATAAATATAACGAAAACCGTCAATCTTAAGCTGTTTTCTCTTTAACCCGTAGTAAACCGTAATTGTTGGGCTTCGAGGCAAAGAATTGGCTGCCGTTGATAGGTAACCACAGTGAAGAAATAAGTATTGCCTTCCCACGCTCTTTGATAATTTGGCATTTTTTGTGAGGTGGGATTTTCCCGCCATTGGCATTTTTAGTCAGGAACATCATATAGTTCGGTGGGCAGAGCCCACTCTACCTGGCTATTTTCTTCAGGGCTTCTACATCTAAACTAAAATCTGATAAACGACCACATTTAGGGCAAACCATAGCTCTAATCCCATACACTCCACTTGTAAGCAATTTTTTGCGCTCAGATAATGGCTCAAATGATATGCCTTCAAGTGTACCTTCAATTAATTCTGCCTTTTTGCAATAATTACAAAGCATAATTTTTGCCCTTTATGTCCCTTATATATAACCGATTAATACTATTAAAAGTAACCATTCACACCTCTCTCAAAATCATAAGAGCGAAATGCCTAACCCTTTGATTTCAAAAAATCCCATTCAAATGGTTACGCTTTAAAAAACCTTCAAGATTGATTTTTCAAAAACCAAGTCGTATGCGAATATGTTTCGTAATATGTTTGCCCGTACGAATCATGATTTGTAAATGTCTATATTGATGAGGACCTCCGGCATGAGGACCGTGTACTACCACTTTACCCATCCAAGGACCAGTTTGAGATGCCCATCCAGAGATAGCATATGCACCTCCTAATACTGCGGCAGTTTTCCACCAAGCCTCAGGTGTCCAAAGAGCAGCGAATCCTCCGCCAACAGCATAAAGTGGATTGCCGGTCTCCACCCACTTAGTTGCCCACCAGTCTAAAGCCTCTTGACCATATCCCGTACCAAAATAATATCCTTCACCAAATTTTTCCGAAAATGATTTATCTTTACACAACCCAAAAGGATCAACCCAATTCAACGGGTTATTATTTACATAGGAATACAGGTTCACATTGTCATAATATCCAAGAGGATCCGTCTGCAAAAATCTCCCAATTTCCGGGTCATAATACCTGGCTCTATAATGATACAAACCAGTCTCATCATCAAACCTTCTGCCATTAAACAAATACGGATTGCCTACAGATGACGAATCCAAACTACTCCCATAAGCATCATAAAAATAGGACTCCACCACAGAACCGGTCTCATCTGTGATGTCGGAAACATTACCCAACCCGTCATAATGATAGAAATAGGCGCTGCCACCCCTTTGCATGGTGACAACTTCATCAATGCCGGCCCCATACACATATTTCGCAGTAATGGCGTCACTGCCATCTGTCTCGCAAATAGCCTGGTCACCATCATATATATATTTTGTGATCGCCCCATCCACATTCTTTTCGATTCTTCTACCAAAAGGATCATACTCATAGCTGATGCCGGCATGTGATAAATTGGATGCGGAAATCAGACGGTTTTCATAGTCATATTCATAAGCGCTTTCCCCATCTGAAATCAGGTTTCCATTCTCATCATAGGCATAAACTGCATCTCCTGCAGATGTGTACTGATTCATACTGTTAGCTGCATAATTAACGGCCGTGCCTTGTTTATCAATATGAATTCTATTTCCTAATGAATCGTAGGTATAACCAGTGTCCGGGAAGTCATAAGCTTCCGGATAATCCGCGGCCATTAATTGATATATCGCATCATACGTATAACTATGCATTCCCTGAAGAGTATTCATACTCTTTCGATTTCCAACCTTGTCATACGTGTAATTAAAACTTGAGATCGTGCTTAGGGATGATGTCTGATTAGCAAGATTTAAAAGCCTATTGATTTCATCATACTGATAGGTTGATTGATTGCCATTTAGGAGGGTAAGGTTTTTTCGCAGGCTGAGTGCATCATAATTGTAGGCTATCAATTCCTGACTTGCCTGGTCATTGATAGTCTTTAAACGATTTAACTCGTCATAACCATAATTGATATAGGTACTATCAGGATAAGTTAATTTGGTCCTATTCCCTAATGAGTCATATTCATAACCAGCCTGTATATTTCCAGGATAGATAGTATTAGTGATTCTGTTTAATCTGTCATACTCATATTGGATCATTCCATTTGCATCAGTAACAGAAGTTAGCCTGGAACCTTTATCATAGCTATAACTGACAGTAGAAGCGTCAGGATAAGTTTTTTCCTCAAGCCGGTAAAGTGCATCATACGTATATGAAATAATGTCTCCCTTTCTGGTAGTTTTTTGCGAAACATTATTCATTGAGTCATATTGCAAGCTTTTTCTGGTGCCGTCTGCAAACGTAGTATTAATAAGTCTGTTTAGCTTGTCATATTCATATAGCGTGGGATTTCCCCTGGCATCAATTATTCTCTCCAGGTTCCCAGTTGGGGTATAAGAACGTATAGTCACATGATCTAGCGCATCAATTGTTTGTTCAAGTAATCCCCTGTTGTCATACAAAAATTGGGTTATGTGTTCTTCCGCATCTGTCATGGCAGATATTTGATTATTAAGGTTATGTTCGTATGTAGCAGTATTGTTCAATTCATCAGTAGTTGTTTCCAGCTTATTCATACTGGTATAGGTATTAATGACAGTCTGCCAGGGATTGAGCGGATCATCGGTCTGTTTCTCTATCTTAGTTATATTTCCCTTTTCATCATATTCGAACTTGTTAATGTAGTTAAAGGGCGCCGGCGATGTGATTTGTGCAATTCTGTTAAAATCTATATAGCTAAAAGTCTTTATATTGTCTTTTGCATCCTTTGTACTGATTATCTTGCCTACTTCGTCATAAGCAAATTCTGTAATATGGTTAAAATGTGCGGCGTCACCATAATCATTTATGACCCTTTGCAGGTATCCTGTATCTGCATGATATTCAAATCTCGTTTGATTGAGATTCTGATCAATCGTCAGAACCATTTGACCTAAAGCATCATATTCAAATTGGATCTGACTTGTATCACCATCAACAGGAGGGTATATAATATGTTCCAGGTTGCCATTGGCATCGTATGTCTGGGTAGTGGCTCTTGCTTCAGGATCCGTGGTTGTGAGCACAAAATTATAGACAGGATCGTAAGTGTAGCTGACAGTATAATTTTCCTGATTTGTTGTGCTTAAAAGATTACCAGTTGAATCATAGGTATTTTTTATGATCCCTCCGTTCTTATCAGTGATTTTGACACGGTTTAGATCATCATCATATTCATATAATTCCTCATAACCCAAGGGGTCCAGATGGCCGGTAATAGCCCCTTTCTCATTGTAATAATGAACATTTATATTCCCTTCAGGATCTGTGACAGTGGTAGTCCTTAATGGAGAATTGTAGCTAAAAATATATGTTCCACTATTTGGGAGATAGTTTATGTGCACCTTGTCATTGCTGTAGTAGTCAAAGGTAAAAGTAAATCCTCTAAAATTGGTAACTGAAGCCAAATTATGATCAGCAAAATATGTAAAGCTCCTGGTATACCCTCCAGGCACTGTGACGCTCATCAGATCATTGTTTGCATATGTATATGTCCATTCATAAGGACCAGGCGTGGTGATGGAGGCAAGATGGTTATCCGCGTCGTATAAAAGGCTGTATTCTCTGCCGACTGTATCGATGATCTTTGTTAAATAGTCTCCGGTATATTCAAAGGTGATGGCATTGTCGTTCCTGTCCACAATGCCGGTTATTTTCCCGGTCAGATCAAAGAATTTTTCCGTTCCATGTTTTCCTCTGAGCTTGTAACCTGAGACGTCTTTTGTCAGGGTAGAAAAGAATCCAGCAGGTCTGTTGTATGTGGTATCCGGATTCTTTGTGAAGGTAAACTCGCCACCATCTTCAGCAAAATAAGTAATTGATTCATCAGCATTTTCCGTAATATGCTGATTGTAAGTGTGGGTCCATCCGTACCCCATCGGGCCGTTGTAATCACTCTGGCTGTTATAATAGCGGACGAAATTGATCGGCATTCCCCTTGAAGGGATCGTGAAATCTTCCTCTGTTTCAAAAAGATTGCCGTTTGCAATGTTGACAGGTTCTCCGGCAAGAAAAGTCCCTGTTCTTACACCATCGACAATGATTTCACCCATAGAAGGGTCTCTTTCCACAGTGGCTCCACCTGATAAACCTCCACTGATAATGAACCCCGCCGCATTAGTAGTAGGATTCCTATCGACATATCCTGCGCCGTTCCAGTTCTTGACTGTAAGATTATCTTGATGAACCTTGACCACATGCCCTGCTGCTACTGAATTCTGTATTGCAGACTTTACACCGGCATCAACACCAAGCAATGGAAGAATTGCAGCGATATTGCTGCTGTCAATATCGTATACGGGCATCCCCTGTTCATTTGCCAGGGAAAGGAGTTTGACCGTGGATATGGCTTCGAGATGGAAGAATTCTTCAAAGAGATTGTGCTCATGATAGGAGGCGTTGTATCCACCGAGAATCATGAAATCCAGTTCTCTGCTATCATCTCCGGAGATGGAAATAGGGGTATAAATGTTCCTCTTTGCATCAACGAAATATCCCCCTGGTTCAAGGTTGCTGGGGGTGCCGAAAAGCGTATATACAACGAGGCTTTTCCCTGTAATAGCTCCTGAGGTCTGTTTTAAGAATACGTCTTTTAAAGACTGGGCAAAGGTTGTGTCTCCGATGTTGCAATCGTTAAAGTATTTCATGACCGCAAGATATAATGCCTCGCCAGTAATTTCGTCCATGTTATCTGTATTTTCAGGGGTATCGCCGACGGTTGAGATATATTCGGCAATTCTGTCTGCCAGAAATTTGTTTGAGACGAGCTGGGGATCAAGCCCTACGGCATAGTAGGCCCCGGATATTACGGAATACTCGACAAAATCAGAACCCTGATCGGGTATGCTGAATGTTGTGCGCAAGGTATGATAGTAACCGGCATTGACCACATTGCCTGTGGCAACCGTCGTCCCTTCAATCTTGATAGACGGCAGCAGATTAACGGCAAGCGGGTCCACATTTTCTATCCCGCCGCTGCTGTCGATCAGGGTTTTGCTGGCCTCATCCGCGGCCGGATATGAATATGTAACTTTCTTGCCGACCACCTCGCTGAGGTTAAAGCTATAGGACAGAGAAACCTGCGGTACATTCAGTGTTACCTTGTGACGCAGACTGTCCGGCAATGCCGCATACTCACCATTTACGGATACGACCTCAAAATTGAGGGTATTGGGCAGGGTTCTGAACTTTTCCGGTTTTATTTCCCGGGTCCTCAGCCCATCCTGCCAATTCATTCCGGGATTATTTGCCTTCAGATAATCTTCAAAATAGAGCTTATAGAGGTCAACCGGGCTTTCCGGTTTCACATCGGAAATAAAATCATTTAGATAGCTTTCCGAGTCAAAGCTGGACATAGTAAGCAGATCAACACCGTCATTGTATTCATGGGTTTTATACCAGGGTGAAAGGGGAACCCAGAGGTCTCCTTCGCCTGCCTTTGCTCCGGCATAAGGATCATAATCAACAAGGGCCTCTGCCCATGTATGTTCCATTCGAACTGCTACGACTTCGCTCCCTGAGACAATGAGGACGCCGGGAATTCCTGCGCTTGCGATCATGTCACCAAATTTTTGCGGGTCATCAACGCCGGTGAGATTTTTTGCCTTTTCGATCGGAAGTTCTATGGTGCCTGTGACATAACGGCAGGGAATATTGGCAGCGCGGTAAAGGGCAAGTAGCAGGGATACAGTATCAATATCATTGCCGGCTTTTTCAATAAATGCACCTCTTGAGCCCTTCATGGAACCATAATAGAACTCCACCTCGATGTTTTTCTTCACCCATTCAAATATTCTGGCCGGAGAATTGTTGAGGGAGGCGACCAGATCTCTCATCTCCTGGGTAATAACCACTTCAATGGTCTCTTGCGTGTCTTCAGGGTTTGGCGGTGTAACTGACAGGATGCCGATGGTTCCGCTTGTTGTAGTACCGCTCTCATCCGACAGAGTCTGCACAACTGTTTCAGAACTTTTTTTCGGCAGGATTCTGATTGTTTTTTGGGGCCTCTGTAACAGGTATGCAGGCTTTACCCTGCGGTTTTATCGGCTTGAAATTTGATGGCCGAAAAGAAGGAGGTGAGGGCGTCAGTTTGGGCTTTTTAGGTCCAATAGTAACTTTTGTGTCAAAATAGTTTTTAAACTCACTGATGGCATTGAAAAAATTAGCTTTTATCTCAATTTCTTTAAGAGTCCTGTTTTCATATACATTGGTAGTTTGTTTTAGAAGATATTCCAGACGATTCAGAATCGGCTCAATATTGCTCTCATAGTGCGCTAAAAGGCTGGCGGTTTTCTGCTGAACAGCATTTGGTACTTTATGTTCCTTTTGGCTGCTCTGCCTGATTCTTAAATTGTTCTTAACCTTTTTATCCAGATCATTCAGCGACTCATACTTTGCCTGTAAAGATTTTATCCAAATAACATAATTTTCTTCCCGGCTGATCTTTTTGACAATATCCCTGATCGACCTTAGAGTGTGGTTTAGTTCTCTTACAGCGTATGGTTGAATCAAATCCTCTTTTAATATCTTTTTTGCAAGTTCTGATTTTTCCTTCTGCTGGATCTCAGGAACTGGTTTTGTTGAAAAATCTCTGGTTAAAGACAGTGTGTTCTTTTTGATCATTATAGGAATTGCCAAAGCGGAGATACTTGTAAACTGACAAAAGATGATAAAAGTTAATATGCAGATCAAAAACTTTTGAAACTTATTTTTCTTTTTATACATCGTTGATTTCCTATTTAGTGCCTGAACGAAAACTGCTAATTTTCCCAATCTCTGCGTCGGGCTATGTTAGCTGCTTAGCTGTTATGCCTTTTATCTTATGAGCTTAAGAGCCATCAGCTATGAGCCAAGCTGTATTTCTGCGGTTAAAATTTGCGCCTTCCTTGAACTTGAAAAAAATTTTCTGGTTTTCGCTCGGGCACTATTTAATCCCATCAGGGCGTTCATTCAATATCTCTATCCAGTCAACCGTCCATTAGTTCCCAAGAATCCAACAAATTGAGAATTAGTTGTTCAGTCGTAAAGTCTGGTTTAGATGAGAAATGGTAAGAGTCCTGACTTATCAGGACTCTTACCTGCTGCCCATTTCTCAAGTCGTGATGATTCTCGACTTACTTCTTGATTATTCTACGGACACACACACCTCGGGCACGTGCACAGCAGAACCAGTTTTCTGGCATCAAGCGCAGTGATCATGCCGTTTCCATTCAGGTCACGAGGGTCATCAGGGCCGTCTGCCGGGGTGTTGCGGGCAGCAAGGATGATGTTCAGATCATCCATATCCACAACAGTGTCACCGTTGAGGTCGCCAAGCGCCGGCTCTTCACCTTCTGTCGCTGTTATCGTAACCGTTACAGGATCACCAGGCAAGTTATGCTCATCAGTAACGGTGAGCTGCACGAGATAAGCGCCGGACACATCCGGTGTAAAACACGGATTGACTTTGCTTGGATCATCCAAATCCGTCGCATTTGCGTCACTTCCATTCGGCCTGTTAGTAAATGCCCAGCTATAGGTAATATTATCTCCATTCGGATCGGAACTGCCACTGCCATCCAGGCAAACCTCTTGACCCACGTTTACGTTTCGATCCTCACCGGCATCAGCAACAGGCTTGGAATTCCCATCAACACTGATCTTAACTGTATCAGGCTCACTGTTTAATTCACCGTCATTGACAACAAGCGTAGCCGTGTAATCACCGATCTGATCTGCCATAAAGCAAGGCTGAGCCGATGTTGAATCATCCGGAACGACATCAGTTCCATCCGGTGCGGTAATCTCCCAGTTGAAACTGATTTCACCGTCGTTGGGATCGGAACCACTGCCGTCAAGACAAACATAATCATATTGACCGACAGTCTTATCTTCACCAGCATTTGCTTCCGGTTTCAGGTTACCTTCCGTGGCGATCTGAACTGTGTCAGAATCACATGCATCCTCATCATCACAAACCTCAAGCTGAACTTCATAAAGGCCATACCCATCAACAACCAATGTTGGATTTACAAGATTTGCATTGTACAAATTTCCAGCCCCTGCATATGGCTCATCGATTATTGTCCAGTTGAAGGTTAATTGATCTTCATCCACGTCAGTGCCACTGCCATTCAATGGCACATCTCCGGGGAACACATCCGCCTGGTCAAGCCCGGCATCAGCGACCGGAGCATCATTAACAGGGTTAATAGTTATCGTAACAGTTGCTGTGTTGGAGTCCTCTAACCCATCGTTTGCCACATAGGTAAAACTATCTTCTCCATTAAAGTTGGCATTGGGTGTGTAAGTAAAAGAACCGTCTGCGTTCAGAGCCAGCGTGCCTTTGGAAGGTCCTGACACCAACTCCGCGGTGAGTGGATCACCATCTGCATCGGTATCATTGTCCAGCACGCCCGGGGCGGCCACATCGAGAGTATTATCCTCATCAATGCTGTATCCATCATCTACTGCGACAGGTGCTTCTATATCACAAGCATCGCCTATCCCATCCCCGTCGGTGTCTGTCTGATTCGTGTTCGCTACATCCGGACAGTTGTCGTTACAATCCGGCGTGCCGTCATTGTCTGAATCTGTATCAGCAACTCCGCAGCCGCATGCTCCCGGCTCGGTCTTGTTCGGATCGTCCGGGCAGTTGTCGCAAGCATCACCGGTTCCGTCTCCATCTCGATCTGCCTGATCAGGATTAGCTGAACCTGGACAGTTGTCTACGTCATCACAAATACCGTCCTGATCTGCATCTACGCAAAGAGTCACATGGATAGGCAAGACCGTCTGCGATCCTGCAGCTCCAAGATACACAGGATTTTCATTCACCGGACTACCGTTTACGTAAATATAGGCAGTATCCCCCTCTTTACCGACCGGATATTCTACGTGGGGTATCAGACCATTATCTGTAGGAACATAGAGCACATACCAGTCTTCATTCAGTGGTTCACTTCCCATCTGATAACTGGCCAACTCAACTCCCTCCACTTCCAAAGTCACAGTGTAATCCGTGTCGCTTGCGGTCAAAGGCTCAACATTATCATTAACATATACATTGCCTGCCAAAATAATATCTGGCCCTGGCCCTGCTGAGGCTGGCACTCCATTGAATACAACTAATAAAATAATCATGAGTGCAAATAATTTAGCGTGCATTTTACTCGTCATTGCTCTCTCCTTTTAGATACTCGAATCATTTTACATATATTTTAGACTTCTTTGGTCTGTTGTGCCAATGTCAAGATGTTCTACGAATATACTACCACTCGCAATCTTCAGTCACATATACCCAATATGCCTTCCCTGGTTCTATGAATTGCAACCCATTCAGGAACGGCAATCCGTTCTTGTCATAGAATATCCAGCGACCTTCTTGTGTGTCGTAGTGCCAGATAGAATTCAATTTGTCTAATATGGGTTCTATGGCATCCATAAGCTCTACTGTTTCAATTAACCGATACGCAACTAGATTCCAACCGGCCTTCAGATGTATGGAATTCGTGCTGAATGTTCCATTGATAAGCCAAGAAGCATCATCTTCCATAACCAACTAATATCCGGTGGCAGAATACAGGTCTGAAAGCCTGTTGAGGAATGGTAGACCATTTTTGTCATAAAATATCCATCGACCTTCCGTGGCGTTATAAGCCCCAATGGCACTCACCTTGTCCATAATAGGCGCTAAGACTGTCTCGGTATCTGTCACTCCAGGTTCGAGTTGAAACGAAACCATATTCCAGCCAGCCTTAAGCCCAAATTCACCCGGCTTCACTTCGCTCAAGGACTGATCTACCGGCACAACGTGAGTGACAATAGAATTATCGGCCAACCCTCTGAAATTCAGAAGCGTGAGGTTGAGTCCTTGTAAAAGATCAAGGTTGTCGTGAGTATCACGACTAAAGACATTGTTTAAATCAATAAGGGCGTTGGGAAGCTCTACTCCGTCTCCAACAAAGGCGGTAATTGGGTGACTTCCTCCTGCCACAGTTGCCAATAGCAATGTCCCTTCAGCAAAAGTCGTCCCGTCATCCAAATAGCAGGGTTCAATAATGAGGTCATTGGAAAATGGTAATACATCTCCGCCGCTTTCGTAGGTTCTTACCGTCTCTGACTCCGTGGTAACGGGTGTAAACGGAGCCGCGTTGGGATTATACGTGGTATCAGTTGATGATTTTGAGGTGGTTACAGTCATGAAATAATATGTGGTATCAGGATCCAGACCTGTAACCCTCACCTTCATGACCCCCTGATCTTCCGCCATGATTCTGATCTGTTCATTGCCGCACTCGATGGGATGAGGTTCGATCACAGCGTCTGCTATGGGCACTGCGCCGTTCTCGTCCTCATACACCTCAAGGTCAGCAGTACTTGCTTCGCTTGCTGACCAGATTACGGAAAAAGAACATGTCGTAACGTCGGTCACCATGACATGGCTTACCTCCGGCACGCCTCCATATGCGGCTACCGGCAGCACAAGCAGAAAAAATAGAGATAACCATCTAATCCTTAACCTTCTTTTTACCCTCATTGTTACACCTCTCCTGAAAAAGTTAGTGCCGAAAATCCACAAGCTCATGTTTCATAAAAACAAAAAAGCCGAGTTGCCTAATTTGCAGGCAACCCGGCTATCTTTCGATAAGACCCGTGGTTTTCCGTCCCTGCCTCACGGCAGGTTTGGCTTTTTTCTGTTAACTCTGTTCGTAATTATTTCGTCTTAACACACACAAAAATCAAATAAATACTGAGATGCAGTAATGGGTGTTACCTCAGTGGCACTCCATGCTGATGAAACTAAAAAAATACAAACCAAAAGACCTATAGCAAGATACCGGAAAGTTTTCATGTAGCTTTTTCCGCCCGACAGTGTTAACAAAGGCTTGGGGAAGTCGTGATGACTTTTTGTAAGCTATGAGCTATAGCTAACCTGATTGGTTTTTTCTTTTTCCTTAAAAACCCGAGTCCTGCTAAACCACTACCAAGCAAGAGAAGAGTAGCCGGTTCGGGGACAGGCGCGATGCTGCCGCTTTGTACATCAGCAGCAAGAGGATTTGCCCAGGCATCACCCAAGGCATTGATGCCTATATCCAAAGTGCTGGTACCAACAGCAAGGGTGTTAAAGGTTAAGGTGGCCACGGTAAAGCTGTCTGCCTGGTAGTCTTCTAAATCCCATGGACTGTCCAAGGAGAGCTCTAATAGATTTACCGTTCCAACGTCAGGTGTAACCTCTGTCCAACTTCCTAATCCCCCAAGGTCAAGTTGGTCTCCAAAGGTAACGCTATAAAATCCCAAAATAGCTGAATCGAAACTGATATCCAGATCAAATGTACCTATAGTCTGATAGTAGAAATTGGCAGGATCATCTTCAAGCCCTGAGATAACCAGATCCACAATAGCCTGATCTCCCACTAATACTCCTTGAAAGTCAGGATTAAACCCAAGTGTTACAGCTTGAGACGCAGTAGCATTACAAAAGACTAACATCAAAAATGCAACGAATAAAACAATTAACTTTTTCATTTTCTTTCCTCCACTATAAAACTTTCCGTTAATCTAACCGAAGCGGATTTCAACCTATTTGCCGGACCGGCTCTTTTACGATTAAAGTATCTGCACGCAAATAATATGCTCTGATTTTTTACAAAACCATATAGATAGTTCAAACGCTTAACTACCATACATTGAAGCTGTTTTGAATAATTTACAATGGGAATTATAATCAACAAAACAGTCTCAATATAATTAAAATTGTGAGTTATATTACATAAAATTATGAAAATATTTACATAGTGGCTGACCTAAAAATTTCCTATTTTTCAATTAGAAATTCGAAATCAGAAGCACTAAGTTGGAATCTACTTTGACGTTTCCCTGTATGGTTCGACTTTTTTATTGAAAAAAAATAGTAAATGATGGTATTTGAATTATTTATATGTAAAAAGATCATTTTGTAACAATTTAGCCACTAAGGCACGAAGACACAAAGAGGGGATATGGATTTTAAACCTTCTCCAGGATACATTCAATGAGCAATGGCGTGTATAAAAACAGCATCAAGAGAATTATATTATAATTTTGGTGTTTTAGTGTCTTTGTGGCTAAACTGTCACCCCATTTTTTGGATTATTTATTAGAGCCATTTTTGGAAACAATAAAAAAATATTACCGAATTGAACGAAAAGAAATCTGCTTTCTAAAATTTATTTTTGAGGCATATGATGGAATTGCAATGTTAACTACTGTAGATTCTGATTTATGTGTTGTTATGTTCCATATTGCTCCAGGCTGCGAAGATGATGTTGAGATGATTTTACAGGATCTTCAACATCATATCATGATTGAAGAAGTATGATAATCGATTGGGTGTATATACTCTTCTCTCCCAAACAGATTATATTTTTAGACAGGATAACAGGATAAACAAGATTTTTTATTTCCTGTTAATCAATAGAGCCCAAATCCTGTAAAAACATATAATTGCATACCGATTCGATCAGGCTTTGGAAAAGCACTTCATCAAAATTATTTTTTAGATTTAAATAATAGTTCAGTACCAAGGTTTGTCATCTTTGCTATTATACATTCAATACTCATTTGGCCGTTTATAGATTTGGAACAGGTTTGAAATGAAAAGCCATTTCCAGGATACGAATTTATGATATACAGGATACGCATTAACTCTTTTTTTATAAAATCAAGTCAATCCTGTTATCCTGTCCGAAATATTTATCATTTCTCGGGAGATGTGAGTAACTGCACCCTAATCAATTAAAGGTGGTACTAATAATGAAAAAAAGCCGGTATTTTGGTCTTGTTATTTTGATTTGTTTTCTTACAGTTGGAATGGGCAATATGGGAGAAATGGGTGTCATTGATATCCCTGAGCCTGAAAAAAACTATACTGCTACACTTGTGGACCAGACTGATGTTTCGATGGACCTTGAAAAGTTTTCATTTGAAGGCCAGACTTATTTTATCGGCAAATTGGGCCGGTCAGAGATATCAATTGATTTTGACAAGATAGACTCGGTTTTATTTATTTTACATGATGATCGGGTTAAGGCTAAGGTAAATTTAAAGGGCGGAAAAGCTCTTGAGATCCTGATAGATAAAGGCAAAAATTGCTATGGTATATCTTCTTTCGGAAATGTCAGGATAGAAGTTCAGGATATAAAAAAGGTAGCCGTTCACGGCTTGAAACTTGAAATTGGAAAGTAGAAATTAGGGAGAGATTAAAATAGAAATTGGAAATTGGGAAGAACAGTACAAAAGCATGAAGACAAAACATCTTTACATAAATACCATTGGATGTCAGATGAATGTTTATGACTCCGAACAGATTGAAAAGATATTAGCTCCCTCGGGATACAAAATGAATTCGTCTTTTGAAGTTGCTGATCTTATAATTGTTAATACATGTGCCATCAGGGAAAAGGCTGAGCAGAAAGTTTTTAGTTTTTTAGGACGTCTTGCAGGCCTTAAAAGAAGAAAACCAGATTTGATTATAGGTGTTGGTGGTTGTGTGGCTCAGCAGGAAGGCGATAAGATCATGGAACGTATGCCGCATGTAGATTTGGTTTTCGGGACACATGCTATATCACGTTTACCTTATCTTATAGAAAGAATAGAATCAGAAAGATGCAGCCTCGTCGACGTTGAAATGTCAGAAATCATAGAAGAGTTTGAATCTGTTATAGAATCGCCATTGGATAGAGCTGATCCAAAAGTTACAAGCTTTGTGACAATTATGAGGGGCTGTGACAATTTTTGCACTTATTGTGTAGTACCATATGTCAGGGGCAGAGAAACAAGCAGATTCCCTGAAAGCATAGTGGGCGAAGTCAGAGGTCTCCTTAAAACCGGTGTTCGAGAGGTTACTCTTCTTGGTCAGAATGTAAACAGTTATGGCAAAAAGGAAAACCTGAACTCATTCCCGCAACTTTTGGCCCGGATAAATAAAATAGATGGACTTTTTAGAATCAGATTTACTACTTCTCATCCAAAAGATCTGTCAGATGATCTTATCAGCGCTTTCAAAGACCTTGATAAGCTTTGCAACCATATACATTTGCCTGTTCAGTCCGGATCAAACAGAATTTTAAAAAGAATGAACAGGAAATATAACAGGGAGCTGTATCTTGAAAAAATAGGTAAACTGCGCAATAATTGCCCAGGCATAGCTATTACTTCTGATATTATTGTCGGCTTTCCAGGAGAAACAAGAGCTGATTTTGAAGAAACTTTGAATTTAATAAAAGAAGTGGAATTTGATAGTATTTTTGCATTTAAGTATTCTGACAGACCAAATGCACCGGCAGCCCGTTTTGCTGACAAAATTACGGAGCAGGAAAAGAAAGACAGATTGCAAACCCTGCTGAATTTGCAGGAAGATTTTACAACCAGAAAGAACAGGGGTCTGGTTGGATCAAATGAGTTGGTCCTTGTTGAAGGTTTAAGTAAAAAGAGGGTGGATAGCGGTGATGCCCAAAATAAATATCAATACGTTCAGTGGACAGGGCGTACTGAAACCAACAAGGTAGTAAACTTTATACAAAGTGAGGCCACTATTCCACGCGATAGAATATTAAAAGGGAAAATAGTGAACGTGAAAATTGAGAAAGCATATTTGCATTCGCTCTTGGGGAAACCAGCTCAGGTTGAGCCGACACTTTTTAATTTGAAAGGAGAACAAAGTTATGCTGCTTAAAGTTAGCATAGCGGGACTGACAATTGATCCGGCTTCAAACACACCGATCATTATTTTAAAGTCTGATAAAGATGATCAGGCAATTCCTATATGGATAGGGTTGCTGGAAGCTACCTCTATTGCCTCTACACTTCAAAATATAAAGTTTGAACGTCCCATGACCCACGATCTTTTTAAAAATTTTACAGACCTTATTGATATCAGCATTGAAAAAGTGGAGGTTTGTGATTTAAAGCATAACACTTTCTACGCCAAAATCTATTTTATTTATGAAAAAGGTAATTTCAGTATGGATGCTCGACCCAGCGATGCAATTGCTCTTGCACTTCGATATAATGCCCCCATGTATGTTGATGATGGTGTTATTGAAAAGTCGAAAATGTCTGATACCCATGCTGAAGCCATAGATAATACCGAAGAGGGAAAAAAGTGGGCGGATTATCTTGAAAAGCTTTCGCCTGAAGATTTTGGGAAATATAAGGTATGATAGATCTTCATACACATACGGTTTTCAGCGATGGCGTTTTGATACCTTCCGAGCTTGTTAGAAGAGCAGAATTTATCGGATTAAAGGGAATTGGAATAACAGATCATGGTGATTTTTCAAATATTGATTTTATAGTTCCAAGAATAGTTGCCATAGCAGAGAAACTAAATAGCGTTTTAAGCATAAAGGTTGTTCCCGGGATAGAAATAACACATGTACCACCAGTCCTGATTTCAGATGCCGCAAAAAAGGCGCGCTCTTTAGGAGCAAAGATCATTATAGTGCATGGAGAAACAATTGCCGAACCAGTTGCTCCAGGCACTAATAATGCTGCGATAGAAGCGGATATTGACATTCTGGCACACCCCGGTCTTATAAGCGAGGAGGAAGTTTTAAAAGCAAAAGAGAATGGAATTTTTTTGGAGATATCAGCCCGTAAGGGGCATTCTCTGACAAACGGATATGTTGCAAAGCTTGCCGGGAAAACAGGTGCAAAACTTGTCATCAACACTGATGCGCATGCGCCTGAAGATTTGATTGATGAAAAAATGGCAAAAAAAATTGTTTGCGGGGCAGGTTTGACCGAGAATGATTATGATATAATGCAAAAAAATGCCTCCTTATTTATTAGGTAGAGAGACTGAAGGTGGAAGGTGGAAGGCTGTTAGGAAAAAGCGCATTTTGAAGCCATGTTTGGTGCAAGAATCAGACCCGCCCGCCTCGCCTGAGCTCGCGATGGCGGGCAGGTATTTCCGCTAAAGTACGGCAATTGTGCTCTTTTGACCCCTCCAACCTTCAACCTTCACCCCATCCACATGAGTAGTCACCAAGTTAGCAGATGAATTTTTTACTTGACTAAATAAAAAACATCGTTTACACATGACATAAATAAATAAATTTGATTCAGTAAATTATGGAAATACAGAAATAAAGATCGTATGTATTTTCTTAATATCAGATTTATAATATGGATTTTTTGATAAAAAGGAGGAAGCTATGTCTCTTGATCCAACTAAGCATCAGGATTGGGAAATTGCCGAAGATGCGGAAAAAAATATGAAAACAGTATATCAACTGGGAGAGGAACTCGGGCTTGAGAAAGAAGAGTTGCTTCCGCATGGGCATTATGTGGCAAAATTAGATTTTGCAAAGATTGTTAAACGTCTTGAAGGAAAATCAGACGCAAAATATATTGATGTAACAGCAATAACCCCCACTCCACTCGGAGAAGGTAAAAGCACTTCTGCCATGGGATTGGTGCAGGGATTCGGCAAGAGAGGCAAGCGAGTAATAGGAGCTATCCGCCAGCCTTCCGGAGGTCCCACAATGAATATTAAGGGGAGTGCTGCAGGAGGCGGGCTTGCGCAGTGTATTCCTCTTACACCTTTTTCATTAGGTTTGACCGGCGATATTAATGCTATCATGAATGCTCATAATTTAGCCATGGTGGCTTTGACATCGAGGATGCAGCATGAAAATAATTATTCTGATGAGATCCTGGCTAAAAAGAATTTAAAACGGCTTGATATTAATCCGAAAAATGTTGAAATGGGATGGATAATTGATTTTTGCGCCCAGTCTCTCCGTAATATAATAATAGGTCTTGGTGGAAAGATGGACGGTTTTCCCATGCAGTCCAAATTTGCAATAGCAGTAAGTTCCGAGATTATGGCTATTTTAGCTGTTGCTACAAGCCTGAAAGACATGCGCGATCGAATGGGTAAAATAGTTGTCGCGTATAACAAAAATGGTGATCCTGTTACTACTGCAGATCTTGAGGTTGACGGTGCAATGACTGCCTGGATGGTAGAAGCATTGAATCCAAATCTTATGCAGACCTTAGAAGGGCAGCCCGTTCTGGTGCATGCAGGACCATTTGCAAACATAGCCATAGGGCAGTCATCAATCATTGCAGACAGAGTTGGATTAAAATTAGCAGACTATCATGTTACCGAAAGTGGTTTTGGAGCAGATATAGGTTTTGAGAAATTCTGGAACTTAAAATGTCGTTTTAGTGGATTAAAACCACATTGTGCTGTAGTAGTTGCAACCATTCGTGCATTAAAATGTCATGGCGGCGGACCTCCTTTACCTCCCGGCAAGCCAATGGACCCTGCATATCTTGAAGAGCATGTGGACTGGGTTGAAAAGGGATGCGAGAATCTGGTTCATCACATTAAAACGGTTAAAAAGGCAGGTATAAACCCGGTTGTTTGTATCAATTCATTCTATACTGATACAAAGGATGAGATAAATGCAGTTCGCAGATTGTCTGAAGCCGCCGGCGCTCGTGCCGCTGTTTCAGAGCACTGGCTCAAAGGCGGTGACGGGGCATTGGAGTTTGCCGACGCAGTTGTTGATGCATGTGAAGAAGAAAACAATTTCCGCCTTCTTTACGAGCTTGATACTCCGCTTCGTAAGCGGATTGAACTGATTGCAAAAGAAGTTTACGGTGCTGACGGTGTAAGCTATACTCCTGAAGCCGAGGCCAAGGCCAAAAGAATAGAACAGGATCCTGAACTTGCAAAATTGGGCACATGCATGGTTAAGACCCATCTCAGCCTTTCCCATGATCCCACTAAAAAAGGCGTCCCAACAGGGTGGACTCTTCCTGTACGGGATATTTTGACCTATAAGGGAGCAGGGTTTGTTGTACCGGTTGCAGGAGCTATCAGCCTTATGCCGGGCACAGCATCAGATCCGGCTTACAGGCGTATTGATGTGGATGTTGAGACCGGAAAAGTAAAAGGGCTTTTTTGATACTGGAGATTTAAATAATGTCAGCAAAAATTATTAGTGGAACTGAAATCGCCAAAGAAATAAGGGTGGAGCTTAAACAAGAGATAGCGGAATTAAAGGAAAAACATGGCTTGACTCCTGGCCTGGCCACGGTCCTTGTGGGTGATGACCCTGCATCCAAGGTATATGTCGGCCAAAAGGAGAAGTCTTGTAATAACCTGGGTATTTATTCGAAGATGATCAACTTGCCGGGGGATATTGCAGAGGAAGATCTCCTGAAGTTGATTGATGAATTGAACAATGATTCCCGCATCCACGGTATTTTAGTACAGTTGCCTCTCCCTGAGCACATTAATGAAACCCGTGTACTTTATGCAATAGATCCCAACAAGGATGTAGATGGTTTTCATCCTGTAAATGTTGGCAAAATGGTTATCGGCGAGAAATGTTTTCTTCCATGTACACCGCATGGAGTATTAGAGCTTTTAAGTCGTTCAGGAGTAAAAACTGAAGGAGCTGAAGTGGTAATAGTTGGTAGAAGCAACATCGTTGGGAAGCCGGTTTTAAATCTGATGCTTCAGAAGAGACCGTCCGGTAATGCAACGGTAACTCTGTGCCATACAAGGACTAAAGATATATCTTTCCATACAAAACGGGCGGACATACTTATAGTCGCTACCGGTCATCCCAAAACGGTTACCGGCGATATGGTCGGAGAAGGAGTTGTTGTTATTGATGTCGGGGTTAACAGGATTGGAAAAACGCCTGAAGGAAAGGCGATTTTAGTAGGCGATGTTGAATTTGATAGTGTTAAAGAAAAAGCTGCTGCAATAACACCTGTCCCGGGTGGTGTAGGCCCGATGACAATTGTTATGCTGATGAAAAATACTGTGGAAGCGGCAAGAAACACTCTTTAGTTAAAGAATAGATTGGCTGAAGCTGATCGCTAATGTCGGAGGACTGACTATGGCAACAAAAAGATCTCCCATAGGTGTCGCCCAGCGCTGTATGGGCATTGATTGCGAGGGCAGCACATGTGTTGCGGAGCAAGCTGAGAAACAGGGGGTTGTTACCTATATACAGCGTATGAACAGGCGCGCTATTGATCCATGCCTTTTTGGTCAGGGGGGAACGTGCTGTCGTATTTGTTCCTTTGGACCATGTATGATGATTGAGGGTGTCCCGGAGTCAATAGGACTTTGTGGTGCCACTCCTGCTACTGTAGCGGCGCGTAACTTTGCCCGTATGGTTGCTGGAGGAGCATCTGCACATATGGATCACGCCCTGGAGACGGCGATGGCTTTTTTGGCTGCGGCCAAGGGAGAATCAGACTACAAAATCAAGGATGAAAAGAAATTACGGGCTTTGGCAGAGGTGTTTGAAATAAAGACCGAAGACAGAAGCACAAAGGACATTGCTATTGAGCTGGGTGAAAAGGCATTGGCTGAATTCGGCAAGCAGGAAGGTGGCTTATATTGCATAAAACGTGCTCCTAAAAAAAGGCAGGAATTGTGGAAAAAATTGGGAGTTACACCTCGCGGCATACAGCGGGAAGTTGTTGAGATAATGCATCGGACCCATATGGGTACCGACCAGGATTATCGCAACCTGATTCTTCAGGCGACCAGATGTGCCCTGGCAGACGGCTGGGGTGGTTCCATGATATCAACCGAACTGCAGGATATCATGTTTGGGACGCCGGTTCCGATTCGGGCGGTGGTAAATCTCGGCGTTCTTTCCAAAGACGAGGTCAACGTGGTTGTTCACGGCCATGAGCCGATCCTGTCTGAGGCAATGGCTTTAGTTGCCCAGGAACCGGAAATGATCGAGGCAGCCAAAAAGGTTGGGGCAAAAGGGATCAATTTAGTCGGTGTCTGCTGTACAGGTAATGAGGTCCTCATGCGTCACGGGATTCCCGTTGCAGGCAGTTTTATCCAGCAGGAAATTGTTCTTGCAACCGGCGCGGTAGAGATAATGGTGGTAGATGTTCAATGTATTATGCAGTCTTTGCCGGAAGTAGCCGGATGTTTCCACACAGAGGTGATTACTACCTCTGACAGGGCTCAGATCCCGGGCGCCGAACATATAGAGGTGCATCATCATAATGCAGTGGACACAGCACGGCAGATCATCCAGCGTGCAATTGATAGATTTCCGCAGAGAGGAAAGGTCAATATCCCAGAGAACAAGATGGATATTGTGGCGGGATTCAGTCACGAAACTATTAATCACATGCTGGGAGGGACTTTTCGTGCTTCATATCGTCCCTTGAATGACAATATTATAAACGGCAGAATTAGAGGGGTCGGTGCAGTTGTAGGATGTGACAGCATGCGCGTCCGTTCCGGGCACGTACATACCACAGTGGTAAAGGAGTTGATAGCCAACAATGTTCTGGTCCTTGTCACGGGCTGTGCCGCTACTGCATGCGGGCGTGCGGGACTTTTGACTCCTGAAGCCGCAGAGCTGGCAGGGCCCGGCTTGAGAGAGGTATGCGAGACAGTGGGTCTGCCGCCGGTATTGCATATGGGATCATGTGTGGACAACAGCCGGATTCTGATTGCTGCAACAGAGATTGTCCGTGAGGGGGGGCTTGGTGACGATATTTATCAGGTGCCGGCGGCAGGGTGTGCGCCGGAGTGGATGAGCGAAAAAGCCATATCAATCGGGCAGTATTTTGTAGCGAGCGGTGTTTTTGTAGTATTTGGAAGAACCTTTCCCACAACAGGAAGCAAGGTTTTGACTGATTTTCTGTTCAAAGAGATGGAAGACCTGTATGGTGGAATGTGGGCGGTTGAATCCGATCCGGTAAAGATGGCCCAATTGATGATCCAGCGTATTGAAAAAGGGCGGGAGGCTCTGGGTATTCAGGAAACCAGGGAAAGAGTTCTCTATGATATGGAAATGAGACGTGACTTGGAATAATAGATATTATGAAAGAAAGTAAAACGACAAAAATGGGTTCTGTCCTTGTAGTGGGCGGCGGTGTGGCAGGTATTCAGGCATCTTTGGATCTTTCTGAGCTGGGTTATTTTGTTTACCTGGTTGAGAAATCCGCATCAATTGGTGGGGTAATGGCTCGATTAGACAAGACCTTCCCAACCAATGACTGTGCTATCTGAATACTCGGACCAAAGTTAGTTGAGGCCGGTCGGTCTCCAAACATCAAGATATTGACAAACGCTCGATTGGAATCTGTCCAGGGTGAGGCTGGGAACTTTACCGCTCGTGTGCATACTGATCCCAGATACATAAACGAGGATCTTTGCACGGCCTGTGGTATATGTACTATGTATTGCCCCGTTATAACGTCAGATATCTTCAATGAAGGCCTTGCGTTAACAAAGAACCTTCACAAAGATTATCCCCAGGCAGTACCGTCGAGTTTTTATATCGATCCTAAAGAATGTCTTTTTGTAAATCATGAGATGTGTCGTATCTGCGCTTCAACGTGTCAAGCACAGGCCATAGATTTTAATCAGACAGAGGAAGAACACGATCTGTCTGTAGGATCTGTAATATTGACTCCGGGGTTTGGTCGTATTGATGATGAAGTACTTAGCCGTTACGGTTTTGGTAAATATCCCGATGTTCTTACAAGTATAGAATTCGAGCGGTTGACTTGTGCATCAGGCCCAACTGAAGGGACGATTGTCAGGCCGTCGGATCAGCGCCATCCAAAACATATTGCATTCCTCCAGTGTATAGGATCAAGGGATGAAACATGTGGAAATGGATACTGTTCTTCAGTTTGCTGTATGTATGCAATTAAAGAGGCATCTGTGGCAAAAGAACACGACCCTGATCTTGATATAACCATATTTTATATGGATATGAGGACTCAGGGCAAGGAATTTGATGCATCCCGTCAACGAGCCAGGGAAAAATACGGCATCAAATTCGTCAGATCCCGTATTGCGGGAATTCAGGAACAAGGTGATCAATTGAGGATATCGTATGTAGATGGGCGAGGTGCTCATCACGGTGAATCTTTTGACATGGTTGTTCTTTCTGAAGGTTTGGAATCACCTGAAGGGGCTGATGATCTTGCCCGTAGCTGCGGTATTGATATTAATAAGTATGAATTTTGCAGCACTCAAGCTTTTACTCCCCTTCAGACATCAAGGCAGGGTATCTTTGTGGCAGGTGCTTTCGGAGGGCCAAAAGATATCCCTGAGAGCGTTACTGAAGCTACCGGCGCTGTGGCTTCTGTTGACTCATTGCTAAACAAAGTGAGGGGCAGCCAGGTTGAAAAAAAAGAATACCCCGCAGAGCTTGTGATAGGAGACGAGCCAAGAATAGGTGTTTTTGTGTGCCACTGTGGAAGCAATATTGCCGGCGTTATTGACGTTGCTGCAGTTAGAGAATACGCATCAACTCTTGACGGTGTTGTTTATGCGGATCAAAGCCTGTATAGTTGTGCTCAGGACGCTCAACAGATCTTAAAGGAAAAGATTAAAGAGCATAATCTTAATCGAGTTATAGTTTCTGCCTGCACACCCCGTACACATGAACCATTATTTCAGGAAACACTAAGGGATACGGGTTTGAACCGCGCTCTGTTTGAAATGGTAAACATCAGGGATCAGTGTTCATGGGTGCATGCAGGAGAACCTGAAGAAGCTACTGAGAAAGCAAAAGATCTGGTCAGGATGGCAGTTGCAAAGGCCGGCCTGGCGCAACCGCTTCCGGAACAGCAGATTCCTGTTATACCTAAAGCACTGGTCATAGGTGGGGGAATTTCAGGAATGACAGCGGCGTTGAGTATGGCGGAACAGGGATTTGAGACCTTTCTGGTAGAAAAGTCTGACAAACTTGGCGGCAATTTGAGGAATGTGAGCGCTCTGCTATCTGGTGAGGACCCAAGAAAAATAGTTAAAGAAGTTGAGAAAAAGATAGCTTCCAATGATTTGATACGAGTTTATACTGGAGCTGAGGTTGAAAGCGTATCCGGGTATGTGGGGAACTTTACCACTAATATTTCTTCTGCTTTGGGTACACAAGTTATTGAGCACGGTGTAATCATTATTGCCACGGGGGGCCGTCCGTATGAGCCAAAGCAGTATTGTTACGAAACTTCCAAGCAGGTTATAACCCAGATAGAATTGGAAGATGCTATTTCTTCCGGCGCCCTGGAGAAAGATCTCCAACAGGTTGTTATGATTCAATGCGTTGGTTCCCGGGGGGATGACCTTTCTTATTGCAGCAAGGTATGCTGCGGTCAGGCCGTGAAAAATGCGTTGCGGATTTTAGATAAATATCCGAATGCCGATATTTATATCCTTTACAGAGATATACGCACTTACGGGTTTATGGAAGACTACTATAAAAAGGCAAGAGAAAAAGGCGTTGTTTTTGTCAATTATGACAAGGAAAAAGCGCCTGTTGCAACTGACACGGACGGCAGGCTTTCTGTTACCTTTTTTGATGAAATGCTTGATGATGATATTACTCTTGAGCCGGATCTTCTCGTACTGAGCGTTGGAATAGTACCGAACGATGTTGATAGCCTGTCAAAGATTCTCAAGGTCCCTGTGACAAAGGATAATTTTTTCCTGGAGGCACATGTCAAGCTCCGTCCGGTTGAATTTGCTGTTGACGGTGTATTCATGTGCGGTCTTGCCCATTCTCCCAAACCGGTTAATGAATCTATTGCTCAGGCAAAATCTGCTGCCGGCAAGGCAGCGCTGCCTTTGGCAAAAGGTGTCGTGTCAGTAGAGCCGATTGTGTCTAAAGTAAATCCTGAAATTTGCATTGGGTGTGGTATTTGCGTAAGCCTTTGCCCGTATCAGGCGATTCAAATGGTCAAGGCAGGCAAGAAGAAAAAGGCGGAAACTATTTCCGCCTCTTGTAAAGGCTGTGGGATTTGCGCATCCCATTGTCCCACACTGGCTATATCTATGGGCGGTTTTACAAACGAACAGATCAGGTCTCAGATAAAGGCCTTTGGAGGATAGGAGGATCAATGGGTAACGAGTTCAACCCTAAGATACTTGGATTTATGTGTAACTGGTGCTGTTACGCCGCCGCAGATTCAGCGGGTGTGTCACGGTATCAATACCCGCCGAATGTTAGAACGATTCGCATGATGTGTACAGGGAGAATGGATCCCCTTTTTATTATAGATGCCTTTTGTGTCGGAACAGACGGTGTCTTTGTGGGTGGCTGACACCTTGGAGAATGTCATTACCAGGTTGGTAATTATGACGCCATGATAATGGAGGAATTTGTCAGGAAGATATTGGCAAAGATCGGTATTGATAGCGACCGTTTTGTGTTGAAATGGGCCTCAGCGGCCGAGGGTCCGCGATTTGTAAAGTTGATCACTGATTTTACCGCTAAAATCAAGTCTCTTGGTCCTTTGGGAGAGCCCGGGGGCGTTAGTAAGGATGAGTTGCAGATCAAGCTTTTGGCGGCGAGAAGTGCGCTTGAGAAAGCAAAATTGCGGACAGGGCTGGGCAACCTTACAAAGGGATTCCGTAAAGAAGGTGATTATTCTGATCAGCAAATAAAGGATAAGGTGAATGAGAAGCTGACAAAGTCAATAGGTACTGAGATAGATAGAAATGAGACTTTACTTCGCATACAAAAACAAGGGCCGATTTCTTTTGACGAGTTGACCAAAAAGTTAGGGGCGTCCGGAACAGATATTGAAAAATATGTGGCCGCATTTCGCAAAAAAGGGTTAGTAGCCGAAACTGACAACCAGTTGTCAGCGACGAGCAACCAGTAACCAGCAACGAGCAACGAAATTATGACAATATATAAAGAAGATTTAGAACCTCGATTTAAGTTTGAAGTAGCAGAACTTCCGGAAGGTGAAAATGTCAAAGAATGTTTTGCATGTGGCAGTTGTACCGGTGTCTGTCCGGTCAGCCAGATAATACCTGAATTTGATCCCAGAAAAATTCTTCATATGATATCTCTCGGCCTGAAAAAAAAGCTGCTTTCATCTGATTTGCTCTGGTATTGCACGGGCTGTCGCACTTGTAAATTTGTGTGTCCGCAGGATGTTCGATTCAATGATGTTATTAAAGCTCTGAAGGTCCTGGCGTTGCAGGATGGATATGTGGATGCAGATACTTTAAGTGAAATGGGCAAGCTGGCTGTTGTGGATGAGAAACTTTGCGTGGGCTGTCTGACCTGTGTACGTTTGTGTCCATTCTCTGCTCCGAGCATCGAGGCGGGAAAGGGAGTTGCTCATATTGAACCGCTTAAATGTGTGGCATGCGGAATATGTGTTGCAGGGTGTCCTGTTAAGGCCATTGAGTTGAAAATATCGGAAGATGTCAAATGCTTTAGTTCGTTTGACTTATTACGCCAGGCAGAGCAGCCGGACAATTTGGGAGAACCCAATATTGTGGCCTTTTGCTGCCACTATACAGCTTATGCATGTTCACAGGATTTGCAGAATCTGTCTAATTTGGGATTCCCGAAGAATGTTCACGTGGAAATACTTTCCTGCAGCGGCAGCATCAGCATCAGCCGTTTGTTGAAAGCGTTTGAAGATGGAGCAGATGGCGTTTACGTAGCCGGGTGTCTGGAAGATACTTGTCACAATGTTAAAGGAAGCCAGGTTGCATTGAATAGAGTGAATTATGTAAAAAACGTTCTTTCGCAGTTGAACTTAGACCCTTCGCGTATTGAGATGTACATGATTTCCCGTGAATCGAATCAGGGATTTATTGATGCCGCTAAAGATATGACTGAGCGAATTAAAATATTGGGTACCAGCCGGTTAAAGGGGAAATAGCGGACAGATAGCGAAGGGGAGGGCGTTTTTGATTTGACAATAAGTACTAATGACCTGGATCCGGGGTTTAAATTTGAAATAGCCAATGTGCCGGGGAATGAACTTATCAAACATTGTTTTACATGTGGGGCCTGTATTGCAGTCTGTCCTGTTAATAATGTCTGTTCTGAATTTGATCCAAGAAAAATCATACATATGGTTATTCTTGGACTAAAAAAACGAGTCCTTTCCTCTGAAAACATCTGGTATTGTTCTCACTGCGAATCCTGTAGATTTTCCTGTCCTCAGGGTGTCCGCTCGAGCAAAGTTATGGATGCTCTTCAGACTATAGCCGTGAGGGATAATTATGTTGCTGCTGATGCATTTCAAAAGTTTGCTACTGCTCCCTGCAAAGTTGCATGTCCGGCTCATATCAGCATTCAGGGATTTATTGGAATGATTGCAGAGGGAAGATACAGAGACGGCCTGAAACTAATCAAAGAGGAAATGCCTTTCCCCTGTATTTGCGGCCGTATATGCTTCCATCCATGTGAAAACAAGTGCAATAGGGGTAAAGTTGATGAACCGGTTGCTATTGAGTATCTTAAACGGTTTTTAGCTGACAGAGACCTTGCAGGAGATATTAACTATGTTCCTGAGACAGAAGAAAAGAAAGATGAAAAAATAGCTGTGATAGGCGCGGGCCCTGCTGGTTTAAGTGCGGCATATTTTCTTGCTATTAAGGGATACCCGGTAACAGTCTTTGAAAAGCTGCCGGTGGCAGGCGGTATGATGGCTGTCGGTATTCCGGCATATCGTCTTCCCCGTGATATTCTCAGGAAAGAGATAAAAACTATTATTGACATGGGTGTAGAGATCAAGAGCGGCGTTACTTTAGGAAAAGATATCACAATAGAAAGCCTTAGAAATGAGGGCTACAAGGCATTTTTCATTGCTGTAGGTCGTCATGCCAGCCGCGGATTGAATGTGAAAGGAGAGAATCTTGAAGGAATAATTCACGGCATTAATTTTCTAAAAGATATTTCTCTTAAAGGCAAGGTGAGTATTGGTGAAAGGGTAATAGTTATAGGCGGTGGAAATGTGGCAATAGATGTTGCTCTCACTGCCCTTAGAAGCGGAGCCAAAGAGGTTCTGATAGTGTGTCTTGAGGGTCGTGACGAGATGCATGCCTGGGAATATGAGATAAAGGATGCGCTGGATGAGGGAATAGCTATAATAAACAATTGGGGTCCAAGACGTTTTATAGGAAAAAACGGGCATGTTAAGAGCATTGAATTCAAACACTGCACTGCTGTTCTTGATGCGAATGGCAGTTTTAATCCTCAATATGATGAGTCTGAATTAATGACACTGGAAGCTGATACTGTATTGCTATCTATAGGGCAGGCCTGTGATATGTCTTTTACCAAAGGGGTGCCTGATCTTGAGGTTTCTCCAATGGGCCCGGTAGTTAAAGATCCCTTTACCCTTGAAACCAATATCCCGGGAATTTTTGTCGGTGGCGATGCTTCTTATGGCCCGCGTTCGGTGGTAGAGGCAGTTGCTTCCGGAAAAAAGGCTGCCATATCGACTGATCGCTATCTTAGAGGAGAGGACATTAAGGCAGATCGTTCTCAGAAATGGAATAGCATTGAGTTTGAATCGCAAAATGTGAAACTTGCAGACAGGCAACAAATGCAGCGCCTTTCAATTGACCGGCGAAAAAACAGTTTTAAAGAGATCGATTCAGGTTTCAGTGAACTGCAGGCCAGACTTGAGGCTAAACGGTGTCTCAGGATATGTGGAACTCAGATTAAAGGTATGGTATCAGTTCACGGTTAACAGTTTACAGTTAACGGTTGAAAGCAAGAAGCTCAGCTATGGGAACTCAAGTTTATCTTTCATGTGAGGTTAAAGTGTTTTGTAACTACTCAGGTTCACGGTTCCAGGGTTCAAGGTTAGAGAGCAATGAAGAAATCAAGGCAACTAACCGTGAACTGCTACGAAGGAAGGTAAAAGATTATGATTGTAGGACAGCAGAAGGACTTTGACGAAATCAAAAAAATGATCACAGGTTATAGCCGCCTACTGGTATTGGGTTGTCAGACCTGCGTTGCCGTTTCTTTTGCCGGTGGTATGCGCGAGGTGGAAATTTTGGCATCGATGATTCGTATGGACAGGAAAATGGCCGGTCAGGATGTTGAAATCGTAGAGGAAGCGATTTTGCGGCAATGCGATTTTGAATTTTTAGATTCTGTTAAGGATTTGGTTGCTGACTGTGATGTTGTTCTTTCGCTTGCCTGTGGTGTAGGTGTTCAGGCCATGGCGGAAAGGTATCCTGATAAAGTGATATTGCCTGGCCTTAATACCACCTTTATGGGCTTGACCGAGGAAATGGGCGTCTGGTCGGAACGCTGTGCAGGATGCGGAGATTGTGTTTTGGACAGGACAGGAGGATTATGTCCCATTGCAAGGTGTTCTAAGGGCTTGTTGAATGGCCCCTGTGGTGGATCCATAAACGGCAAATGCGAAATAAGTCCTGATGTTGATTGTGTCTGGCAGTTAATAATCGATCGCTTGAAGGCTCTAAATCAACTGGAAAAGTTAGAAGAGATATTTCCCATTAAAGACTGGAGTGTTAGCGGGCATGGGGGGACGCGGAAGATTGTAAGAGAGGATCTCACCGCGTGAAAAATGTTTTCTAATTTTGGATCAATATTAGTAGTCGGTGGGGGCATTGCTGGTATTCAGGCATGTCTTGACCTGGCTGATTCGGGATATTTTGTTTATCTGGTTGAAAAGTCGGCGTTTATCGGCGGCAAAATAGCGCAACTTGACAAGACATATCCTGTTAACGACTGCCCTTTTTGTATCAGGTATAATGAGCATATGGATTGTGCTTCACATACAAATATAGAGATATTAACCTTATCTGAAGTTAAAGATATTAAAGGTAGTTCAGGAAGTTTTAAGGTAACAATAGCCCAGCATCCGAGATATGTGGATATTGAAAAATGCACTGTCTGCGGCTTGTGTGCGGAAAGATGTCCCGAGGAGGTTAATGACGAATTTAACGAGGGCCTGGGAAAAAGAAAAGCTGTCTATCTGGAGTATCCTGAGGCTGTGCCCAATAGCTATGTAATTGACAGAAAAAACTGCCTTCATTTTACAGAAGAGGGATGCAATAACTGTCGGGAAGCCTGCAATGAAAACGCCATAGATTTTGATAAAAAAGAAAAGAACATTACTCTTAATGTCGGATCAGTTATTCTGGCGACAGGTTTTGATTCCGTAGTTCCATCATATTGCGAATATATTAAATTTCCAAATGTTATTACCAGCATGGAATACGAGAGAATTCATAGCCTGAATGGCCCTTATGGCGGTCATTTGATACGACCTTCTGATAGAAAAGAGCCCAAAAACATTGCATGGCTTCAGTGTATAGGGTCAAGAGATATGAAACATAACTATTGTTCAACTGTTTGTTGTATGTATGCCGTCAAGCAGGCCATTCTTGCTAAACGAAGCAACAGAAAGTTGAACACTACTATTTTTTTCATGGATATGCGGGTATGCGGGAAGGATTATGAAAGATATTACAACTGTGCAAAAGACGAGGATGATGTTCGTTTTGTTCGATCAATGGTAAATAGCGTTATACCGTTGGATGGTACAGACGACCTTTTAATTCGTTATGCCGATGAACAGGGAAAGATCTTTGAAGAAATATACGATATGGTCGTTCTTTCGCTTGGTTTAGAACCTTCTCAGGATGCTGTTAAGTTAGTGCGTGATCTTGGTATTAGTCTTGACAAAAATAATTTTGTTGAAACCAGTAGTTTTGCGCCGGTTAATACATCCGTACCAGGCATTTATGTCTGTGGCGCCCTTAATGCTCCAAAAGATATTCCTGAATCAATAACCGAGGCCGGCGCAGCCGCCTGTGCTTCATCACTAAACATAGCGGCATGCAAAGCAGCATCGCATGAGCCCCTGGAAGAGAGAGGGCAAAAGCCGGCATCAACAGGGCTTATTGTCGGCGGAGGTGTAACCGGCATGGTAAGCTGCCTGTGTCTGGCTGATCAGGGATATAAGGCATATCTGGTAGAAAAGACCGATAAGCTCGGTGGACATGCCCTTAAACTGAGGAAGACTTTTAATGGCGAAGATGTAACGTCATATGTTAAAGAACTTATAGATAAAGTAGAAAATCATCCTCTGATTGATGTTTGTCTTAATTCCGAGGTTAAACATACGGATGGATATGCAGGTAATTTCAGTACCAGGATAGCAATATCAAGTTTAACTGAAACAAAAAATATCAGGCATGGCGTTACAATTATATCAACCGGGGCAAATCCGCTTAGAACTGATGAATACCTTTATGGAAAAAATTCCAGTGTTTTAAGCTGGTTCCAGTTAGATAAAATGTTATCAGAAGAACCCAATACAATCAAAAAGGCAAATGCCTGGGTCTTCATACTTTGTGTAGGCTCAAGGGAACCTGAAAGGCCATATTGCAGCAAGATTTGCTGCTCCAGTGCACTTCGAAATGCCCTGGAGCTCAAAAAGCTAAATCCGGACATGGAAATATATGTGCTCTACAGGGATATGCGGACATACGGGCTAATTGAATATTTATACACAGAGGCCAGGGATAAAGGGATAGTATTTATCAGATATGAACTTGACGGCAAACCAGAGGTGGATGAAGACCAGGATGGCAGTCTCAAGGTGCGGATTCTCGATAATCTTCTTGGAGAACATATAATAATTCAACCTGATTTTATAAGTTTGCAGACAGCTATTGTTCCTGGAAATAATGAAAATTTGGCAAAGCTTTTTAAGCTGCCTGTTAATCAAGATGGTTTTTTTAGTGAAGCCCATAAAAAATTTAAACCAGTTGAATTTTCTGCAAAGGGTATTTATTTTGCCGGCCTTGCTCATTACCCAAAGCCCATTGATGAAACTATTTCTCAGGCACAGGCTGCCGCAGCCAAGGCTGTAACTATTCTTTCTAAAGAATACATTATAACCGGTAATGAAGTCGCATCAATTGATCTGGAATTATGTGTCGCATGTCTGACATGTGCCAGGATTTGTCCTTCCGATGCGGTGATCATAAATGGTATTGGCGAGAGCGAGCCATATGTTGAACCGGCAAAATGTCGGGGGTGCGGTATCTGCGTTGTTGAATGCCCGACTAAAGCTATTACTTTAGAGCATTTCAAGAACGATCCGATACTAACTGAGTGCGAAGCGCTTTTGGAACCGTTCACGGAATATGTCCAATGAAAGGTAAATTTGAGCCTTTAATTATTGCCTTTTGTTGCAATTACTGCCCCTCTTGCTCAGCCGACCTGGCAGAGTCGGCAAAATTGCAGTATCCGCCTAACATAAGGATAATTAAGGTGCCTTGCATAGGAGCAGTCGGGACAATACATATTCTTAAGGCTTTGGAAAACGGGGCGGATGGCGTGTGTTTGATGGGATGCCTGGAAGGAAATTGTGAGTATTCGACTGGAAATTTCAGGGCCAGGAAGCGAGTTCAATATGTTAAAAAATTACTTGGAAAGCTATCGATAGAAAAAGAAAGATTGGAGATCTATAATCTTTCAGCCGCTGAAGCCCACAGGTTTTGCAAGCTGGCCGGAGAAGTAACTGAAACAGTCAGAACTTTGGGCCCAATACCATTGAAAATAGATAACTCTAAAATATAGGAAGAGTGATGATTATGAAATCGGGCAGTAATCTAGAAAAAATATTATCCAGCGGACAGTTTTCTGTAACTGCTGAATGCGGTCCTCCAAAGGGCACCTCTGCAAAGGTGATTCAGAAAAAGGGAGAACTCCTTAAATCCCATTGCGACGCCTTGAATGTGACTGATAACCAGACGGCAATTGTTCGTATGTCAAGCTTGAGCGGGAGCGTAATTTTAAAACAGGTTGACGTAGAGCCGGTAATGCAGATGGTCGTGCGGGATCGAAACCGTCTTGCTATTCAAAGCGATATCTTAGGGGCTGTTGCGCTGGGGATTCGAAATGTATTATGCCTTTCCGGTGATCATCAGAAGTTTGGCAACCATCCCACAGCCAAGGGTGTATATGATATTGATTCTATGCAGCTTCTTCAAACATTAAAACAAATGCGCGATGAAAAGAAATTTTTATCTGGAGATGATATATCGGGAGACGTGCCGCTTTTCCTTGGAGCAGCAGCTAATCCTTTTGCCGATCCTTTTGAATTTCGCGTTACCCGACTGGCAAAAAAAATCAAGGCTGGTGCGGACTTTATTCAGACGCAGGCTATCTTTGATGTTCCTAAATTTATCAGATGGATGGATATGGTCAGGGACCGCGGCCTGGATAAAAAGGTACATATTCTGGCCGGAGTAATACCTGTAAAGTCCGTTGGCATGGCACGTTATATGAAGAATAACGTATCAGGATTAAGTGTGCCTGAGGAATTAGTTGATCGGATGGCGAATGCAAAAGATGCAAAAGAAGAGGGCGTAAAAATATGTCTTGAGATTATTGAACAGATAAAAGAGATCAAGGGAATTCATGGTGTTCATATAATGGCTGTTGCCTGGGAAGATATTGTTCCGGGCATTGTGGAAAAGGCAGGACTGATGCCAAGGCCGACCGTATAATATCAGGGATCGGGGATCAGGGATCAGGGTTCGGGGTTTTGGGCTTAGGGTTTAGGGTTGATGGAAACAGAAAACAGGAAAAAATTGGCGGGCGCTTCAGGTCACGGAAAAAGTCGTGAACCTGAGTAGTTACCAAGCAGGTATATAAGGGGGGAAATAATGACTTTTGAGGTACCAAAGGTTTCTTACACAGGAAAGATAAGGGAAATTCCGTTGGGACGGGAAGGGAATACAGTTATTGTTGGTGGTGAATCGTGTTATCCGTTTCATCTGTTTGAAGGTGAAATGCCCAATCCTCCGAAGATAGCAATGGAGGTTTATGACAGTGAACCCGAAGACTGGCCTGATACGGCATTGGAACCGTTTGCCGACGTTATTAAGGAGCCGGCTGCATGGGCTCGTAAATGCGTTGACACATATGGGGCGGAAATGATTGCATTGCAACTGGCTAGCACCGATCCTAATGATAAGGACATTTCAGCCGACGAGGCTGCTAAAATCACTAAAGAAGTCTCTGATGCGGTGGATGTCCCAATGATTGTCTGGGGATGTAGCAATGTTGAAAAGGATACTGATGTATTAAAGGCGGTTTGCGAGGCTTGCGAGGGCAGGAACTTAATTATAGGCCCTGTTGTAGAAGGGAACTATCGTGCGATTGGGGCAACGGCTATAGGCTATAAGCATACAGTGGTTGCTTCAACACCAATTGATATAAATCTTGCCAAGCAGCTTAATATTCTTTTAGGGAATTTAAATGTGCCGGATGAAAAGATTATTATTGATCCGTCAACTGGTGCTTTGGGATATGGACTTGAATATTGTTACAGTGTAATGGAACGGATTCGAATGGCAGCGTTGATTCAGGAAGATGAAAGGCTTCAGTTTCCAATCATTTCTAATCTTGCCAGAGAAGTGTGGAAGACAAAAGAGGTTAAAGTCCCTGAATCGGAAGCGCCGCTGCTGGGAGATATAAAAAAGAGAGGTATATTGATTGAGGCCTTAACAGCTCAGTGTGTACTCCTTGCCGGAGCTGATATTCTGGTGATGAGACATCCTGAGGCGATTAGTTTGGTCAAAGAATCAATTAAAGATTTAATGACTGAAAAATAGAAATTTCCTTTTAGCTATGAGCTTATGAGCTAACTTTATGAGAGGGATAAACAGTGTCTAAGATAATTTGTTCGGCAGCAATTCGAGGTGCCCACAAAATTGTGGGTATGGCAGAGGAAAAATACGAGGAAGCATTGAAGAAATGGGGGCCTGATCAAGAGATCGGCTTTCCGAATACGACGTATTATCTTCCTATTATTTACGGGATGCTTGGAATCCCTGTAGAGACATTGGGAGATGTTCGCCAGATACTGGACAAGTGCAAAGAGCTTGTCCCGCCGCCTGTAAGCGATAAGGTCTGGCTTCCCTACCTGGCTCCTGCACTTGATGCCGGCATGGCTACCTATTTTGCAGAAGAGATCATTGAGGCGATACTATATTTGGAGCAGCCCGATTTTTACACAAAGGCAGAAGACCCGCTTCCCGACAACATATGGCTGGGAGCTGCCGACGATGTTATCATGCGAAAACGCGGCGTGGAATTTGTCGATGGCACCGCACCGGGGTTTGCTGCGATATTAGGGGCTGCGCCGAGCATTGAGATTGCGGCAAAGATCGCAATAGAGCTTCAAGAAAAGAATCTATATGTATTTATGTGCGGCGACTACGAAGGCAAAACCATGTCGGAGCAGTTGATAGAAGCCGGAGTTCAGATTGGTTGGCCTACCCGGCTGGTCTCTTTTGGGCCGAGTTACAGGGCAGCCGTGTTTGCCATAGGATTTGCAACACGTGTTGCCATGTCCTTTGGCGGGATTAAGCCCGGAGATTTCAAGGGAAACCTTCATTATAATAAAGACAGGGTATTTGCCTTTGCAATGCCGCTTGGGACCGTGAGCGATGAGTGGTATGCTAATGCGGCAGGGGCCATTAACTGGGGATTTCCGACCATAGCTGATACACCGATACCTGAAATTCTCCCGACGGGGGTCTGTACGTACGAGCATGTAGTCAGCAATGTCCCCCACGATAAGATTGTGGCCAGGGCTATTGAAGTTCGCGGCCTTAAGGTTTCCATCGTCAAGGTGGATATTCCCATGTCTTACGGCCCTGCATTTGAGGGAGAGCGTATCCGCAAGGATGATCTCTATTTTGAATGCGGCGGTGGAAGAACTCTGGGAGTTGAACTGACTGTTTCAAAAGACATGTCAGAAGTTGAAGATGGAAAGGTTGAGATGGTCGGCCCGGATCTTGACCAGGTTAAAGAGGGAGATAAGCTCCCATTTGCAATGCTTATAGAAGTGGCTGGCCGGAAGATGCAGTCTGACTTTGAGCCGATATTAGAGCGCCAGATCCATCATCTCGTCAATTATGTTCAGGGCATAATGCACATCGGACAGAGAAGCATTATGTGGATCAGGGTGGGCAAGGCTGCTGTTGAAAAAGGATTTTTGCTCAAACACCTCGGCACGGTTATGCATGCCAAGTACCATCAGGATTTTGGAGGTATTGTCGATAAAGTCCAGGTTAAGATTTACACAGATGAAGAAAAGGTCAAAGAAGTTTTAGAGCAGGCAAAGAGAGTATATAAAGAGAGAGATGACAGAGTTGAAGGTATGACCGATGAAACAGAAGATACCTATTATTCATGTACATTGTGTCAGTCTTTTGCTCCCAGCCATGTATGCATAATTACCCCTGAACGCGTAGGGATGTGCGGTGCTTATAACTGGCTTGACTGTAAGGCTTCTTTTGAGATCAATCCTACAGGCCCGAATCAGCCTATTATAAAGGGGGAATGTACGGAACCTGTTCTTGGGCAGTGGAAGGGAATTACTGATTTTGTAAATAAAGCATCACGCCAAAAAGTTGAGCAAGTATGTGCTTACAGCCTGATGAATTTTCCAATGACGGCATGTGGCTGCTTTGAGTGTATAGCTACAATCCTTCCCATGTGTAATGGTATTATGGTAGTAAACAGAGATTTTAGGGGAATGACACCATGCGGAATGAAGTTTACGACTCTTGCCGGCATGGTAGGTGGTGGAAACCAGACACCCGGTTTTCTTGGCGTAAGTAAGCATTATATTTGCAGTAGTAAGTTCCTGCTGGCTGAAGGAGGCTTAAAACGTGTGGTATGGCTTCCAAAGATGCTGAAAGAGGAAATTGCCGAAAGAATGAAGCCTATATGCGAGGAAATGGGTATCCCGAATTTTTCGGATATGATTGCCGATGAAACAATTGGAACTACGGAAGAAGAAATTCTTCCTTTTCTCGAGGAGAAAGGGCATCCTGCTCTTACAATGGATCCGTTGATGTGAATAGAAATAAAGGAGAAGAATAGTTATGGGACTTTCAGGTATAGAGATTTTTAAAAAGCTTCCGAAGACCAACTGCGGCAAGTGCGGAGTTCCCACCTGCCTGGCGTTTGCCATGAAGCTGGCTGCCGGTCAGGCTGAACTTGACGCATGTCCGGATATCCCTGATGATGTGAAAGAAGAGATAGGTGAGGCCTCGGCACCTCCTGTAAGAAGTATAGTTATAGGTACCGGCGACCGTGCAGTAAAGTTGGGCGGGGAAACTGTGTTATTCCGTCATGAGAAACGTTTTGAAAATCCACCTGCATTTACGCTTCTTCTTTCGGATAATATGGATGAAGCAGAAATTACATCAAGGCTTAAAAAGTTTAACGATATTGTCTATGAACGAGTTGGTGTTGTATTGAGGCCTGAGCTGGTTGCAATCAAAGCAGAGTCCGGGGATGCTTCCAAATTTGGGGCATTAGTTGAGAAAGTTTGCAACGAGACTGATGCGGGTCTGGTATTAATGAACGAAGATGCAGATGCGCTATCTCAGGTGGCCAAGAGCTGTTCAAACAGAAAACCATTACTTTATGCTGCCAATAAGGACAACTTTGAATCAATGGGTAATCTTGCAAAAGAGCTTTCTTGTCCGTTAGCCGTTAAGGGCAGTAACCTCGAAGAGTTGTCGGAAGTCTCTGAAAAGTTAATAGCAATGGGATTAAAAGATTTAGTCCTGGATTCAGGGGCAAGGTCTGCCAAGAAGGCGCTTGAGGATCAGATTATTATAAGAAGAGCCGCTTTGTTAAAGAAATTTAAACCTTTTGGATTTCCGACGATTGTATTTCCTTGCGAAATGGCCGACAACTTGATAAAGGAAACCATGATTGCCTGCCAGATGACGGCAAAATATGGTGGTGTAATTGTAATGTCGGAAATAGAGGGGCACAGCGTATTTCCGCTTCTGCTTGCAAGCATGAATATTTTTACAGATCCTCAGCGTCCTATGGCTGTGGAGCAGAAGATCTATGAAATCGGTGCCACAAATGAAACTTCACCGGTTCTTATTACCGGGAATTTCTCTCTTACCTATTTTATTGTTTCCGGCGAGGTAGATTCCAGCCGGATACCATCCTATCTATTGATAAAAGACACTGAAGGGCTTTCAGTCCTGACTGCCTGGGCCGCAGGTAAATTTGCAGCCGATACTGTTGCGACCTTTGTTAAAAAATCCGGCATAGAGGAAAAAGTTAAACATCGCAAACTGGTTATTCCCGGTTATCTTGCAACCATAAGCGGAGAACTGGAAGAAGAATTACCTGATTGGGAAATACTCATAGGGCCAAGAGAGGCAAGTCATCTGCCGGCGTATTTGAAACAGTGGAGCATGTAGCGTAGGGAAAGTGAGCAGGGCCTATGGTAGGGGCACGATGCATCGTGCCCCTACTAATAACCCAATACCCATAACTAATACCCAATAACTAATACCCAACGAACCGGAGGTTCCCTATGGTTATCTGTGTTGCGGAAAATATTAATATAATGTCTAAAACAATCGGGCCGGCAATGAAGGAGAGAAATCCCAAGCCTATTCAGGATATGGCTCGTGTACTAACAGAAAATGGTGCAGACTATCTTGATTTGAATATAGGCCCGGCCCGCAAGGGCGGTGATGAGATGATGGACTGGCTGGTAAAAACAGTCCAGGAGGTTAGCGATCTTCCTCTTTCTCTTGATACGACAAATTTAGTCGCTATGGAAGCCGGATTAAAGGCAAATACAAAAGCAAAGCCATTGATGAATTCCGTTTCATTACAGCCTGAAAGGTTGGAAAAAGGTATTCCAATGGTTACTCAATATAAAGCGGACGTTATAGGACTTCTCTGGGGCAAGGAAGGAATGCCCAGGGATGCTAATGAGCGGGCTGCCATGGCTGTCGATTTTATCTATCAGGCAAATGAGGCAGGGATTCCTTCGTCAGATATCTGGATCGACCCTATTGCTACTCCGATATGTGTTGATGCAAACCAGGTTCTATCCGGTCTGGAATTCATGAGCATGTTAGGAGAAATTGCACCTGAAGCCAAATCCATTGTAGGGCTTTCCAATATTTCCAATGGCGCGCCTGAAGATCTTCGTCCCTACCTGAACCGTACATATATGATGATGCTCATGAAACATGGTCTCTATTCTGCGATTGTCGATGGGTATGACAAGGAATTATTGAGCATTGCCAAGGGAGAAAGACCTGAACATCTGAAATTGGTACATGACATCATGGATGGAAACGAACCCGACCCTGCTTCCTTAGACCAAAAAGAGCTGGAGCATTATAAAACAACGCGTGTTCTCATGGGCAATGTTCTTTTTTCAAATTCATGGCTTACTACTTAGTGGCTGGACGAAAACTCAAACCACCTGAAATTATAGTCAGTTGGATGCTATTCTCAAATCGAAGATTTTTAGCAGTTAGCTTTTAGCAATTAGCCTTTAGCTTTGTTTTTTAGCAGTTAGCCTTTAGCTAATGGCTAACAGTTAATGGCTAATAGCTAATAGCTTTTTCACAAGTCAGTTTTCAATCATAAAAATGTCTAAGCTTGAAATAACGATTGACGGCCAAACATTATGGGTTGATCCCGGCACAACAATTTTAAATGCTGCAAATGCGGCAGGGGTCATTATTCCAACGCTATGTTATGTGCCGACAAAGACGGTCGAACATCCCTGCGGTATATGTGTGGTCGAAGTCGATGGTAGAGAGGATCTATTGCCGGCCTGCTCCACTCCTGTGGAAGACGGCATGAAAGTTGCCACTCAAAGTGACCGTGTTACAGAGTCAAGACAGCGCGTTTTAACAAGCATGCTGTCAAGGCATTACGGCGATTGCATTGCGCCATGTTCTCAGACCTGCCCGGCCCATATCAATATTCAGGGATATCTCAGTCTGATTGCACGTGGTGAGTTTATTGAAGCTCTGAAACTTATCAAAGAGAAGAATCCCCTTCCGCTTTCCATAGGTAGGGTATGCCCGCATTTTTGTGAATCAAGATGCCGCCGCATTCTTATTGAAGAGTTCATATCTATAAATCATTTAAAACGCTTTGTGGCGGATTATGCTATTCAACATAAGGATGCTGATGTCATCCCGCCTACTCCTTCTTCCGAGCATAGAGTCGCTGTGATGGGAGGAGGTCCTGCCGGTCTTTCCGCTGCTTATTATTTATCACAGATGGGTCATTGTGTAACTATATTCGAGGCCATGCCGCAACTCGGAGGCATGCTTCGTTACGGCATACCTGAATTTCGTCTTCCCAAAAAGATAGTTGACCAGGAAATAGAGAGCATACTCAGAGCGGGGGTGAATACCAGAATGGGGCGGAGGCTGGGAGTTGACTTCACTATTAAAAGCCTTAAAGAGGAAGGTTTTGAGGCTATTTTCTTAGGTATGGGCGCATGGAAAAAACAGCAATCAGGCATTGAAGGAGAGGAGCTGGATGGAGTGCTTTCAGGCTCTGATTTTCTTCTGAAGGTAAGCCTTGGACAGACTCCTGTAATAGGCAGAAGAGTCGCAGTCATAGGCGGCGGTGATGCGGCTGTTGATACAGCCAGGACTTGCGTAAGGATGGTGGACGTAGACGAAGTCGTTGTTATATATCAGCGTTCAATGATGGAGATGCCTGCAATTCACAGGGAAGTCAAGGAAGCTGAAAAAGAAGAAGTTAATTTTATTTATATGACAGGGCTTTCAAAAATCAGCAGGGAAAAGAACTTTTTTAAGCTTGAAACAGTCAGAATGAAATTGAGTGAGCCTGATGAGAAAGGGAGACGTCTTCCCATTCCTTTTTTAGGCTCAGAACAAATTCGTGAAGCAGATACTGTAATTCTGGCGCCCGGACAGATTCCTGACCTTTCATGGATGGAATCGCCGGATGAAAACATAAAACCTCATGTTCTTCCGGGCGGTACCATTATTTCCAGCCCTCAGACATTTCAAACTTCAGAAAAAGGGGTTTTTGCAGGGGGTGATGTCGTCCGTGGTCCCAGAACAGTTATCCAGGCAGTTACCGGCGGCAGAAAGGCAGCTAACGCCATCCATTCATATCTTACCGACACGCCCTTGCCCTCTCCGAAACGCCAGATTAATTTTACTAAGGGTAAAAAGTTTGAAGATGTTGATTTGCATAATTTCGAGAATATTACCCTTCGTTTAGGAGAAAAGATGCCGGTCAGGGCGCCGGAAAGGCGTACAAGGGATTTTGACGAAATAGAACTGGGATTCACCGAGGAAACAGCTTTACGTGAGTCTAAAAGATGCTTGCAGTGCGGATGCGTGGCTCTTAATAAATGTGAATTGCGCAGCCTGTCCATCGAATATGGGGTTAGATTCCCGGTTTCAAAAATGCTCAAGCGCCGTCAGTATCCGATCGACAGCAGCCACCCCTTTATTGTTATTGATCCGAACAAGTGTATATTTTGCCAGCGCTGTGAGAATAGCTGTGAATATGGAGCCCTTGAGCTGGAAGGAAAAGAGTTTGAAGAGGACGGGTTCCCCGGCATTGTTTCTATTAGAATTAATGACAAATGTGTTTCCTGTGGAGCCTGTGTTGATAACTGTCCAACCGGTGCTCTTGTAAAAGAAAATGTTACCCTGCCTGTTGCTGCAAACGAAATTAAGAAGATTAAAACAGTTTGTCCTTTTTGCGGCTGTGGATGTTCTATTGTTTTGAATATTAAAGGCCAGACGATTGTAGAAGTTACCGCAGATTCAAACGATAGTCCCAATTTCGGAAATGTATGCGTCAAGGGCAGATTCGGAAGCGAGTTCGTCCGTCACCCTGATCGGCTTAAGACCCCGCTTGTAAGAAAAGGGGAATATTTCTGGGAGGTAAGCTGGGAAAAGGCGATTTCGCTGATTGCCCGGAAATTTTTGGAGATAAAGACCAAATCCGGCCCCGATAGTCTGGCTGGTTTGAGTTCGGCAAAGTGTACGAATGAAGAGAATTTCCTCATGCAGAAATTTATGCGCGCAGTCGTTGGCACAAACAATGTTGATCACTGCGCCCGTCTCTGACATGCTCCCACTGTGGCCGGGCTGGCCGCATCGTTTGGAAGCGGGGCAATGACCAACTCTATAGCCGACTTTAGAAAGGCTGATGTTATCCTCTTGACTGGGACTAATTCTACCGAAAACTATCCTGTCATAGCTCTTAATATGAAAAAGGCCATAGTTGAGGGCAAGACAAAGCTGATAGTTGTTGACCCCCGTGAAATCGAGATGGTGAAATATGCTGAAATCTGGCTGCGCCCCAAACCCGGGACAGACGTGGTCTGGTTAAACGGAATGATGTATGTCATCATAGAAGAAGATCTTTATGATGCCTCTTATGTGGCGGAAAGAACCGAGAATTTTATGGCTATGAAAGAGACGGTGATGAAATACAATCCTGAATTTGTTGAAAGACTCACCGGCATACCTCCCGAAGATCTTAAAAAAGCGGCACGTATTTATGCTCAAGCCCAAAACGGCTCTATTGCATATGCTATGGGTATTACACAGCATGCGTTTGGGACTAATAATGTTAAGTCAATAGCAAATCTGGCCATGTTATGCGGTAACGTCGGGATCGAAGGAGGAGGAGTTAATCCTTTGCGTGGCCAGAATAATGTGCAGGGAGCCTGCGATATGGGCGCTCTTCCCAATGTTTTTCCCGGTTACCAAAGCGTTTCCGAACAGAAGAATGTTAAAAAATTTGAAGAGGCCTGGGGCATTAAGCTTTCCTCAAAACCAGGACTTGCTGTAACGGATATGTGGTCTGCCGTTCTTAATGAAGAGTTAAAAGGTATATACATAATGGGTGAAAACCCTGTTGTAAGCGATCCTAATCTAAAACATGTTAAAGATGTCCTTAAAAAACTGGATTTTTTAGTTGTTCAGGATATCTTTATGACCGAGACAGCCAAACTCGCCCATGTGGTACTTCCTGCTGCCAGTTTTGCAGAAAAGGACGGCACATTTACCAATACTGAAAGGCGTGTTCAGCGCGTGAGAAAGGGAATAAAACCTATTGGCGATTCAAGACCCGACTGGAAAATAATATGCAGTTTATCAGAGAAGATGGGAACCCCGATGAATTATAATCACCCTGAAGAGATTATGGAGGAAATCGCCAATCTTGTGCCGAATTACGGGGGGATTCACTACGAACGGCTAAAAAATCATGGACTTCAATGGCCATGCACAAGCTGGGAGCATCCTGGCACACCATATCTTCATAAAGATAAATTTACCCGTGGAAAAGGCTTGTTTCAATCAGTTGAATTTATCCTTCCAAACGAGCTTCCAAATAAAGAATATCCCTTCCTTCTTTCAACCGGAAGAGAACTCTATCACTACAACAGCGGCACTATGACCCGCAAGGTTAAGGGCCTCCATGCCATTTCACCTGAAGTTATTGTGGAAATTCATCCTTTGGACGCTGAGAAAAAGGGAATAGAAAACAAAAATATGGTTAAGATCACATCCCGCCGCGGAGAGATTAAAGCCCGTGTCAGTATTACAAAAAGAAGCCCCGAAGGGACTGTTTTTATTCCATTCCATTTCGGGGAAATGGCAGTTAATCTCTTAACCAACGACGCCCTCGATCCTGTATCCAGAATACCCGAGTTCAAAGTCTGCGCAGTCAGTATTGAGCGGGTTTAACCCGTATTTCACATAAGCCTATTCCATAACATCCGTCCTACCATGGCGGGGCTCAAAAAGTTTCCGCCCCACCCAAGTCCTTATGTTTTTATCGTGAAAAAGCACGAACCGTTTGATCCAGCTTATGTAAGTACACTCGGTGCGAAAAGCATAGTGTTTCAAACGCATGATATCGCGTATCTGATCCAGTAGTTTGCGAGGTTTTTTGTGATTATAAAATTCTTGCTTTTGCATGAAAAATAAGGTCATATTTATATACAATTGGAATCAAGAAATAATCTATTAATATCAAACATCATTGATTTATTTCTTAACATTTAAATTGTTCGCATAAATATTGGAGCATATATGCCAGAAATTTCGAGATTTTTCGGTATAATAATACGAATGTTTTATGATGAACATAATCCACCACATTTTCATGCGGATTATCAAGGCAATAAGGCTGTTTTTGACTTAAATGGCAATGTGTTGAAAGGAGATATAAAATCAAAAACCGCAAGGAAATTGATAAGAGAATGGGTAGATTTGCATACAGATGAGCTGATGGAAGACTGGGATTTGGCCAGAAACGATAAAGAAATTAAAAAAATATCTCCACTGGATTAGGAAGGATGAATTAGTATGTGGGACATGAATGATGTAAAAAAAATCAAGTATAAAAAAAACTATATTTATTCTATCGTTTTTGATGATGGCACAACAAGCGAAATTGATTTTTCTCCGTATCTAACAAGAGGAACAATTTTTAAACCACTTAATGATATAGAGTTTTTCAAAAAGGCCTCAATAGAGGGTGGCACTATTGCTTGGCCGAATGGCGCTGATATTGCTCCAGAAACACTATATGAAAAATGCAAACAAAGCGCTTGAGAGGGAATGGGCAAAGCCGTGCCGTTTTTGAAAGGCATTATTTGACCGGTAGTTTTTATCTTTTATCATATTTTTTCGGTTATTGTTGCCCAGCCCCTCAGCTTGACGAATTGGTGTCAAATTTTGAATAGTAGTGACACCATAGTCCCCCATAGTCCCTATGCACAAGCTGGGAGCATCCTGGTACGCCATATCTTCATAAAGATAAATTTACCCGTGGAAAAGGCCTGTTTCAATCAGTTGAATTTATCCTTCCAAATGAGCTTCCAAATAAAGAATATCCCTTCCTTCTTTCAACCGGAAGAGAACTCTATCACTACAACAGCGGCATTATGACCCGCGGCTCCATTCCATTTTGGGGAAATGGCGGTTAATCTCTTAACCAACGACGCCCTCGATCCTGTAGCCAGGATACCCGAGTTCAAAGTCTGCGCGGTAAGAATTGAGCGGGTTTAGCCTGTATTTTACAAGCCGATTTTACCTCATTTCTGATGTTTTTATTTACAATATTCATAATGTATTGACTTGCAGTAAGAGGCACGACACAGTATAGTTACTACAAGGCAAAAAGAAATTTATCAGTGGAGGTCTAAAATGATACCGTTAACCAGAATTACCTTCGATCTCAATATCATGGGAGGGAAGCCCTGCATTCGTGGCATGCGTGTAACTGTAGGGATGATCGTCGGCCTTGTTGCCTCGGGACACAATAAAGAGGAAATTTTGAAATTGTATCCCTACTTGGAAGCAAAAGACATTGACGAGGCACTTGCTTACGCCGCATGGCGTGTCGAAGAAATTGACGTTCCACTCGTTTCGGCATCGGCATGAAGCTGTTAATAGACATGAATCTTTCCCCAAAGTGGGTGTCCGTACTGAGGGAAGCGGGCTTGGAGGCGGCCCACTGGTCACATATTGGCCGGCCAGACGCTCCGGATTATGAAATTTTGGAATATGCCAGATCCAACGGATATGTCGTTTTCACGCATGATCTGGATTTTGGAACCATACTTGCCGCCACGAAAGCGGATTGTCCAAGTGTCATTCAAATTCGCACCCAAAACGTAACTCCCGAACACCTCGGTCCGCTTGTAGTTTCAGCGCTTCACCAGTTTGAGAAGCACCTCGAAGACGGTGCGATAGTCACTATTGATCAAAAAAAGTTGCGAGCCAGTATTCTTCCTTTATAGGTATAAGTAGTAAAAACATAGGGGTTACCCATTAATTGATATGCTGGCGGCCAATCTATCCAAAATACCTGATAACACCCACCACCTTTCCCTGGGTCCGCAGGCCCCCATGCTTGACAACAATGGACTCCATTCCCTCGTTGGCGGGTCGAAGTTCCACATCGCGTTTCCTCTTGTAATATTTCTTAATGGTTGCCTCATTGTTGACTAAGGCCACAACGGTCTCTCCGTTTTCTGCTGTCGGCTGTTTCCTGACCACTACGAAATCCCCATCCAGCATTCCGTCGTCTTTCATGGAATCCCCCTTGACCTGAAGGACAAAGTGCTCTCCACTGCCTATCATGGATGGAGGGACTTCAATGACATCCACGTCTTCGACCGCCTCGATCGGTTTTCCCGCCGCAACTCTTCCCAGCAGGGGAAACTCAAATCGCCTGGTTTCCACAGGACTGATCACCTCAATGGCCCGCTTCTGATTCTTTCTCCTGGGAAGCCGAACATAGCCTTTGCGCTCCAGGGCCTTGAGATAAGTAGTTACCGTGTTGTAAGAGTTAAAACCGAAATGGGAACATATCTCTTCAAAACTGGGTGAGCGATTCCACTCATCTATGTAGCGCGAGATATAACCTAAAAATGCTTTTTGCTTTTCGGTCAATTTCATTTTCGATGCTATGTCTAATCGCCTAATCCAGCGGGCTATCGTGGAAAAAAATGAACCTTTTTATCCAATGCACATAGGCTTGCTCGGTTCTGTAACTGAGGTGTCTGACCCGTGTAGCATGGCGTACCTGATCCAACAGTTTTGGCTTGACCGTCATAACCTTTATCATGTATATCTCCTACAAATTGTTGTAGATATTTCTTGGCTTGGAAATGGCTGGATATCTTACAACATAGATTTTATGAAATACTATCTAACACCTTCAATAAAGGTTTCGACACTTGGCAACCGGATTCGACTTTCAGTCAAACTTACAGTCTTTCTATTATAATGTCAAGACTTTTTATTCGGCAAAATTGCACGATAATACCCTTAGTAGGGGGTTTTATCGTACAAAATTGCCCTATTTTTCTTTTTCGCATGCAATAATGCACGAAAACAAATCGGGCTTTTAGGCCCGCTACATCAAAGTTATAAAGGGCATAAACAATGGACTTTGAGAATAAAGATAAAGAACAAATTCTTAGAGATGCAGGAAACCGAGGGGTGGTATATAAAGCCGATAACAGTGGTGGTGGCATTGAAGCTCATGAGTATGAAAAGTTGGCTATAACTGTAAAATGCACCCAAGACCTTGAGAAGGCCATTAATAAATTGGTCAGCCAAATGAAAAAAAGTACTGAAAGTAACGACAGACTTTCCAGGAAAATATATTTTCTCAATTGGATATTGGTTGGTGCTACAGTGATAATAGCCTTATGTACGGTGTTAAACCTGTTTGCTACAACGAATTAAGATCAGTCAAGATATTGAAATCGACCAAAACATAAGATCTCACTGAACTCGACGAGCAATAAAGGCATCGTTTCAACCTTTTGAGGGTTGCGTCCATTTTTGCTGTTAAATATCTTATGGCAGAATGTCCCGTTCGCGCGTTAGATCAGCGTTATGTGAATAATAAATCAGGAAAAAGCTAAGATTATGGAAAAAATATTTAAAGAAAGACCGTTCAAGGTTAGAAATGCAGATGAATATGATATTACTAATATTCTCAATCTATTTGTTAGTCCCACTGAAGGGCTAACAACACCATTTGATTATGAAAACACGATAATTAAAGGGCGTATGGGATCAGGAAAAACAATGTATCTTCGCGCAAACCATGCTTACTATCTTTCGGTTTTAGTTCCGAGTTTGATTGATCAAGAAGAGGAATTGATTTTACCGGTGTTTATAAGACTAAATGACTTTCAACACATATCAAGACCCGAGGATATTTACCGTGCTATTATTATCAAAATTGTTGAAGAATTGACATCAATATATTTACGTTTAGAAGATGCAACAGAATTGGCAGCTCTTCATAGGGGAACTCAATTATTGCCAAAGGAGTTTCCTGAGAGTTTCAAACTATCATCCAGCATGAGGCAACTATCAAAGTTAGGGAGTGATGAATACGTTGAGCGAGTTACAACGGAATTGGGGTTGAAGGGTGGTGTTAAGCCAAAATTTATTGAAGTTTCTTATGACTGGAAAAAGACCAACTTTGCCGAACTAAAGGTTAAACCAAATCCAGGAATAAAGGATATTGAGGAGTGTTATAAAAATCTACTTGAAGAACAGGATGGAAAAATTTTGTTACTAATGGATGAAGCTGGTTCATTAGATAAAAGCTTTTTTAGAGACCAAGAGAACGCACCGTGTTCATTTGAAATCTTAATGAATCAATTCAGGACAGCGTCATTTATTAGAACCAAAATCGCTGTATATCCTAATTCATATTCAGATATGCTGACTGAAACCAGATATGGCGACGTTGTTATGTTGGAAGATTCGGTTTCTGATGAAGTTGGTTACAAAAGGTACAGAGAAAGAGCTTATCATATTATCAAAAAATACCTCAACCCATACGCCCATATTGATAGTTCAATTCAACCAGAGGATATTTTTGAATTAACAAAATCCGGCATTTACGGGGATGGACTTGAACAGATTATGTATGCCTCAAGTGGCAATATGAGGCGCTTAATTCAGCTTCTAGATATGGTTATGAATACCGCATATTCTGAGAAAAATTGTGCAGTAAAAGTTAACAAGCGACATGCATTAAATGCGCTGAAACAACATGCCATAAAAACTGAAACACTATTTAATCAACAAGATAGAGAATTTCTTGATAATATAACCGCAGTGTGTAAAGCGCGAAGTTCTTTTAAATTCAGTTTTCCTAATGTGCCGTTGTATAAGTATACCGGCAAATCTCAGGAATATAATTTAATCAATGTGGAGCAACTTGGCTCAGGAAGAAGAAGCACCGTATATTCTATTGATTATTCATATGCTGTTTTGAAAGAACTACCAACTCATAGATATTCAGCTTCTGAAAAGGTTTATCATGATCGCTCAATGTATAAGGGGAAATGGATATCTCGTGTCGCTACGATAAATCAAGATTTAATAGATCATGCAACATTGCCAGGAAAGATAGAAGGATTAATAGATTATACCAGAGCTAATTCTGGCTTCATAAATAGTGATTCTGGAGAACAATTTTTCTTTATGGAGAAAGACATCATTGAG
>JAJSZW010000008.1 GCA_030262895.1 Deltaproteobacteria bacterium | reverse complement strand
CGCTGATATTTAATTTTATCGGAATCAAGCAGCTCCTGAAGACCATTTTGTGGAGAGCTGTCTTTGACGACATCATTGGGCAAAGACGGAATCTCCCGGTCAGACGATCCGACCAACTTGAGTGCAGGCTGGAAAGCATAACACTCAAAAACCGCTGGATTTTGTATGCACCTGTTTAGATGACAGAGTACATTTTCTTGAAATTCCAAGTCTTGGCAGAAGCCACACTTGCCATGAATCATCGACCTGGATGATTTTGCGCACTCCTGACATTTTTTGGGAAAGTTATTTAAAGATGACATTTCTTCCAAATCCGAATACTCCTGCCTGGTCTGACAATACTTAGCATTTGTAATGCTCAGTCGGTGTATTTAATCACATTTTTCTCCACCAGCGCCCCTACTATATATCCTGCGACAAGTGCCCCCGTAATTGTAAATACCGTAAGTATAGCTACATATAAGCATCCAAAATACGCAATCATTATTGGCAGAAGAAACGGCTTGACAGCTCTGCTGTTCAGGAAAACGGCAATGGATGAACTTCCAGCCCCTTTTTCGTTTAATTCCTTGAGCATTGGATACCAGGCATAGATAGGTCCTGTAGAAATAATTCCTGCCGTCATTGATAGTATGATTCCTTTAATGCCTGCTTCCTTTCCCAGAAAACTCGCAATATATGCTGGTTTTAAAAAGAGATTCAGAACTATCATAAGAATAAAAACAAGGGATAGTGGGATAATTATATTGGAAAAAATAATGCCGCTGCTTTTGAGAGCAAGGAAAGCTCTGGCCGGCATAAATGCAAAGATAATTCCATATACTGCAATTACGGAAGCAGGAAAATAGATCATCCGCATGACACTTTGTTTGCGTGTAGTCCTGTTTGACATATTCATACACCAATAATAGTAAAAAACACTACAGTAAAAAACGCTATAATCAGGGACAAAGCAAAGGACACCGCATTCCTGACCAAAGCAAATCTTATGCCCAGAGCTGCTATCTCAGCCGGCAACTGCACTATTCCTACCGTCACCCATGAAATGATCAAGGCGGTTACCGCAAACAGGCTGATCCCATATTCCAGAAATTCTCCACCAATGATATAACTATTAATGGGACTGCCGGCAAAGATACTCCCCAAACTTGCCCCCAGGAGAGTATCTATTGCAATATTGCCTGAAAAAACAGAGGACAGGAGCTCTTTTGAGATAAATGAGCTGAATAGTCCGATGAGCAGCACCACACCGGTTAAAACAGGCAGAAGCCTGATAATCTGATTGACGGAATTGCTTAAAGCATGAATCAGAGTTGTCTTATCAATCTTAACGCCTGCTTCAAGGCCGGATTTAACTCCAGGCTGTCGCTGCAATTTGCCTTTTTTGTACATCTGCACAACCTTTCCAACCGTGCCGACAACTCCGGCAAGCACCTGTATGCCGTTTGTTGTAAGGTGGCCAATGGCAGTGGGGCTGCAGTAACCTGTTAAAACCGTATCAACTTTCTTGCTGATAACAAGCACTACTGCCTGAACACCGGAGCCCTGGTAAGTTGAAGCGCCAGGGTTTGCAACCGCCTCAAAATCCATTGTATCCCGATCAACAATTATAAAGTATTTAGAAGTCCCAAATCTGGATCCAACTTTTGCATTCAGATCCGGGCTGTCAGCAGAAACAGCAATTTTCAAGACAGCCTCCAGAGTTGTTTTGTTTTTGAGTTGTTTGTGAAAAATATTGGTTAGTGAAGAACCAGTCCTGACGGAAGCGTTTCACCAAAAATGGCATTTTCTTCACTTTTAGCCATTGGAACCACATCTTCTAAATATTTTATATGAGGACCTGAAATATCATATTGATTCATCCAGTCTATGATGCTGTCTATAATTGATGAATCAAGATCTCTCATTCGATCACCGGTTTTGCGGGCAAGCTGAACAATTGCCATCCCAACGGGTTTTGGGTTGCGCCACGTCTTAGACAGTATTTCTTCAATCCAGGAAGATATTTCTTCAGAAGGTATTACCCTGTCAACAGGGCCATAAAGAAGTTCACGAGCACCTATTCGCGAAAGAGACCATAAATACTGGGGTTTGCATTTTTTGGGTTTAATCTCTGAAAGAAGCATACGCCCCCATTGAATCTTATCTTTTACCAGGAGTCTTTCCATATTTGCAACCGCCATCCAGATTTCCAGACGCTCCTGGTGCGGTACTCTGCTCTTTGTTCCCTTTTTAGGCATTATAATGGGAGCAAGTTCCTGAATGAACTGTCTTTGCTGCCCTGCGCTAAGCCCCCCTGCCACTCTTCTCCACAATATCCACCATTCAGAACATACCTGTGCATTTTTTGAATGAATAGTACCATGCTTATGAATCTTCCATAAACTCTTTACCCGATACTCATCAAAACCATCTCCAAATCCCGGCCTCATACAAAATCCGGTCAGATTAAGCCACCTGCTTTCATGTTCAGGCCCGAAAGTGCGAGTTTCAACGAATTTAATCAGCTCGTCGGAAATTCTCCGAATAAATCCAAGCGGCCATCTTTCCCTGGATCTTCCGACTTTTTTTATTATAACCTTACTTAAATTTTTAAGCGCACTGCTATCTGTTCTGTCCGAAAAGATACTTCCAACATATGAACGAACTTCATCCACAATAGAGTCTTCAAATATTTCTTTGTCAGTGATATCTACAGGTGTTAATGCATCCCGCAATTGAAACTGTAACTTCCAGCGATGATTGCTTATTAGAGAACGGCACCAGAGAGCAACTGTGCCCATTTCAGTATAATCTGATTCAATCCGAACGGGAATCCTTGTCTTAACGCCCCTTTTCCCATACTGAACAACTGTTTGTATGGGCGGAAGGCAAGTCAAAGAATCGTCTATCTCAACAAGATCGCCGCATCTGTCTCCTGAACGAAAGCTTGAGCTGTAAATATCAAAACTAACCGGCTGATTTGCAAGAACCTCAAATTTTTTATCCTTCAGCTCAATAGTTGTTCCCTCCTCAAGACCGCGTTCTACCAGACAGACAGCAAGTTTTTTGTCACCCTTTTTTGACAGATCTTCAATGGTTTCGAATTTCTTTTTTGAAACACCCAGATAATAAGCCCTTGCACTTCCACTTCCAACCCGCACCCCCTTTCCAATCTTAACAAGGCCATAGTATGATGCACCAAGCGCAACAGAAAGATCAGGATCCGTATTTTTTAATACTCGAGGAAAATCAGAAGAAAAATCAGATTTTTTTTCATTATTCGACGTTCGATGTTGGACGTTCGATGTTGGACGTTCATCTTTTAATTTGTTCTTAAACCAGTAACGTATGGCTGCTCTTATTCTTTCTTGAATAACAGCAGGTTTTAATGATCCACCATTAAAGAGGATAAGATCAGGAGCATGATCTTGTCTGTTTAATACTTTTATAACATCCTCTTTATGTTTATCCAGGAAATAACCCAGGTGCCTTGTTATGGCCGGCTCCTGTTCATATGGAAGACCGAATTCAGTTATTCCTTCCCTGATATTTATTTTCTTTATGTCTTTTGGATCAGCAAGCGGAAAAAAACCTTCCAGCACTGTTTTCTCAATCTCTTTACGCCCGAGTTCTGCTGAAACCGTTCCCGCAATAAGCTTACTGCCCTCCCCCATTAATGTAATTTTTTCTGATTCCGCATCTTGGTTTAAAATATTTTCTTTGGCCTTTCTGCACTGATGGCATAGAGTTCTCCACCTGTCCCCGCTTAAAGATATCCTTTTTTTGGACAAACGCCGTTCTATATTGCTTGCAAGTGCAAGATCAACATTGTCACCTCCGAGGATTAAATGATCTCCAACCGCTATCCTCTCGAACCTGGGGCTTCCCTCGACCTCTCTCAAAGTTATCAATGTAAAATCAGTAGTTCCGCCCCCAACATCGCAAACAAGAATAAGCTCATTCGGATTTACAAATTTATTCCAGTTATGCTCATGACGAATCAACCAGCTATAAAAAGCCGCAAGAGGCTCTTCCAGTAAAGTTACATTGCTTAAACCAGCCATTGATGCAGCTTCAACTGTAAGATCACGTGCAACTTCATCAAAAGAGGCAGGCACAGTTATAATTATTATCTGGTTTTCAAGATATAGATCCTCATCATCGCCTTTTGAGCTGTTCCACGCTTTTTTTATATGTTTCAGGTATGATGCGGTAGCTTCAACAGGTGAAATTTTAAATACCTCATCACCTGCTCCCCATGGAAGAATCCTGGCTTTTCTATCCACATTACTGTGGCAAAGCCAGCTTTTTGCAGATGATACAAGCCTGCCCGGTACTTTTGCCCCATGATCTCTTGCAAAAGCTCCGACAAAGTTTTTTTCATCGCTTGTCCATGGAAGTGATACAGCCTCTTCTGAAATATCATACTTCCCCGGAATATAGAGAAACGATGGTAAAACCGGAAGTCTGGAAACTTCTCCAAAACCTGTAAGCTGAGGAACTTTAAATATCTTTATTTTATGCTTCTTTTTTGCATCCGCCAGAAGATCCACATACGATACAGCAGAATTGGTAGTCCCTAAATCAATACCTATTATGAAATGTTTCTCAAGAAGGTCCAAAATTTTCTTTCTCCCTGACATTGAACTCCAGTTTCCATCTGCGGTCATCCTCCCTGGCAACACACCATAATTCAAGAGTTCCGACTTCTGTTATATCTATTTCGAGGTTTACGGGAATAACGCTGCCATAATCTCCATCCAGCGTAGTCTCAATTGTTGCTATCTCATTAATTTCATTAATCTCATCTTCCCAGTCATCAACCACCGTACCTAATGAATCTTCAGGTCTTAATGATGATCCTAAAAAATCAAATTTTACAGGTTCACCTACCACTATAATAAATTCCTGATTTTCAAGTTTTGCTTTGGCACCTTCCTCCATACCGAAAGGCGCAACACAAAGTGCCCTTGTTGGAGCAGGCATACCTGGCACCGCAGGCATTGATGCAGCAATACCAATGTAGTATGACTGGCCAAGACCGCTTCGAATGCGTATGCCGTCTCCGCGCCTTGCCAGGCCATAATAAACCGCCCCTCTTGCAACAGACAAATCAAAGTCTTTTGTATCAATCTCTTTGATAGATGAGGAGCTTCCATATCCAGCCCAGGATAATAATACTTCCTTTATGCGTTTTCTTACAGGCTCAGGCTTCATAACGCCGCCGTTAAAAAGGATGGCATTCGGCAACCTGTTACTTTCACCATCAATTTTATGCCTGCCAAGAAAGGCTGCAAGATGATGTGTGATAGCAGGGTCTGCTTCATACGAAAGGCCAATCTCCTTTAGACCTGTCTTTTGATTTGTTATGGGCTCGGCAGTTATCTCACACTGTGGGAAAAAACCGTCAAGAATAAGCTGCTGCACATCATTCATTGAAAGTTCTGTCTTGATTGTACCACCTATCAAACTGCTTCCCCTGCCCAGTATTGTAACAGGATAGTTCTTTTTTTTAGGATCAGATAATACATTTTCCTTTGCTTTGCGGCAACTGTGCCAAAGACCACGCATCTGCCATGAATCAAGTTTAGTGCCTTTTTCAGCCATCTGTCTTGAAACGGAATACGCAAGGGCCAGATCCATGTTATCACCTCCGACAAGAAGATGATCACCGACAGCTATCCTTTCCAGTAAAAGCTCACCATCATTATCAGAAACATTGATCAGGCTGAAATCGCTTGTGCCTCCACCAATGTCGCATACAAGAACAAGGTCTCCCTCTTTAATACTATCTCTCCATTGATTACCTGAAGATTCGATCCATGCATAAAATGCAGCCTGGGGTTCTTCAAGCAAAGTAACATTCGATAGACCTGCAAGACCAGCGGCTTTTACAGTAAGTTCTCTTGCAACAGCATCAAACGAAGCGGGAACAGTTAAAAAAATTTCCTGATTTTGAATTAATAATTTTTCATCATCCCCAGCTATTATGTTATTCCATGCATCGCGAATATGCCGCAATATGGCTGCTGAAGCCTCAACCGGCGATAGCTTTGGCTGTTTGTCCTCACCTCCCCATGGAAGAACCGGCTTATTTCTGTCAATCATTGTGTTACAAAGCCAGGATTTGGATGAAGAAATCAGGCGGCCCGGGATTTCAGCGCCTCTACCTCTGGCATGCTCGCCAACAACATAATGAGTTTCATTATCCCACGGCAGATTAAGTGACTCATCCATGGCATCATTTTTTTCGTGCATAAGAATAAAAGAAGGCAATATTTCTCTTTTCTCTACTGTTCCCGGACCTGTTAACTGAGGTATCTTAAGTATCTTTATATCGGAAGTTTCACCCTTGGTAATATTAGCTTCAGTATATGCTACAACACTATTAGTCGTGCCTAAATCTATCCCAATTATATAAACCGGTTCAGACAATATAAAACTCCTTATTATTGCTATTTATCTTTGAGCTAAATTGAGCGATTTTTTACTCGACTTGCACCAATCTCTTGCGCATCAAGGACTTGCGAAAAGTCTCGACATATCCATTGGTATGCCTGCGCTTTTCGCAAACCTTGCTGCATCAAGATCTTGGCACATTTCTTCGCAAAAAATCGCTCAACTTAGGTTTGATGAAGATGTGTGTTTTGATTTATAAGATTAAATTAATCCAGTTCATCATGTTAATCCTGTCAAAAAATAAACACGTAAACTATAGACTTTCAGATAATTAATTTCACAAGGCCAGAAGGAGGAAGGCGTATTAGTTATACGTCGACGACTGATAACACAGTGAAATTATTTATCTGAAAGTTTATATTACAACAAAACTTACATTCCGTGAATTCATATGCTATTTTTCAGTTTATGGATTTAGGAATTAAATATCAAGGCAAAATTCTACGATTGATGACGTTGAGTTGGGAGGATCCGCGGTTTCTGGTGCCTCACATGCAGACGGCACTACTGAAAAAATTGCAACAGTATCCTACCGCGTGGACAGATCTTCCAATTGTCGAAAAAGAACTTGCACTGCGAGCCCAAAAATTTACCCGCAAGGATCTTCAAAAGACTCCATCCAAAGCACCAGTGAAATTTAGAGATAGCGTCTGTTCAAAGCAAAAAAAGGAGGGTCGGTTTTTAGTCAGTTATTTATGAAAGGTAACCGTACACTTCAGACCGGCCGGCAATCCGTATTCAGGATTGGGCAGTTCCAGGCGCACACCGAATGTGCCGCTGGCAGCATCAACGATCTGGTCAACGATCTTTACCCTGGCTTTATAAACGCGTTCTACCGGTTTCTCCGGCGTTACTTCAGCGTGCATACCAATTTTGATTGTGCCCAGCAATTTCACCGGAGCGAAAATCTCAACATAGAGCGGATGAATCTGGGCCAGTTTTAAAACCGGTTGATCTTCAACGTACTCACCCGGAAAAAGGAATCGTTCCATCACTACTCCCGCAATCGGACTGTAGATGGTCATGCGCTTGATCACCTCAATCGAACGTTTCAATTCCAGCTCAGCAAGACGGATGCTCTCTCTGGCTTCTTCCAGGGCAATAAGCGTCAGCTTACTATTGGTCCTGGCCTCATCCATTTCTTCGAACGGAATCACTTTTTTGTTGTACAACTCCTCGTACCGCTTCTGCCTGCGAACACTAAAATCCACCTGAGCTTGCTTTTCTTTGATGGCGGCCTTCATCTCGGTACGAAAACGAGCAAGTTCCATAGAGGCCCTTTCGACGCCAGAGTGCAGCCTGGCCAGCACCTGACCCTTTTTGATCATGCCTCCCCGTTCTGCATCCACTGTTTTAAGGATTCCGGCGACACTGCTGCCGACATTAACAATCATGGAGGGTTCTATCAAACCATCAAGCACAATGGGCTCTGCACCCGCCAACCCTGCTTGCACTGCAATCAGTAAATCAAAAATAACTCCGAACATAACGACGCGTAGCAACTTCATCTGCACATTCTCCTTTTTACTCGGAACGACCCGAAAAAGCAAGGGAGTCGCTTATTTGCTCATCCATTTTAAGTAAATCGTGTCGCATACGGGCGTGCAGTCTTTCCGCTTTGCGCTGCGCCCGGTAAAACAACAATTTGCCGAACATCCGCCCGCCGGAACCGCCCGGAAATCTGAGAAAGGTAACTGCCAGCCACCGCAACAATTTGCTATTATACACGTCAATAAGCTCGTCCTCAAGACAAACTATGGCCTCAGCACTGCCTAGATCCCCCTGTCGCCCGCAGCGCCCAAAAAGCTGGCGATCAATACGCCGGGTGTCATGTCTTTCGGTAGCGATAACATGCAGCCCTCCTTCCTCGGCCACCTTGGGCGCAAGCTTGATATCCGTACCACGTCCCGCCATATTCGTAGCCACCGTAATACGCCTGTAATCACCTGCCCTGGCAATAATCTCGGCCTCCTCCCTGTCCTGCCTGGCATTCAACACACTGTGCGGCAGGCCGGCGTCTTCCAGAAGCTTGTCCAGATGTTCCGACGCCTCAACCGAACGCGTGCCCACCAGCACCGGGCGGCCTTTTTGATTGATTGCGGCAATGGTTTTTACAATTGTTTCCCATTTCAGCCCGGCAGTACCATAGACACGATCCGGCAGAAACCGTCTTCGCATGGGCCGATTGGTAGGGATAGTCACTACCCGTAAGCGATAAATCGACCAGAGTTCTCCGGCCACCTCACAGGCGGTGCCGGTCATGCCGGCCAACCCCAGGTAACGCCTGAAAAAACGCTGATAACTGATACGGGCCAAGGTTTCCTTGCGCTTGGTAATGTCACACCCTTCTTTAACCTCAATTAACTGATGCAAACCGCTCTCCCAGGAACGGTCGGCCATCAGCCTGCCGGTGTATTCGTCGATAATCTGAATCTTTCCGTCCTTGACCAGATAATGTTTGTCGCAGTCAAATAAATACAGGGCCACCAGCGCCTGACGCACTAGTTCCTGGCGCTGAACGTAATTGAGAGGTTGATCCGGATCCGGCCAAACGTCGTCAGTAATGCGCTTTTTTCCGCAATTATTCAGTTCAACGGTTCTCTCACCGGATACGACAAAATCTTTTCCCTGCTCGAGTCTTTTAGCCATAGCCAGTGCCTGTTGATACACGCCCGAATCATAAAATCCGTCTGCTTCCGATGATATGATCAGCGGCGTGCGGGCCTCATCCACCAGAACACTGTCAGCCTCATCAACAATGGCAAAACGCAGCCCGCGCATAGTAAGTTGGTTAGCCCGGGAGTTTTCGCCGTACAGCCGCTCAAGCTGGAGTCGAATCGGGCTGGGGCGGTCCCAGAGTACGATCCGATCTCGCAGATAATCAAAGGCCACTTCCTTGTTCGTACAGTAGATCACATCACAGCCGTAAGCATTGCGACGAGCGTTGGAATCCATACCGTGAATGATAGTCCCGACAGTAATGCCAAGTGCTCTGTAAATCGGTTCCATCCAGTCGGCGTCCCGCTTGGCGAGGTAGTCATTGACGGTGATAATGTGGACTGGAATGCCTCCAATGGCCAGGGTACAGGCAGGCAGCGTAGCTGTCAGGGTTTTGCCTTCTCCGGTTTCCATTTCCGCCACCATTCCGCTGAGCAAAACCGCCCCGCCCATCAACTGAACGTCCATGTGCCGCATGTCGATGGTTCGCCCGGCAACTTCACGTACCAGAGCAAAAGCATGGGCCACCAGGTCCTGACAGTAGCCTTGCCGTCTCAAGCTCTGTCCCAGCTTTTGGCCGGCTTCCATAATTTGCCCGTCACTGCATTTCTCGACTTCAGAAGCACAACCGTTGACAGCCTCAATAATCCATTTGAAACGACCCGCTCGGGGTCGCAGCCAGGGCGCAAAAATTCCGCCCACGGCAGCGGCAAATTGATCTGCTTTTTTCAGGCGCGGTTCTTCGCGCTCTGGATAGATTTTACTGCTAATGCTGTGTTTGATTTTGACGCTATACATTAAATCTTCTTAAAAACAGTTGTCTCATCAACCGGTACCAGCGATACACCAGCGGTTCCCGGCCATGATCAAAGCGTACATAGACCCGACCACCTATATTGTACAACGCCTCCGGTGGCGGCAGCACGATATCAAACAAAAATATCTTCTGAAATGCTTTAATACCCTGCATATCCCGCGGATCGATAGCAATTTCGCCGCCCCCCTCCTGGCTGAGTGTACGGCTTGGCAACTGATCCGTAGCAGCAGGAACCTCGCGCAGGAGTCGAGCCGGCATTTTGAGGGAAATCTTTTCTGGAAATCGCACCTTCACTTCCAAAGTTTTCTGACGTACAAAATCGACGTCAGCCTGATTCACAACCACCCTGGCAATCATGGCCGAGCGGTTCAGCACATAGCCCAGCAGTTCCCCCCGCTGCACAAACTTACCCGCAAGGTTCTCAGCCATCGGTATCACGATTTTGCCGCCGGCACCGCTACGAATAATCAGATCATCGACCCGCTGCCGTGTGTCTTGCAACTCGGCTTCAACCTGGCAGATCTCCTCCCTGGTAATTTCCGCCTTAACCCGGTCTGACAGAATCTGGGTATCATAGAGGGCGTTTAATTCCTGCATACGCGCTTCCAGCACCCGGATCTCGGCCGGCAGAAACGGGTCGGAGCATTCAATAACCGGAATTCCGGCATCGATGTGGCTGCCCTGAGCAACCGTCAGCCTATCCACAAAACCGTCCGTACCGGCACGCACAAATGCACGCTCAGGAATCCAGACAACCCCTTGCGCCCGGGTGCCAAGGGGAACAGGAACAAAAGTGACAAGAGCAACAGTACCGATCAGAAATAAAACACTGGCTGTAACAGCCCAGGCGCGCCTGCGGCGCAATTTCGGAGAAGTGAACAAAAATCGCACAATTTTACCCAGGGGCATGACAAACATGTTAAAAATCCCCCAGCAGGCAAATAGCACACCAACAAAGAAAAATTTGCCGGCAATGAACAGGATAATACTGGTGAAAATAAAAATCCGGTAAAAGAACGCCGCAATGGTGTAAATCACAAACCAGACACGTTCACCAGGCACGGAAAATGGTGGTTCAACATCTTTTGCTCCGAGCAGATAGCGCTGGAACATGTAGCCGATGTAGCCGATCCCTCGCTGGGCCAGATTCGGTATCTCCAGAAAATCGGCAAGAATATAGTAAGCATCATAACGCAAAAGCGGGTTGCCGTTAAAGAGCAGGGTCGACACACTGGCAATAAGGATTATGTTAAACGCCACCGCCCGGACCGGTCCCGGCTCGATGCTGGTCCAGAGAAAAAGGGCCAGGGCGGCGATAAAAACTTCCACGACCATCCCTGCCGCCCCCACCAGCACCCGCTCCCGCTTGTTGCGAAACGCTGATGCAGCCGAAGCGTCTACGTATGGAATCGGGGTAAACACCAGCAGCATGATGCCCATTTCATGCACTTCCCCGCCCCACACCTTCACCGCAAAAGCGTGGCCAAACTCGTGAAAGGCTTTCAAAAAGGGAAAGACCAGCCAGAGGATCACCAGGTTGCCGGGCGCCAGAATGCGGTCGGTGATGTTTTCGGTCAACTCCGGCCAGTGCAAACCAGCCAGAAAAATACCATACCCTACCACAATCAGCCATATGACGGCCCCGGCCCAACTGAATACGGGTCGTACCAGCGGCAGAAAAAAAGCCAGAATCCGCTCCGGATCAAGTAGAGAAAAACGCATGAACAGCGGACTGCGCAAATTCTGCTTCCACTTGCCGTAGCGCTGCTTTTCAAAACGTTTGAGCATTTCAGCAGTGTCGGGCAAAACGTCCGTCTGCAGGGCATTGACCGCGTGTAATTGGCTGAGAAGGCGGATCACCTCTTCCTGTGTCGGGGCATCTTCCCCCAATCGCGCCCTACCCGCCTCCCAGAGATCCTGTACGCTGTGCTTGCCGTCCATTAGCCCGATCAGCAAATAGGCAGCCGGGGTAAACCTCTGAAAGCGGCCTGAAGCATGGTCCTGCAGCACATACCACAGTTCCCCGCGGTAATGATGGCGGTGAATCTCCACGTGACTCCGCAAGCGCGGATTTAAAGCCGCCACACGGTACCAGGATGGACTGAATAGGGATTCAGACATTGTGTTTGTTTACCTCTACGGGAACCATCGCCACATTTGCAGCCGCAGCCAATCTATAGCCTTGTGAGTCCAGACCCAGATCAGCTTGCGTCGCTCAATGGTGACCTTGCCGATACCTTCCATACCGGGTCGCAAATGCGACTGGAACTGCACCATATGGCCCTCTACCCGAAAGTAGTTGCGACCCTCTTTGGCAATTGATACTGGTGTAATCTTTTCCACCACAAAAGGAAATCTCTTGCCGGGTATTGAGGGCAGCACCAGATCGCTTTTCTGTCCCACAACAATTGCGCCAATATCCAGTTCATCCACCTCGACGATCACCCGGTATTCATCCAGGGGAGCCACTTCGAACAACACCTGGCCACGTTCCACCGGTGCCCCCAGAGACTGGCTCAAGTCGCCGCTCATAACAACCCCGTCAAATGGCGCAATAATCCTGCACCGCGCCATTTGTTCATCTATCAGGGACATCTGTGCGGCGGCCTGTTCGATCCTGGCCATTAAGATATGGATCTGCGCCCGGTCATGTTTGGCCATGGCTTCGTCATACTGCCTGGAATTTTGTTGTTTTTCGGTAAACCACTTAATACGTTCGAGTTTAAGATCCCGATCGTCCAACAGGCCCAGCATATCCCCTTCCGTCACTATATCACCGGGGCGGGCAGGCGCCTCCTTGATGTAGCCGTTAAAAGGCGCTGCCAGCGCACGCTGCACCTCCCCTTCGATGACAGTCGGGGCTGTCACACGATAGTCAACCTCAAAAACCGTAAAAAAAGCGGCCAGCGCTATGAGAGCCAGCACCACCAGCTTGCGGACCAAAAAGCCCGGACCCAAAAGTCTTTTTAACTGCCGGGCCAATGAACCGACTGCTTTGTGAATCAGCCAGCGTTCTTCCATCTGTTTGGCTTGCAGAATAGGACCTACTACCGCCCCGATGGTTTCGCACAGCTCCACCGTTACCGGATCAAAGGGTTTATCCGCAGGACGCTCAAGAGTCAGCCCCCCGATCGGCTTTCCTTTAACCTCCAGCGGAACAGTGCATATGGTACCGGAACCGTGCTGCCGCTCGAGTTCGGCGTGGGCGCGAGTGGCCAGGGGGATTGTTTCGGGCGGGGTTGGGTAAACCACCACAGCCTGCTGATCAATGGCCTCATCCATGGCTGATTCAATGGCCCGCACTAGGTTAGTCTGCTTGCCGAAGTCGGCACTGTGGGAAACTGCAGTAACCTTTGTGTGTAGCCCGGAAAAAAACCCGATACTCACCCGGTCGCATTCCAGTCTGTTTGCCATCCGGGTAACAAACGCCATGACTGCCTCATGGAAGCGTTCGTTTTCAACAGCACTGGCCAGCAGATCAAGCGCCGTCTGCAGGCGTTTGCTGACCTCATCCGACGTTGCCGTCTGTGTCCGTCGGATCAGAACTTCCAGCCAGGCAGCCCCCCAGTGGAGCTGCCGCATGATCTTCTGAACCACATTGCGGTCCTGCTCCTTGACACCCAATACAACAGTGCCGTGGATTTTACCTGCAACCTCGATTGGATAGGCGATGTGAAAATTCTCGGGAAAATGATTTTTAGAGGCGGGGTCAGTGTCCTTTTCAACAAGAAGGCCGCGGCGCTCTTTGAGAGAGCGTTCCGCGGCCCCGGTAAGATGCTGAAGATTGAGCCTGGCATCCGGCCAGACTGCTACTGGTGTGAAAGGTCCGCTGTCCGGGTTTCCCAGAAGAATCATCGCACAGCATACCCTTTTGAGTATGCAACACTGCAACGGCAACCAGCTCTGGCAGAATGCCCTGGGTGTAGTTGCCTCGGCAAACTGTTGCCAGGATAAATTTTCCGAGTCAGCAGCCTGGCCGTCTTTTAAGTCCTCTGGTTTTGTTTTGGGCTCCGGTTTTTTTTGCTCCATATCTATTTCATATCAAACCCCTGGCCGTACGTCGAGGACTTTTCTATAAATTATTGTACTGTCGCACCCTCAGGCCGCCTGGCAATAACTTCCAGCTCACCATAGCGCTTTTCATAATCCTTGAGGACGTTATTCAGTAAAATAGCAAGCCGTTTGGCTGCAAAAGGACTCAAAACCATACGATCTGAGAGTTTAACCTTGACCTCTTTCTGACCGGCATGCCAAGACTGGTTCATACCAAACAGAAGAACAATTTCCTCACGACCGCCGGCCACGTTGGCTACGTTGGCGTAAGCGCTACGCATATCAGAGTCATCCCACACAATTTTCGGCTGGCCGGCTGGCTGGTTGGGGCTGCCAATTGGGGCTCCGGTTTCTTTACCGCTCTTTTCATTTGCCATTCAAACCTCCTTGTTTAAGCGTTAGTCATTTTCTTCATCATCATCAAATACTACTATCTTAATGTCATCCTTTGGATCAAATTTATTATGTCTTTTTACAGTACCATTTGTCAAGAACTCTGTCAGCCAGGAGCTACCATGTTTTGCCGCCGGCGCAGGGGCAACCGCTTCTGCCTTGTTTATAGCTGCGTCCATGACTACCAGGCTGTCCAAATCATCAGCTTCATTGACTTCCACTGAATCAGCATTAATATGATCGTCAGCCAACTGCCGCACGCCTGCATCCAGTTTTTCGCTCATCAGGTCATGCGTATCAGGATCAAGATCTTCAAGACCGAGCACATGACCCAACTCGTGCATGACCACGGTCAAGAGGTCCATATCTCCGTAGGCATCGCTCGCTGAGTCGGCAACCAGTTCACCTTCTTCATTCAGCCGGCTGAACTCGACATCATCATATGGCGTGGTGTCGACAAACCATCCGTATCCGGCCGCGTCGGTGTCGATCAAGATTGTATCTTCAAACGCCCGGCCCAAGGTCAGGTCGGAGAAATCGACAATCTGGAACGATACCTCGTGCAGAGATGCTATCAGAGCATCATCAATCCCGAGCGCATCTGTCCAGCGTTCAATGGCCTCATCCACGATCGCATCCAGCGCATCGTAGGTCAGGAAGCTGTCGGATTCGATGAAGACATCAGGCGCTGCGGCTGCTGTGAGGTTTTCAGCATAAGCCGGATCATCGCCCTGGACTACCACATCGTCAAATAAGGTTGCACCGTCTTTGCTCAGAAGACCAATGAATCCGTCCGTGAGCAGGCTGTTAAACACATGACCGACCGCAGCCTGGCCATTCAGAGTCACGCTGACACTGGTGCCCAGCATCGAGATACCCAGATTGTAGCTGGTTCCGGTCTCGATACTTGCATCGGCTGACGCATCAATAAACCAACCCTTGGATGTGTGGTGGCCGATCACTACCTGGTCAGCGATTGCATCAATCGCCGCAAACTTGAAGTTATCCGCATCGTAGTAGTCGAAGATCAAGCCTCCTGTTGTCTCGGTATCGATGTAGGCCTCAAACTCAAGCAGCGACCATGTTGCCACTTCTATTGCCCATGTCGTAATCGCCCTGTCACCCTCGGCAGATCCACTGTAGTGGCCATCTACGATCATCCAGTCCCCCATCTGCTCTTCAAATGGGTTGGTTGATGCTTCTGCAAAGTCCTCGGTGAACTTGAAGGTTAACGTCGGAGGGAGTTTCTGAACCTGCCAGTCATCGAAACGCGCCACTGCGTTGTTAGTTGCCAGCCCGATCATGCCGAAGTCATAAAGGGGATCACTGAAGTCAAAATTAAGCGAGACCGTCTCATCTACCCACAACGTCGCCAACGTACCGTACATTACCAGCGTCAGGTCGTAATCTGTGTTGGCCTTGAGCTGCATTGGGGTCTGGATGTCAACAATCCAGCCGTCGACTGTATAGTGGCCAATCTGTATCTTATCGATGCCTACATCAACACCAGCGAATTTGAAATCAGTCGGGCTCTGATAGTCGTAGATGATGTATGCGTTCGACTTGAATCCCGCCTTATCTTTTTCCACGTTGACGGTTACAAGCGCTTCCATGTAAGAGGGTTGCATCTGGTCTAGGTGATAAATGCTCACAGCATCCTCACCCAGCATGACCGGCGCTGCTTCCAATTTGCCGTCATTCGCTGTCCAGATCCCTTCTGTTTCTGCAAAGGAGCCCTTATCCTGGAAGAGCTCTCTGCGCATGATCTCCCTCTTGCCCTGCAGGTTGCCTGGCTGTGGGTCATTGGGAGCGCCGGTCTGGTTAAACCAGTCATAATCCATCTGACGCACCATGCCAAGTTCGCCATAAGGCTCTCCTTGTCGGAGAGAATCAGGTTCATCAATCCGGATATCCAGATTCTTCTGCTCCACATATCGAGCGCCATCAGGCACGGTTGCGTCAATACCATCACTGGCAGATAAATCATACAAAAATTCCGGCAACTGCGGCTGCAACGTGCGGCTAATGTGGAAGGCACCAAAGGGACTGAACGGCACGATGTAACTGTTGTACTCACCCACCCAGTCAATGGCCCGGTCTGCACCAGTGTTCAGAATTAGTACATCACGGCCGGCTCCACCGTAAGCGATGTCCGCATAGGCTTGGTATTCATCGGATTGCGTATTATCCAGTAACTCATCCGGAGGCGGATCATGAGGTCCAACTTTGCCACCAGACCCTGAATTAAGATTATCGTCCATGTTGAGCAGGTCGTCACCGCGGCCGCCGTACATATTGTCACGGCCCGTGCCACCCACGATCCAGTCATTGCCCAGATCGCCGAAGATTTTATCATCGCCATCGGTCTTCATTGCCACTTCATCATCACCGAGAAACTCATACCCAAGTGGGCCTTCGGTTTCATCGAAGTTAAGCAAAAAGTCGTATACACTAAAATCTGAGTGTTCCACTGCCTCGCCATTTGAATCCAGCATGATCTTGCGGCGTGGGTAGAACTCGTCGTACAGAGCAAACTCCTGCGTGGTTTTGCCGTGCGGATCGTCGGCATCTGAAGCTGTGTTGCCTTCATACCGCAAAATGTCACCCGGGTTGTACGGGGCAAAAGTGAACCAGAAGGGCTCCTCTGCATTTGGATCGCCCGGGTTAGCCGGCGCCTGTTGCTGAAGTTGCAGGAGATCGTTGACCGTTGCAAAACCGAAGTCACCGCCGTCATAATAGGTTGGCAGGGCCTCAGCACCTGATACGGCGTCATCGCCTGCACCAGCATGGATTGAGTCACCGTTCAGGCCACCATAGATAATGTCGTTGACACCCAGCGTCTCCCCATTTGCAAGAGCCCCGTCAAATGCCAGCAAATCAACGGTCTTTTTGAGTGTACCCTCAACATTGATAATGGCCCGCTGGATATTGCCGGGTGTGGAAATCTCTGCATTCAAGGCATTAGTATCCACAGGATCATTTTTCTTGATGAGTGTCTGTTCAGGATTGAGAGCATCAATGCTGTAAAGCGGCTCTGCAACAAGATCATTGCGGCTGGTCTTGATCAGGCCGTCATCGCCGAGGATTCCGTCTTCGCCGGTACCGCCGGAGATCCAGTCGCTGCCTTCCTCTCCGTAGAGGTCGTCGTCTTCGCTGTTTCCAAAGAGGACATCGTCTCCGGTCATGCCGTGGATGATATCGTCCCCGCTCTCACCGTACATCAGGTCACCTATACCTATGGCATCAAATGACAGACTGAATGGATCGGCAAGATCGGTATAAGTATATCCGTAATCAAGGAACTCAACAGCACGCGGTACAATCCGCAGGTCGCCTCGATCCTCATAGGCAGAATCTTGATCATAGGCAAACTGGAGGTATCCGTAGGTGGGGTTAACGGTGTCGTCATCGGTGTAATCCATGGTGCCTACGAGACGGTAGATATTGGCGTTATCGCCCAGGATCACGTCTGCGTCACGGGCATGGCGGTTTTCCAGAGGTATTTGTGGATCGCCGCTGCTGGGTTCCGTGGTATCATTGGTGCCGTCACCAACAAAATCATTCCTCGCCAGTCGGATCGGATCACCGGCACCGCCGTAGATCATATCGGCACCGTCCGGTCGGGCAAAATCACCTTCCGGTATTTCATAAAAAGCCGCGGTCACATCATCCAGCCCAAACAAAGTCGAGTTGCCGCCAATCATGTCATCCTGGCCGAGATTGCCATACATCCGGTCGTTCCCTGCATTGCCTTCCATGTAATCGTCGCCGTCGATATAACCATCCGCTTCTTCATTGTTATCTTCGAAGATATCGAATAAAAGCTTCTGACCGTCTACCTCGAAGTAGGTGGGAACGGTCTGGTTGTCAGGGATGGTAAATGACGGATCGACCGCCGGTGATGGATCAAATATAACAATGTCATCAGTTGGGGTAATCGACCCGTCACCCTGCATGATGTCGTCGCCTAGCTGGCCGAACATCTCATCATTATGAGCACCACCAGCCATTACATCGTTGCCAAAGACCCGAGGTACGGTTGGGCTACCTGCAGCATCCGTTGCAATGCCTTCGGAATGATCCAGCAGGATCACGGTGTAGCCCACATCGGTCCCCGGTTCAGCTTGCGGGGTTCCCTCGATATTAGTTGAAAATCCGATATCCACATCATACAGCACGCCCAGGGTCTGAGAATCCATGCTGTAGATAACCGTGTCATCAAGTTGCTGATAGCGTGGGCTTTCCGAGTTCAGCAAGAATGACGTAGTAAGGTCATTCTGCCGGATGATAATAGCATTATCGCCTGCCATCACATCTTCGTCGCCGTCTCCGTCCATAACATCATTGACGTCGTTGATGTCGCTGGGATTCAGGTCGGCAAGAACGCCTGAAAGGATGGCATTCTGCAGTGCCTGATCCATATCATCGATTTCATCATGACCGCCCAGGACGTTATGCCCGCCGATGAGGATGTCGTCGTCCTCACCGCCGAACAGGATGTCGTCGTCCTGGCCGCCTATGATGGTGTCGTCACCGCCTGAGCCGAAAATCGTGTCCTCAAAGTCGGTGCCAGGTTCAAACTCAATGGCACCGTCTGTGTCAAAACCGTCGTCTTCGCTCGTGTCGATGGAGAAGAAATTATTGTTGATAAAGAATGCGTTCACTGTGGGTAGGGTCGGATAGATCTTGGCATGGTCACCGAAGATGATATCAGCTCCGTCACCATCAACAGCATTATCAACCGGGTTGTCATTATCGCTGTCGCCCCAGATCTGGTCGCGCCCGGTGCCGCCGAAAATACTGTCGTTACCGGCATCGCCGTGAATGGTGTCATCATCACCCAAGGTTGGATCAATAGTCATCACCCGATCCAGTGTGGTTGAAGAGGGATCAAGCGGCAATGTTGTTCCGCCAAGATAAGCAACCACATCAGGCCGACCGAGGTCAGTGACGTCATCGCTTGCCAGCTCGAATTCGAATATGGCGTTATCGCCCAGGATAAAGTCATCCCCGTCATAGGCAGGAACTGCGACTGCTTTGTCTCCGTAGATTGTGTCGCTGTCAACACCACCGGCAATAAAATCTACTGCCGCGTTACCGAAGATGCTATCGGTGCCGCCACTATTGGTCTCATAATCAGTTGTAACAAAGTAATTGACAATGCTGCCCAGAACATATAACCGTCCAGGGCCATCGCCAGACAAGAAGATGTCAGCGTTATCACCGAGCATGATATCTTCACCATCGGCATAGGCAGCAGTTCCGCCGGCATCATCGCCATACATCGTATCATTGAATGTACCGCCAATAACAACATCATTGCCGGCATTACCGGAAAGGGTGTCATAGCCGCCAAGAACAGTAACTCCAGCATATGCTGACGAATGAACAAGATCAAGGGTTGTCAAGTCGGTATTCCCGTAAGCAAAATCGAAAAGGCCGTTATCCCCTAGAATCACATCATCATCGTCGTTTCCAGTACTGGTCGGAGTTGGGTCAGTACGATCGCCATAGACAATGTCTGTTTCACCATTATTAACACCGGCCAGAATAATGTCTGCCTGTGCATTACCCTCAATGGTGTCGCCGCCGCCTGTTGTGTTGACGATATCCGTGGTTTCAATCAGGTTGATACCGCTACCAAAGGCATTAAGCCTGCCCAAGTCATTACCGGTCAACGTGATCTTGCCGTTGTCGCCAAGCAGGATATCTTCACCATCAGCATCTGCTGCAAAAGCACTTGCATCATCACCGTAGATGGTATCTGCTGCGGTTCCACCCATGGCAATATCATCACCTGCATTGCCGGAAATCAGATCATCACCGCCGATTGCATGAGCAATGGTCTCGACACTATCGAGATAGACATCTCTCGGGTCTGCAGGGGTATCCTCGTTCGGGCTGAACAGGAGGAGGCCGTTGTCGCCGAGGATGATATCATCACCACTGTTTCCGTAGAGATCGTCGGTGGTTGCCTCGGTATTGAACCCGCCCAAAATGATATCCTCATCTTCGTCGCCATAGATGGTGTCTCCACCGCCGTTATCGTCATAGGTGGTCCTAATCCGGTTCAAGGTAGCCGAGACAAAGTCTCCCAAAGCTGGCCCATCTTCACCGCCGACTTCAGCAGGTGTGTAGTCTAACCTTCCGTGATCGCCAAAGATGATGTCATCACCAAGATTGCCGTTAATTGTATCATCGGCAGCACCACCGAAAATCCTGTCGTTGCCGTCGTTGCCGATTATGACATCGTCGGCCCCGACCTCTGGATCTACCGCGATGATCAAGTTTGGATCACGCTTGATACCGTCGGTCTGGTCTTCTGGTACCAGTGAAATCCTGTACTTAGTTGGGTTGTTTTGTGGATCACTGGAGTCAAAATCCGTCTCGGGATCATACAGAGGAGGAAGAATCTTGAGGTTGATTTCTGTTTCTGCGTCATTAAGCTCCCACTCAGGCGTCACAGTCAAAACATCAGCGGTGTTATCAATAATTTGGACACGCTGACCAAATCCCCTGCCATCAGGGGTGGAAAGCATATATCCCTCCAATCCCTGCATATCGATAGTCCATACCGGAAAGTCTTCATTAATAGAGAGAGGACCATCATCATCGGTCAAGGTATTGGTGCTAAAGGCTGTAATATATTGTGGATCGAGCTTTTCTCTGGCAAGCCCAAGAAGAGTGACAATTTTGCCATCTTCGTTGACATACTCAACCCGACCACGGTCACCGAAGATAATATCATCGGCTGAACCGCCTGCAATTCTATCAACGCCGTCGCCACCGAAGATAACCAAAGGAATCGAGGATGCGGAGGCCTCAACTTCATCATCGCCACCCTGAGCGTTTATGGAAATCGGACCATCCTGATCTCCGTAAACACGGTAAACGGTGGTGCTATCAAGTACTGAGTTCCAGGTTGAACTAACGGTGAGTTCAGTTGCAGTATTGGCAATAATTTCACGTTTCGTGCCAATACCAGCACCATCAATGATCTCGACCACATAACCAGATAGACCACCATTTTCGGTTGTAAAACTCTGAGCCGTATCTTCTATGGTATTAGAATCTACGCTCTCGTCAGATGTTGCCGTTCCGGTATAAAGTTCTGCACCAAGAATTCTGTACTCGCTGATAGTGTCAAGAGCAACGCTCCAGGCGGTGTCAAATGTCAGAGTTGTCGCATCATGGGAAGCAATAATGCGCTGCTGCCCAAGCCCTGTGCCGCCAGTAATCTCGACCAGATAACCCACAAGGGTGTTATTTCCATTATCTTCAAATGAAGCGAGGTTATCTGTAAGAGTATAAGTAGAAGAATCCGTGGCAGTTCCGGCATGAAGCTCTTCTACATTCGAGTCAAGCTCAAGAGTGATCAGATCACCGGCACCCTCTTCAACCTCATCACCGCTGTTAATGATTGTCCAGGTCTGGTAACCATCAGCTCTGACATGGGTGTCTTCAACAGTAAAATTATCTATGCCGTCGCCAAGGTTGATCTCAACGACTTCCATGTCACCATAAGTAATGCCGCGAGGATGATAGACTCCTCCCAGCGAGAGGTCTTCTGCCGCCATGCCGAATCCACGGAGCCACTTACCATCCTGGTCGACAACAAAGTTCTCGACAATGCTGTTGCCAATATATTTTGCAACACCATATTCATCAAGAATGCTGGAATCTGTCAACCAGCCGGCTCGTGATGCGATTTCATTGTCAGCCTGGCTGTCTTCGTTGTATACAAAGAGGTAATCGATCTTCTCTGTCTCATCGGCAAAGAAGTTCGGGCTCATGTGGGTTAGAGTGTACTCAGTAATCTGATCGTAGCTGTCAACAGTGCTTTTCTCCCACGATTTGCTCAGGTCCCAAGCCTCGTTAAGAGTCAAGAACACTGTCTCATCACCATTATCAAAAATATCAACTATCAGGCGGAATTGACCAATTTCCTTAAGGAATTCAGATCCTAAGGTATCTTCATCAATATAGACGCCGTCTGCAAGAGTCACTGTTAACATCTCTTCGACAAAAGCGTCCAGAACATCCTCATCAGACGCACCATCTTCAATTAAATCATGTATCACATCATTTAACAACTCGCCGGCATCTATCAAAGTACCCTTAGGAACAGTGATAGTAATTCCGTCAACACCAACACTTTCAATCACATCAGTTTCTATCATGTGGTCGGTTTCGTAATGGAGCATGGTAGGCTCGAAATCAACAATAGAGCCATTACCTCCTTCACCATACAGATAGAGCGGACCCTGAATGTCAGTTATAGTATGCGGCTCAGGTGCGAAGACCTGGGTGTCATCACCGTCGTATTTGCTATCATCGATAGCAGTAACTTCTATAACCTGCGGAGTTGACCAATTTGAAGAAGTGAAAGTCAGAGTGACTGTTCCGTCAGGATTATGAACAGCTCCAGGAGCTGAGACAGGATCTGTTGTTACAGCGACCTGTTCTCCCCAGTTGATCACCTTTCCTGCCGAAGTCTTAGTTTGCTGCGGATCTATGAGAATCTCGACCTCCCCGGTCGGAGCCTGGGTTAAAACTACTGAATAGGTATCAGTCCATGGTACAGCATGGGTGAGAATGATTTCATATCTGCTGCTTCCGTCAGGATTAGTATCCCAAACTGAATCGACAATTATGGTATTAATTGTATTATTGGTAACAGTCCGAACTTGCCCTTCACCAGTACCCTCTGATACCTTAATAAGATAACCGGTCAGGGTATTTACACCCCAATTTGCATTTGAATCATATACCGAGGTATTAGTTGCTGATGTGACTTCACCACCTATTTCAATAACGTCGGTAAAACCACCGGTCTGGGTAATCTTGACCTGGGCAACCTCATCATCAGCGATATCGGTGAGAAGCGGTTTGACATACAAACCATCGTATCCAACCGTTGCATACTGGTAGGTTACCTTAACAACAGTACCGATCTCCAGCATGTCATAATCACCATCCGGTGTGAGGAAGACAATCTTGTTGCTAACAACCTCAAACAAATCGGCTGACCTAGCAGTACCATCAACAAGAACCTCAGATACCAGATAAGTCTCACCACTACCTGCTGCTGGCCTGTTCATCAATCCTACATAGGCTTGTTCTTCTGTTAGCGTGACAGTCTCTTGGCTTACCAGTTCAAGGTCATCAGAATCTCCACCTGTTGATCCAAAGGTGATAAGGCCATGGTGGAAACCTTCCCGGATACTGTCATCATCAGCAGAAACAGTAACGGTCTGTGGAACATCCCAGGCATTGGAATCACCGTCAGTTTTACTGAAGTTCAGCGTTGTGCCAGAGAATGTCAACTGACCGTCATTGCTTGTCAGGGTGACCGTAACATTGGAATCTTCCGGCTGCCGTGCCAACACGACTTCAATAGTATCACTGGCGCCACCCTCAAAAAGATCTGTTGAGATACCAGTCTCTGTGACCGTAACTCCGGCTTTATCGTTATCGTGGACAAGAACCGTAATGGCACGATTTGCCTCGATATCACGCACGATTTTATACTTGCTTTCTACACCAATCTCAACGCCTTCACATTCCCGGAATTTTCCGTCGAGAGTCAGGGTATCGTTATCATATACTTCAAGAATGCGGAGACTTTGACCGGCACCTGGTCCATCAGTGATCTGCAGAATATATCCGGCAAGATTAAATCCAATTGTTAGAGGATCGAAGTTGGCACTGGAGTCGGTAAATAGTGTTGTATATTTCGTCGAATCATACGGATCCTGGGTAACCACCGGAACATGGGTCGGAGATCCTTTGATGCCAATAGAAGTATTGACCACATGGTTGATAAAACCGGTCTGATCACCTTCAATGGCATTATCGTCATAGTCACCAGGATCACGAACATCCATCACGATTGTTTCATCATCGGTTGCATCACCATCATCCGGTGCACTGACATTGACCTGCTGTGGTATAAACCAGTTGGTAGAGTCAAATACCAGGGAAATGGTTGTTCCGTCCTGTTTAGGAGGACCCACTTCTGTCGGACTGGAAAGCTGGAACATCTTTGCTTTGCGTTCAAACTGATCCACGGTCTGAACAGGGGCATTGACCAGAACAGTCACTGGATTAATTGGTGCTTTTGAAAGAACAATGTAGTAATAATCGGCAGGACCACCTTCGGTTATTACAGTACTGCCGTCCGGTTCACTTATAATAACTACCGGATCTGCCGTGTCATTATCGGCAACATTGGCTGAAATACCGGCTATGATAGTCTCGTCATAGTTAGTACCTGTGTTTTCGATCTCATGGGTAATGACACCGCTATGGCCGCGAAGATCATTGCTGATAATCGGCGGGGTACCTCCTGACATATTGAAGGTGTCACTGCCCAAGCCGCCAAAAAGTTCGGTGATGAAATTTTCACCGGTGCTCATTACGTAGAATCGATCGTCGCCTTCAGCACCATCCACTGCAAGAGATTCGATGTTTACGAAATTAACATTGAGACCGGCACCATAAACGCCGTCCTTAGTGATGACAAAATCATCGCCAAACTCGGTTCCGATGATAATGACCCGGTCAAAACCGTCGCCGCCGTCAATGTTGACCGGCGCATTCATGGCGTACTGAACAAGATCCACACCAGCACCGCCAGAAATATCTGTGCGGTCACGGAATGGCTCCGAGGATCCAGCCATGGCAAAGGCCTTGATAAGGAACGTATCATCGCCATCTTCACCAAAAAGTGAGAGAACGGCCTTGTTGTGGAAAACGGTAAAATAATCTTCTCCAACACCGCCATAAATAGTCATAGGCTTATTAATACCATCACTTAACCAGCCGACTGTGGTTTCAATGGTGGCAAAAACATCCTCAGGCTCAATATTATTATACTCAGAAGCACAGATGTCCCGTGGCGAGTTGTATAGTTGGCCAACCTGGAAGGTATCTTCCCCCTCATTTCCTTCAATAGTAGTATCAGTACCCACATCATCCGAAGCAAAATGATCATCACCGAAGAGACCGGAGACCAGCATGCGCTCAAGGCCGATTCCACCCTCAACGCTCCAGTAATTGATACGCTCAGCGTACGGTGCTTCATTCAACAACGCGACGAAAGATAAACCGGACGAAGAAGTGCTTTTACGGAGCAGGAACGTGTCATCATACATCGTACCCCTGATCTTCATATAGTCTGACTCTGTTGAGCTGCCACCAGAATCGTAAATATTTATAAAACCATTATTATCAGCACCAAGCAGACTTATCTTATAGGTATCACTGCCGCCCTGTCCATCAATAAAATCAGAGCCGCTTCTTACGAAGATCAGATCATCAGCACTCTCAGTACCGGGAGTGTCATTGGAGTACGTTTCACCAAAAATATAATCACTTGCGGTGTTGGTACCGTAAACATTCGGGTTCCATGCAGAAGTTGGACTCCCTGTGTCAGCAAGGTCTTCCGGGCCGCGATCACCGTAAATAATGTCACCGCCGGCACCGCCATCAATGGTATCCTGGCCTGTACCACCGTAAATGGTATCGGGATCTCCTTCACCATAAATCGTATCATCACCAGCATCACCATCAATAATATCTGCTCCAGCACCGCCATAAATCTTGTCGTCGCCGTAGTCTGCTGACCCGTTGTTCAGGCCGGTATCACCGAAGATAATGTCACGGCCATCTTCGCCGTAGATAAAGTCTCCGGCTGCGCTGCCGGAGTCCTGACTGTCATATTTGCCTGCAACTGCTACCGTATCACGTTCACCACAGATCGTATCACCACCTGCGCCGCCGTAGATCGTATCAACATCGCTACCGCCGTAAATCGTATCAAATCCTTCTTCACCATAGAGCGTGTCGATACCAGCACCGCCGTCGATGATATCGTTGCCGGTGCCGCCATAAATTATATCCGCCCCGGCACTGCCGATCAGGATGTCATTGCCGCCCTGCGGGTCAAGCCGGTCACGCTGGGTACCTGTGACTTCAATAACATTAGCCACAATCTTATCAACAGAGTCGTTGGCAAATGTTAATTTACCGCCATCGCCAATGATAAGATCATTATCAGGATCACCGGATACAGAGACATCATCATCGCCATAGATTGTATCCGTACCGCCGCTGCCGAATATGATATCATTGCCGCCGCCACCGTATATTTTGTCGTCGCCGTCGTCCAGAGGATTAAAGAAGGCGGTTATGGATTCGCTGCCTATCCGGCCGTCATCAGCAAAGATAATATCATTGCCGCCGCCACCGTATATGGTGTCATTCCCTTTCAAACCATAGATAATATCATCACCGCTGCCGCCATAAATGGTATCATCACCTTCACTGCCCTTGATGACTGCAGCTCCCGGCGCACCTGGTGAAGCGCTGAGAATTATAGTATCGTTGCCTGAGCCTCCCTCAATTTCAAACAGGAAATTGCCTGTGATACCTGTAGCATCAAAAGTATCGTCACCTTCACCACCCTTGAATATGATAGTTCCGGTAGGATCCATGGAATACGTCTGCCCGTCTTCCCAGAGACCCGGGGCTCTTACTATCACTTCACTACCAGAAGAACCCTGTTCTACAACAAAATGCTCACCAAAATCATCCAGGTTGCCGTTCAGGCGCTGGTCGGCAAAGTCACCGGCATTGATCTGCAGGTCTCCGCCCTCAAGTTCGGTTGCCAAAACAGGCGGCCGGGTGAAGGGGATATCAAACTCAAGAAGGGTAATCGGCGGAGTAATCTGCCACCGCTTATCTATTTCAAGGATAAAGAGATCAATTTTCAGGAAGGCAAAAAGTTCTGCGGTAATCTCGCCATGGACGTCGAAAATGGCCAACGGCGCCAAGGCGGGGTTGCCATATTCCCATTCATTAACGATATTTCCGATAATTTCTTTTATACGTACCCGGCCATCCCGGTCAGGATCAAAAAGATCAAAATCAATCTCGATAAAGACACCGCCACCGACACCGGCGCGGGCCACACCGAGGTTGAGCTCAGCGGCAGCCCATAAACCGCCGGTCAGAACCAGTTCTGGCACATCGGTACCAAAATCACCGGTGGGCAGATCGGTATCACTGACATAAAAACCGTCAAACAGCAGAAGCGGGTTGCGAAAATCACTGTCAACAAATTCCTGGATACCCAAGGTGTCGTAACCAAAGGCGAAATCTATTACCGCCCCGAATTCAATATTAATTGAAACGCCGAGAGGCCCATAGATCGGGAAGAATTGACTATATTCGAATTCAAATTCGAGCGGAGCCATATCGTAAGTAACCAGGACGGCCGGTCTGCCCATCAGGAGGCCAAAGGCCTGCATCGGGTCTTCTAATATCGGGAAGGCCCATGGATTCACATCACTTGCTTCTTCAGTCAAATCTCCCATGATATCAGCGGCTTCACCGGCAAGGGAGCCCAGAGTATCAGTAAACCAGTTGTCGCCAAAGACCTCAGAGAGCAGATCCTCGGCATTAGCGACGATAACATCCAAAGAATCTCTGAGGTTCAGATTTGGATCAGTGAGGTCAATTTCTGCAAATAAGTCTGGATCAAGGGCGCTATCGAAAAGTGTCATGTCACCAAAATTAAGCTGCAGGGCTCCAACAGTATCCGGATCAGGAATAGAATTGACCAGGGTAATGATATCGGCAATAGCATAAATAAGGCCAGGATCAAAACTTCCGTACATTGCCGCCAGATCAAGGGGGGTAATATTAAGACCAAAGTCACTGAGGACAGGGAACGGAGTGGTGATAAAATCAATGAGCGGCTGGATGGGCTCGGTGTATTCCTGCACGCTGCCGACAATGGGGCCGAGAACATCACTGACATATGAGCCCAAATCAAGAGTGATATCCTGAAACTCAACAAGGTGGAGACCATCAGACATAGCATCTCCTATACCGCTTAAGGGTTCAAAGGTACTTGCTTCGGGATCACCGGAATTATAACTACCAATACCCCAATCCAGGATAAAATCAGCACCCAGCTTCGGAAAGCCGGAGGCATTAGAACCTACAATTGTACTGCTGAACTCCAAAGCCAGGTCGAGATCAATATCTGCTGCTGCGGCAATTCCCGTTTCAAATCCTACCTTGCCAAGCTCGGAGAACTGCAGTTTCTTGGCATCATCACCGCTGGCCCCTTTTTCTATAATATCGATCTCAAAGGCGAGACCCAGATCTGTCACGGGGTCAACTGTTGCGCTAAGTTGGAGGAATCCCAAGGTACCTGCAAGAGTTGAATCTCCCAGGTCAACATCAACGTACGCAGTCAATTCATTACCGTCTGAAATGTCAACATAGAAACCGTCCTGAAAACTGATTCCAAATCCGAAGTCGATATCCCAGCCTATTTCAACACTGACATCACCATCGGCTTTAAGGCCCAGACCAGGCAATCCAATATCGAAACCAAAATCAGTACCAAAGGTGTATGTATCGCCTATAGCGAAGTTCCACTGGATATAGGTATCCTTAAGTTCTGTACTTCCGCCATCCAGATAATCGTCAAGATTGGTTGTCAGGGCTATTTTCTTGTTGGCATCAGGCCCATAGTAACCCTGGAACTCATCAACTGCTGGTGCGTCAGAGGAGTCATACTCGGTGGCCTGCAGTAGGCTGCCCAGAGTATCGTTCAAAAATTGAGAGATAAGATTCTTGTCGGCATCGGCAAAATCGTCAGCGGCATTCTCCACCTTTTCTATGAGATCGCGGAAAGGACCGATAAAATCCTTGCGAAAATCTTCAACAAAGTCGACTCCATAGGTAAAGGCATCCCCCAGGAGAGGCACATCGAGATCGCCGAACACATCGGTATCCAGTACATACTGGACACCTTCAAAGAACATGTCGATACCATCAACAGCCAAAAGGATATTGTCGAACAAATCGAACTGGTTGGCAAAATCAAAGTTCTTGATTCCTTCGATTACTTCGCCTGCATCAATCACAATGTGGTCCGCAAGCGGCGTCGTGATGGTATCAGTGATGAACTGGATATCCGGAATGTCTTCAAGATTACCGCTGACAGTGATATTGCCTATGTATTTTGAGTCAATTGGGAAGAAAGTGGGCAGAGTCCCGTCGATTGTACCGGTAATTGTGGTGTCAAAATTAACGCCATCAAAATCTATATCTCCTATCAATGCCTTGTCACCAGTATTAGCAACTGCATCAATTCCTGCTGAGAAACCACCGCTGATTGCTATCTCACTGTCATGCTCGGTGTGGTTTTGGATGGTCAGACCCAGGGAACCGATACCGGCCTTGAAGCTCAAATTTTCGCCACTGGCTGAGAGGGTGGCGGCAACACCTGTTGTATCATATATATAGATATCCGTCTCCAACGGGTCCGTTGTCAGCGTACTCAGGTCAATGCCAAAATCAAAAGATGCCGTGAGTGAGCCGGAAGCATTCAGATCCGCGGAACCAGTCAGCCCAGCAAAGCCGCTCAAACCAGGGATACCTAGATCACCTAGATTTAAGAAATCTGGGATTTCCAGGCCAATGGATTCGTTGAAATCGACGCCAAGATCAAGCTCAAATTTCAGGATATTAGTGTCAAGACTCAGATTGATACCAAAGGGTCCACTGCCGTCGGCAGGAAGACCAAAGGCATTCTCTATTTTATCCTCAAGAACCTGAAGTGTTGCAGCCGGGTCATTTTCGATATCGCTAAGGGCTTGAGTGAAGGTGTCGGCCAGTCCCATAAGATCATTAACACTTTTGTTTATCAGCGGGATATCCTGGTCAAACAACTCAAACCCTTGAATACTGCTAAGGAAAGATGCAAGCTGTTTCAAGGCTTCCAGGATAGAATCAAAACTGAGATCATCGAAGCTGGGAAGATCACCAAGATCAAGCTCTGAAACAGTAATGGCAGGAGGAACAGGCGTGAAAACCTTGGCAAGAGTACCGCCGGAAAGCACATCACTGACCAGGGTGACTGTTGTTGTATTAACCCCGTCATAGCTGCTGCTGAGGATCTCGGCTGGAACAACCGGAGAGCCCAGCTCAACATCGATTACAGACCCTTTGGTGAAGACACCGGTCAGGTCTGTGGCTGTAGCAACAACACTGAAACTGTTATCAGAGACCCATGTAGGACTGGAATATTCCGTGATAGTAAACGGGTCGCCAATGCTTGCTATATTGATAACAATTTGCGGAGTTCCCCCCAAAAAAATACCTGAAAAGTCCGGTTCGAGTTCAATATCAAGGGTCAGTGTGCCGGAATCATTGGTGATGGTAGGGTTATCCACAATTGAAGTAATATCACCCAGCCCGTCAATGAGCTCGCTGAGGGTCAATGGGCTGGTGCCTTTCAGGCCAGTTGTGACTTTCCCGGAAAGGCTGCCGTCGCCTATCAGGGTGACACCAACGAAGCCAAAAGCAGCCGTGGCCTGGGCTTTAATTTCTGCTGTACCGCCTGTGGCACCTGTGTCACCGACATCACCATCCAAGGTGGCGGTATTGGTGGTTGCGTCAACACTTACAATTTTATAGCGTCCGGTGGTAAAATTGGTGCCGCCGGTAATATCGACATATTGCCCAACATGTTCAAGGTCAAAATCAGAATGGATAATCTTATGGTCATCGCTGCCATCGATTGCCAGCCCGGTAAAAGGTTGCTTTGCGCTGAGGCTGAAATCAGCCCAGAGATCAACATTGTCAATGAAAAAGCGATCCATGAGGTCTATGCCGGTTAACGGCGCACCTGTAATCATGCCGTCGCCATCCTCGGCATCAATAACGCCATCAACATTGTCATCGCCAATTGGGTCTATGGCAAGAATGCCAAGCATGATTGCCGCCGGTGAAGCGTTGACCGGTCCAACCTGGAACAGCGGGTCGCTTGCTGAACCTGGAGAAATAAAGGTGCTGTCGGTCAGCCGCAGCCCGGTATTGTTGTCCGGGTTAATTTCTACAAGAACTCCCGCGGTTGCCGCATGAATCTTAGTGATAATATGGCTTATCTCGGTTGCGCCATCCAGGCTGACGTCATAATAACCCAGCCCACCATTTACGGCGCTATCACTCAGGTAAATTCTCAAATCATCGGTGTTTGCTTCTTGAGAAGATCCAAAGCCCAACTCGGTATACCCTGTTTCTGACCCGGCGACTGTAAATGCTGAAATTCCAGGAACCGTGATCAGATGAGCAGAACCTGACCCAGCTGCGGTAATATCTATAGCTGTCCCGGCTAAGGCATTTGCTTCGGATGTGGCCAGCTTGATTGACGTGCTGCTGTCAATAATCACATAATAGGCAGCCCCTTCAGCCAGCCCGCCAATAAGGGTTCCGATGCCTGCGCTGTAGGTGACTTCACGGCCGGTGACAAAATCATGGCTGCCGATGGTAATTGTATCGTTATCAACATCAACCTTGTCAGCGCCATCAAAGGTAAATTTCTCTGCATATGCTTTCAGGACAAGACTGTCACCCTGGGACAGGACCTCAATTTTGTCCTGCAAATTTGCGCAGAGAGTTATGCCGATGGGGAGTTTCAACTCTGTATCAGCCGGATCTGATGCAGTAACTGACAACTGGAGTGTAACAACGGAATCATCAATGGCCTTCAGCCTGATATGATCATTTGAATTCCATTCATACGCCTCTGCACGTACAAGTCCCTCAAGGGATGTGCCGATGAAGGCACGGTTTATATCATTGATAAGATCTTTAAATTCTGCATTGGCAGCATCAGTCAAGCGGTGAGTGGCTCCAACACCCAAGACCAGGAGATCTATGGCAATGTTGGCATTGGCATCATCAGCCGATTCGGCTAGCTTTATGGTATTGCTGTCAACAGAAATGACGTAGTACGCTGAACCAGAGGTTAAACCGTCAATGCTGGTCCCGCCGCCATCTATGTATTCAACTTTATCTCCGGTGATATATGTATGAGAGGATAGGCTAATGGTATCCTCTGTAACATCAATTACGGTTCCAGATGCCCCGTCAAACTCAACATAGGCCGATCCGTTCGTGGAACCGGATGAGACGCTGACGGAAACGGCTGCAGCACCGTTAATGCTGATGTTGAAATTCGCAGTCCCGGTAAGGGTGGCACCTATTACCGCGCCAGAAAGCAGGGAAGATTCACTGAGCGCGGTGTCAACATCCTTAATAAGATCTATGATGGTGCGGTTGGCATCTGTTTCACCAGCTTCAAGGGTTACTGTGTAGTCAACACTGCCAATCGTCACTGTCATTACTGCATTGTCGGTAAGCTGGCCGACATTGCGCGGTGCATCCTTGGTGGTCGTGACAGAATACGTACCGCTTCCTTCTGCTTCATGGGTTGCTTTAAAGCCCAGTTCATTAATGGCAGGGTCACCGGTATCTGCAGTGACCGTAAAGTCAGTCGATGTGGAGGAGAGTTTGAGCCTGTTCAGATTACTGGTGTCTTTTCCTATTGCAAAACTGTGCAGGCTTTTCAGATTGTGATCACCGGTAAATTCATCGCCCACCTTTTTCTGTACGTGTTGCAAGGCAAGATCAATATCAGACACGAGGTCGTCAACGGTCAGGTTGGTATCAGTATCATCGGTGTCAACAGTTACCCGGTAGGTATTTGCCCCGACAGTTATATCAAAAGTAGCATCATTGGTAAGACGGCCATAAATAATTCTCGGAGGATTTATCGTTGTTATAGCGACCTCTGACTCAACTCCAGCCATATCGATTCCGAGAGATTCGAGCGTGGTGGTCTCAGCTAAAACTCCGCCTGTTGCATCAGAAAGATCAAGACCGAGGGTAATCTGCAGACCGGCAGTGGCGTCAAGAACGACCTTGGAACTGCTGCTGACACTAAGCAATGGAGACAGGTCAAAATTAAAATCAATCGGCACCTCGACATCTATCAGATCGTGACTGATATTAATATCGTAGGTCAAAATATCGGTGCCTGAATCGTAATGAAGGGGTGTGCCGTCAATTGAGGTCTCCAACAGATTCAATCCGCTGGCTCCCAGCTTAGCGGCAAGCTCCTGGGCATTGGCAAAAACAGGAACAAGGGCCCCATCGACAAGTTCCAGGAGTTTATCTGTATCACTTACTGCACCGCCAATTCCGTCATCACCGTCATCAAAGAGAAGTGTGTCGGCAATCAGGTCGACAAAATCAAGCACGTCACTCAGGTCGCCTGCAGAAAAAGGAATATCAATAACGGAAAACAGTTCACTGTCACCTACCCCACCAAGCCAGGTGGCAAGCTGCTGGATCTGGCCTATAACTGTTGATGCTGAAAAATCTTTAAAGTTGAGCAGGTTGTTGAAGTTGGTAAACGTGATATCTGTAACAGGATCAAGATAGATCCTCTGCTGGTCTTTGGTGTCGGGCGCACTGCCGTCAAGTGACTGGCCAAAGGCATCACCTGTAAAGTCGGCATTGATTTCAAGATTCGTGGCACTTAAACCATTAATGCCGGCAATTATTTTGGTATGCAGGGTAATCCCTGCATCTTCTTTGTTAACTGAAAAGTTGAGTAGATCAGCAGTTGAAATCCCAGTAAGATCAGAGTAAGAGATTTTTGAATCAAAGGTGAGGTCATTGCTAACCTGCATATGGTGAGAACCTGGATCAAGTTCAATCCTAAAAACATTGCTACCAATATCGACAGAATTTGCGGTGACTCCTGTTGTGCTCAAGGCTGTATTGAGCTTATTGACTATCTCAGTTATGCCCTGAGCTGCAGTTGTCGCTGTTATAGATATAAGCTGCGGAGTCGCATGATCTACTGATAGAACAAAGTCAATGGCAGTGTCATAGGAAGGAACACTCGCAGCTGTATGGGCTGAGCCATCCCAGGTAATTTCTCCACTGCCAAAACCCAGGTCATCAAAATTCTGACTGACCACAGAAAGCCTAATTGTACCGCCATTACCGTCTGCATCGACAACATCTCCGAGACCGGCGGTGCCAAGAGCGGCATTTACGTCAACAAGAAGGGCATTAAGGTTAACATTGCTATCTGTCAGACTGTCCGTAACCTTGACAGTCCTGGCATCACTGTCGCCGATACGCAGAATAAACTCGGCATCATCGGCAAGGTCGTATTCCGATGGCGCATTAGTGGCAGACATAGTGCCGCCAGCAAATGAGACACCATACTGCGATGCGGTAAATCCTAAGTCTGTAGGGGCTGTCGGATCAACAAAGTCAGCCTCAACTTCAGCATCAAGTGTGATATTTGATGGATCGCCGGTCTTGTGATATGTTTCAAGACCAAGGAAACCAAGGTTGAATTTGATTAAGAGATCAGTATCGGCAAGTACACTTGCCTTGAGATCCTTGACTTCTAAATAGACATCGTCACTAAGAGATGCATTTTCACCGGAAGTCAGTACACCAAAATCCATGTCAAACAAGACTGTAGTCGTGACAGTCACCCCATCAGGAAAACTGAGCCCGTCATCATCCGCTGCCCTGCCTAAATCTATAGGCAGTTCTTTAATGGCTGTGAAAGTAAAATCAAGGTCATACCCAACCTGATTTGTATTACTGTAAGTGGCGTTTACATCAAGAGAGACAGACTCATAGCCTATATCAGACGAGAAAATGCCGGTTGTATCAAGGGTAAAATCCAGATTGGTATCCAACCAATTTGCAAAATCGTTTGGGTCATACGCTGGGCCTGCGGCAATGGTAGATAGTTTATCTGTAATTTTGTCAATAAAAAATTCCTGAAAAAACTCGGTGAATTCTACCTTGCCGTCGACATCACTATCGTATGAAGCAAAGGTTCCTTCATCCCAGTCAAGAGTGTCGCCGTCATGGGTGTAGTCTACGGTCAACGAGAGAAGTTCATTTATGGTAGGTGCCTTTTTATAGGCGTCATCAAACCCTGCCCCCTCAACCATGTTGACAAGGGGTAGAGGTATATTGAGACTATAATCCGATCCTGCAGAATCAAAGAAGGTGTCGAGGTCACCATCCAGTTGGTCAATGGCATTGGACAGTATCGCAGCAACTGGATCCAAATCAGCAGACAAGAGCAGCCGCGGTTCGAGGGACTCAAAAAGCACCTTGCGGCTACGCTTTTTTGCGGCTATCTCCCTTTGTTTCATTTGACGGCTCATTTGCCGGCGGAAACTTCTTACAAAACCCATGGCGAACCTCCCTGTTTACTGAAAAATGGTTGAGGTTTTTTGCTCCTTTGGAGAGCATAATCCTTTGATAGTCGTAATATAAACTGATTCATAAAAAGCTGCGCTATTCCACTTTGCAGCACAGTAACCGAAAATAACTTTTTACGAACATTTTAACTGGTTAAAGTTTAAGTATCTGTTCTATCAATACAAAAAAAGCCGGGATGCCTTATTTCATGGCAACCCGGCTTTCCGCATCATAAAAAATCGGACCCGTAGCTTTCCGTCCCTATTTTACAATAGGTTTGGCTTTGTCAAAAGCTCAAAAACTGTAACTGTAAAAAGGCTCCTTTTCTGAATTCTGAATTGCTGAATTAAAAATTAAATTCACGCAAAAATCATGCCCAATTTTACCACCCAGCCACTACTAATCAATTCAGATAGTTAGCAATTATGGTCTATTGACCATATAGATAATTATGAAAAATAGTTCCTAATTTATGGATAAAACATTTCACATTGTGCAATTTTTTACATAATCAGTCTGTTTATCTTCAGGGTCTACCGTGCTTAATATCAAAAAAATAGTTTGACGTCAGCACTGTTTTGTATTTATAAAATTGATTAGGAACGGGGAGCTTTCGATCGTTGAAAACGCTTTAAGCAAAATGTCGAGAAAGGCTTCATAATGACAGAAAGTCAACAAAAATTATATATTGACAGAGATTCTGCCAGACAATTTTTATTCTATAAAACAGATTCTAAAATCCCTGACATTAAATGTGGTATTAAATATGACACTAAATTTTCTGCAAGTCAGACCGGTCTTTCAGATGAATTTAGTATTAGGTTATTTTCACATAGTTCCCGAGTTCTGAAAGTAGCCCAAAAGATATTATTCGCACTCCTTTTAATCTTGTTCTGCTCCACTGCTGAAGCAATAAAGGGTCCCATTATAGTCAATACCGATGTACTCTCAGGAAGCTGGAAGGCGATCCGGTTAAAGAATCTCCCGAAAGATGCGGTCGTGGCTTTGGAAATTAAAAGTGATGGTGAAATCATGGTGGTGCTGGTGGACTCTAATGATTATCAGAGCTTTCCGAATACCAGCCGCCCTCTGTTTCTGGGACGGGTAGAAAAAAAATTGTCATTTTCGGTATCAATTCCCGAAAGCGGTCACTACTATGTCATTCTCGACAATCGTACCGGGCGACGGAAACGAGCGATAACAGTAACAGCGGCGGCAGCTCGTGGTGAAATGGACCAGATAAGCGCTGCTAACTCAATCCTGCGCGTATTCGAACGACAGCTTCATCAGATCTTTATTTTCGATTCGTTCCCTATTGGTGTTGAACGCTGTGATACGTCAAAAGCATTCGCCGACAGATTGGGCATTATCCTTTGTGCCGGATATGTGCAGCAAATAGACAATCATATCCGTGACAGGCAAAAGGCCCAGGATGCGTTAGGTTTTTCCATATTCCACGAGTTGGGCCGTATCCTGCTTGCTCAATGGAATCACCCGGCCGCAGCCCGAAAAGCCACAGCGGATGAATTCGCCACTGTACTGATGATCATGCTCAAGCAGACAGAAAAGTTATCTGACAATGCTGAAAATTTCGCCCAAAACCCCTTGATTTCAGAGACGCTAAGGCAAGTCCTCAAAGATGATCGCCACCCGCTGACCGTGCAGCGCGCCAAAAGGATAAGCGCCTGGCTGAAGGACCCCATGATTGTTTTAAAATGGCAAAAGTTTCTGGTGCCTCACATGCAGACGGCACTACTGAAAAGATTGCAACAGTATCCCACCTCGTGGACAGATCTCCCAATTGTCGAAAAGGAACTTGCACTGCGAGCCCAAAAATTTACCCGCAAGGATCTTCAAAAGACTCCATCCAAAGCACCAGTAAAATTGAGAGCAGTTCTGAGGAATAGCGAGCATTTTGAGGATGTTGCAAAAGGGGATCGATTATACTATTTCGACTTCTGCTGGAGCAATTATACCAGGCTCCTGACTGCCCGACAGAGTTGGCATTTCTAATCTCTTAGCCTTCCAGCCTCTGTGGCGAACGATACCTTTAAAAGGCGGCTCACCCGTTACATTGCCTGTCAACTTTATAGCAGATGGATTAAAATCCTGCTGAATTGTTATCTCATCGCCTTCTTTTTCGTCAATTACACTTTCCGGTGATATGGCTTTATCAACAACTTTCTTACAGCTTTCGTGAATACTTCGAACAGCAGCGCCTATCTGTGAATCTTCATAATGATTAAGATCTTCAGAGAAAAAATCCATTAGACGTCCTTCTCGTTGAAACACAGAAAGCAAATGTAAAAACAATCGCCTGTCATTATTTTTCTTTTCTTTCTTGTTGTCCAAAGAACCTTTAACTTTTGTATCATCTTTTTTATCTACGGTTGCTTTATCAGATGTTTTTAACAAATTTACAAATAAAAACCTCATGCAAACCCAGAGCAGGATACCAATAAGACCGAATACCCCTGCCGACATCGGCACATAATATAATCTAAATTTTTCCTCCATCATTACAACCAGATCAATTAAATTTTTATGCCCGGATAAAACCACTTCAGCATTTGTTAATATAACATAAAAGGTCGAATCGACCAGCAGGCACATAAAAGCCATAAAAAACATTATTATTACAAATGAACGAAAAGAATACGCTTTTATTATATCCATTTTTTTTATCTCCCTAATTGTTTTGATTGCTTATACTCTTCTCTCCCAAACGGATCATATTTTTAGACAGGATTACAGGATAAACAAGATTTTTTATTTCCTGTTAATCAATCCCGCGGAACGCGGGACCCAAATCCTGTAAAAACATATAATTACATACCGATTCAATCAGGTTTTAGAAAAGCGCTTCATCAAAATTATTTTTTGGATTTAAAAGTTCGGTACCAAGATTTGTAATCTTTGCTATTATACATTCAATACTCATTTGGCTGTTTATAGATTTGAAACGGGTTTGAAATGAAAAGCCATTTTCAGGATACAAATTTATGATATACAGGATATGCTTTAACTCTTTTTTTTAAAATCAAGTCAAGCCTGTAATCCTGTCTGAAATATTTATCATTTCTATTTAGCTGCGTTTTATTTATGCCTTTACCTTTTTATAGTTAAAATGTTATGATAAACATAAATTATAACATTGCAACTTTACCTCTGGCCGAAACATGCTCAGGGATTAAGATTTGGAAATTAGATACACATGGCTAATAAAACTGTTTACATATACAAATTCGATTTTGAAGTAGGTTATTTAATAAAAAGCCCATGTAAAGAATGTGACAAAAGAAAGAATTTCCCTAAATGTGTTGATGATTGCCGTGCCCTGGATAAAATACAAACAATTTTATCTGGAGTAAGGTCTTGCACAAAAAGCATTTGATAATCATTATCAGCATCATGCCGTTAAGAGACATTTAAAGACATTATGAAATTTTCATCAAGTCAGACACCTCAAAATCTAAACAGCATTCCCACATGGAAGAGTCTGAAGCAACATGCTGAAAACTTTAGCCGCCCCGAGAAGCACTTAAAATATCTCATCAAAGAGAATGACCGGCTCGAAAAATTCTCATTAAAACACAAGCATATCTTCTATGATTTTTCCCGTCAAAGAGTAGATGAAAAAGCCATGTCTCTGCTTTTTGAACTGGCAGAAGCAAGAAAACTAAAAGAACAGTTTATTTCAATGATGAATGGTGAAAAGATAAATATTTCTGAAAACAGAGCCGCTCTTCACACTGCTTCAAGAAATTTCTCAGGCAATTCTATTTTTATAGATGAAAAGGATGTAATGCCCGAGATAATCAAAACAAGAGAGAATATCAGGGAGTTTGCTTCAAAAGTTCATAATGGAAAAATAACCGGATCAACAGGAAAACCTTTTAAACATGTTGTTGTAATAGGAATCGGGGGGTCTTATCTGGGAACAGAGTTTGTTTCTCGTGCTTTGGAAGCTTATGCGGATAAAGATATTGAAATACATTTTTTGTCGAATGTAGATATCCACAATTTTGGAAATATAGTATCCGGAATAGAGCCTGAATCTACCTTGTGGATAGTTGTTTCAAAAAGCTATACAACCGCCGAAACTATTGCCAATGCAAATCTCGCTGTTTCATTTATGAAAGAAAAAGGACTTGATCCTTCTAAACACCTTGCAACCGTTACCAGCAAAGGAAGCCCTGGAGATGATCCAAAAAATCCTGTTTTATCTTCATTTCACATGTTCGATTTTATAGGAGGTAGATACAGTGTGACTTCTGCGGTTGGCGGTGTACCACTCAGTCTGTACTTAGGTTATGATAAGTTTGAGCAATTTTTAAAAGGCGCGGAAGAGATGGATATTCACGCAAAGGATTCTCCATGCGAAAAGAATATCCCTCTAATTGCTGCTCTTATTTCAATATGGAACAATAATTTTCTGGGATATCAAACTCAGGCAATAATTCCCTATGCATCCCCGCTGCAAAAGCTGGCGCCCCATATTCAGCAGCTCAGCATGGAAAGTAATGGCAAATCAGTAACACAGGAAGGACATCCCCTGGATGAACCAGCCGGGCCTATTATTTTTGGTGAGCCCGGCACAAATGCCCAGCATTCTTTTTTCCAACTGGCGCATCAGGGACGTCCCTTTCCCATTGAGTTTATAGGAGTGATCAAACCTCAGTATAATCAGTGTAATTACAAATCAAAACACGTTACAAATCATCAGGAATTATGGGCAAATTTGATCTCACAGGCTACATCTCTCGCCTTGGGAAAAGAAGATAAGAATAAAGCAAAATACTTTCCGGGCAACAGGCCCTCTTCCACCATACTTATAAAAGATCTTTCACCTGAAAGTGTTGGCCGTCTTTTGTCGTTTTATGAGGCAAAAACCGTTTTTGAAGCTTTTATATGGGGCACAAATCCATTTGACCAGTTCGGCGTGGAACTAGGCAAAACAATAGCTTCCGGCATCAGAAACGAAATAGCATCAAAAAATGAACAAAAAGATCACCAATTTGAAAATATGGATGAAATTACAAAATTCTATCTTGATACAATGTTTTCAGGGAAGTTATAATAATTTTATATGTGTAGAGTCTGATTGTGCAGTTAGTTCATCCAATATCATAGATATCATAACAAATACAAGCACATAGAAGAATATCTACAGATTTAGGGAAACTCTCAAGTCCCTTATAAAATCTACTCTCATGAAGGACTTGAACTTCTCTTGGATGAGCTAACTGCACAATCATCGTGTAGAGTAGCCATAATATAAGACATCTATTCGGCAGTCTGCTCCATATTGGCCTAATAAAATTATACTATCAAACGATTGCATTGACATGCATTTTGAGATAATAAATAAAATTGAGAATATCGAAACGATAGCTGTCGGTGGAAAAATCCGAGATATCATGCGGCTTCGAAGGCAGTATGGCCTTGGTCATTGGCGTAAAATTAAAGGATTCGCTAAGGTTCGCCTTCAGAGCGGTAGTATCCGTAAGGCTGAATTGCATTGGTATGAGGCTCATGGCATTGGCAGAAAGAAAATAAAAATTAAACGATTATTGGATTAAAACTATGGCACAAAATATCAAAAAATCAATATTTATGCTTTGCGTAGAGAATAGGGATTGTGAGGATTTAGAAAGGCGCAAGATATATCAAGTCTTACCTGATGATGAGGCTTCAAAAGAAGGATATATGAGAGTCATTGACGAGTCAGGTGAAGATTATCTCTATCCGGAGTCCTATTTCGTCCCCGTTCAATTGCCCCGCGAAACGCAAGATGCCCTGCAAATAGCAAGATAATTAATGGCGCATTGGTGTCAAATTCCTTTGACCACATCATAGCCGCCTGGAACCAATCAAAGAGGCAGCCTACACGATAAAGCGACACTGGGGAATGGAGTGCTTAGATGGTTTCAGTCCGGTGTCAACAACGGCATCTTAGAAGGATAACCTCAAATTACTTCCGATCTTGCCAGGCTGCATACCTCTTCAGGGGAACATGCTCTACTCATAATAGCGGATCTGATACTTATAGCCCTGTTCAACGAGAAAGAGCTGGCGCTTAATGGCAAAATTCTGTTCGTCGGTGCCTTTTGAGACAAGGGTGTAGAAACAAGAAGCTCGTTTTTTGGGTCGAAGGATGCGACCTAATCGCTGTGCCTCTTCCTGGCGTGATCCAAAGGCGCCGGAGACCTGAATCATCACGTTGGCATCAGGAAGATCCACGGCAAAGTTGGCTACCTTTGAGACAACCAGGACTTTGATCCGCCCTTTCCTGAAATCCGCATACAACTTTTTACGTTCCTCATGTTTGGTCTTGCCTGTGATAATCGGCAAGTTCAGTTTTTTGGCGATCTTTTCCACCTGCGAAATATACTGGCCTATGACAAGGATACTGTCATCTGAGTGATTACAGATCAGTTCTTCAACCAGCGCAAGTTTTTTGGAATTCTCAGCGGCAATACGAAAGCGTTGCCTCTTTGGGGCATGGGCATACTCAAGTTCTTCCTTTGGAGGTAGTAAAAGTCTGTACTCTAAGCAGATTGCCTCTGCAATAAAGCCTTTGCTTTCCAGTGTCTTCCATGGCACATCATATCGCTTTGGTCCGATCAGGGCAAATACATCGTCTTCCTTGCCGTCTTCCCGCACAAGGGTTGCTGTGAGTCCCAGCCGTCGTCTGGCCTGAATGGAAGTTGTTGCCCTGAATACAGGAGCAGGAAGGAGGTGAACCTCGTCGTAAATGATCAAACCCCAGTCATGTTCTGTAAAAATATCCAGATTAAGGAGCGGATCCTCTTTTGTGCGACGATAGGTCAACATCTGGTAGGTAGTAATAGTTACCGGCTTTATCTTTTTTATAAGGCCGGTGAATTCGCCGATTTCCTCATCGACCAGGGTCGTCCTGGAAAGTAACTCCTCCCGCCATTGATGTACGGATACGTTGTTGGTTGTAATGATGAGGGACTGGCTGCCTACTTTGTTCATAACCCCCAACCCGATAATGGTTTTTCCGGAACCACATGCAAGGACAATGATACCGCTCCCGCCGGATGTGCTGCCGGCCTGATAAAAGGCGTCAACCGCCTCTTTTTGATAGTCACGGAGGTCAAAGGCGTGACCATCGGAATCGATATTGCGTAAACTTAAGTCAACCGGAGCGCCTGGCACGTATCCGCAAGTATCCTTGACCGGATAACCTATTTTTACAAGGGCATGCTTCAGATTTCCCCGTTCGCCTGCCGCAATCAAAAACCCGTCCACTGTTGTTCTTAACCAGAATCGTTCCAGATCGTTATCCTGTTGGATTCGGTTAAGAATTATGGAATCGCTGATTCTCAATCGCAAACTATCTTCAGACACCTTTTCAAGTACCAGGCTGCCGTAAGTCTCATACCATTCCCTGATATCAAAAAGCACATTGGAAGGTATTTCATAACGGGAATAGCCGAGCAACCTGCTCATGATCTCATCCATGCCTGTTTCAAGGGCAGCGCTGTTCCACAGAGACAGAGGCGTAACTCTGTAAGTATGAATAAACTCCGGAGACTTGACCAATTCCGCAAAGCTGTTCAAAAAATCGCGGCATTGGGCATACTGGGGATGGGCTACTTCAACCATAATGGTGTGGTCGCTCTGAACAATGAGTGGTCCAGGATCGCTCACCAGTCAATATCCTTCATATTGATGACATATTCTTTTTTAAGGGTTTTTAATACTGAGTTTATCTCTTTCTGCTCCTCTCCTGAATAGCTGATAGATTTATTTTCCCGGTTCATTTCAATATCGCATCTTTTTTGAATCAAAGCCTTACTGCATTTCTCGAACACCATCTTATCAGGAAAATAAAGCGTAATGACAGTTTTGCGCTTTAATGTGACGGTTTTTTTCTTCTTGCGCCTGGCAAGTATATCCGACTTTTTGGGAAACCTGGACTTGACGCCGTCCGAAAGCGATCTGAATGCCTTGTCAGAATGTTTTACAAGCATTGGAACCAGTTTTGCTTCTTCCAGTCTGCCAAAAAGATTCTTCGGATCTTTAACGATTCTGAGCGCAGGACTAATGTTTTTTACAGTAAAATTTTTTAACATATCAAAGTTCGGGTTTCCCTCCAACAACCCAAACCCGTGATACAGAGTAAAAACCTCTGAGTGGCCAACCCATTCTTCGAGTTCGGTCAGAACATTTTGCGGAACATTTGACTCAGAGAGATTCCGGAGTATGGTAACCACATCCAATGACTCATCATTTGCCAACAGGGCAGTTACCTTCCTTTTATTCAGTTTCAGGATGGTAACCGTATTTTCGGAAATGGTATCTGTGAGAGGATTCAGTCTGGCCAGGATCCCGGCCGAATAAAATTCTGATTCCACATGAATCTCAAAATTTGGTTGAATCGTAACCCTTGGCTCAGGAATATTCCCCTCCATGAAACGGAAGAAACATTCATTCACTTTGAATGCCTTGAGAGCGTTTAAGGACGGCTTCCGTTCTTTGTATTCGGATTTTCCATAGCCCAAATCCACATAACCCAGCGCAAGGGGAATGCCTTCCAAAAAACGTTCCACATATCGTCCTTCAACCCTTTCAAAGGCATTGGAATCTTCGGCTGTGATCTTGATATTATGATACTGGCCATCTTTTCTTTCATTAAAATTACCATAACGGCCGTTAAGCCGGTCTGACTTATACTTGTAACGTGGTTTCTCAGGGATAAGGAAAAATGGATGTTCGGCCTTGAGATACCGGATAAAAGATGCAGTACTATACCAGACCCCGCTTTGACAACGCTTCATGATCTTTAACAGGAAATTTCTTGTCCCGGCAAAGTTTAAAGATGGGAGCACACCGGTAGCACAGCCACTGGAGCTAAAGGTATCAAGAGTTCCCATAACTCCGGTCTGAAAAAATTCATTACTACAGTCTGTATATTTGTCAATCAGGCTCTTGAGTAACAGGTTCTCCTGGTCTTGAAGGGTCATATCCAGAAAACTATTGTATTTACGCTCAGCTATTTCAATATAATTGTCAGGATAGGATGGCTCTGAACTGGTATACCCCAAATACTTCCCTTCAGTATCATAAGAGACAAATCCGAGCTTCAAAGCTGTATTGTCAATATAATTGAGCCATATGTTGTATCCATATTCTTCCACTTCTTCCGGGGCTAAAGGATCGCTTATCAGCCCGGCAAGCCTTCTTGCATCCATTTTGGGCAGACTGTTTCCTCTGGTTGAACGCTTGACATCCCGGTTCCCGACATAATCCATAAAAAGATGCAGGTCTTTTCGCAGGTCACAGTGGTTTGCAAATACCTTCAGCCCATTAACGTCAATCTGTTTCAAATTCATTTCACTCATTTTGCCTCTATGGCTTTGACAACATATCCGGATTTGTTTACCAGCGCTTCCATTTTTTTTGTCAGATCGTTTGGAAAGGCAATAAAATTGTTCGGCAAAAAAACAACCTTGCCGGAATCTGCAAATGCCTTCTGGATTGCTACCTTAAGACTAAGGTCTTTTACCCTGGCCACCAAAAGGTTTTGATGCACAACCAGCTTTCCCCACCGCTGCTCTATCATAGAGATAGCGCCGGCAAATGCAGATGCATTCTTCCTGAGCCATGAAGTCAGAGGGACCAGGTCAATATCCATAACAATTCTGCCTAATTTGACAGAGTTGGGGAATGCTGTCAATTGCGAGCCGGCCACGCGAAAATTCGATATTCGGGCCAGAAATTCCAGACTTGTATAAGGAATGGTTGAAAGATCCACTATTACGGCGCCGTCATTGTTTTTTTTCAAGAACCGGCAGGGATCCATTTGGGCTCCAACATTAGTATGATCTTCCGGCAGAGCGTAATATGTCTTTCCGGCAATCGTTTGTCTGGCCAAACACCCTTGCTTCCAGCCGGCATGGCAAACCTTTTCGGGATCGGGCTTGTCTATGCCATAGCAAAAAATCTTCAAAAGCGATGAGAGTGCATCAGGCTGTATCCATTCTCCGGGCATAAGCAGAGAAAGGGCATAGGCTACGGCTGCGATAGGAGATGCAGAATCTTGCCCGGCTTTTTTATGGCTTTTCTCTTTTAAGGCCAAATCCCAAATAGCTCTTTGCCATTCCACGAGGTATCCGGCCCGAAACTCCTTGCCGCCCATACGCAATTCCCCATCCTTAATGCTCAGGCTGTACTTTGCTTCATTTGCTTCGGATGCAGATGCATGGCAATTTAATATTTCCATCAATTTGTCTTTGATAACGGTCTGGTTGAAATTACCAGGGCCTGAAATGCTCATGGCCGGACCAAAGGGAAGAGGAAGAAATGGATGAAATTCTTCCGGGAATCTGAATCGCAGTCTTTCCAGCTTTGTGTTCTTTTCCCAGGTTTCATGCTTTTCGGCAAAGAGAATTACTCCCTTGCGAATAAGAGATGTTTTTACCTGCTTGAAGATATCCTTATATTTTTGATTAAAGGTTCCAAAACGCCATTTGCGACTATTTTCAGTGCCATAGATGCGATCAAAAAATGCCGCATCCACGGTTACAGGGGTCAATTTCATCAGATGAAGCAGAATAACCTCATCCCTTGTCAGGCTGCCGAGAGCGTTGGCCACCCCTGTTTCAGTCAAGAAAAAGCCTTCAAGAAGATTTCGGGAATTGGCCTCTTTCGAAGTAAAACCCCGGCTTTTACATAGAGCCTTAATGTCCACAACGGTCAACTCAAGATGGCACATCTTGTTTAGCATTTCTGTTGTATCCAATTTTACAGATTCCTCCTGCTTTTGAGATTGCTTTCTTTTTTAACTCAAAATCGTGCGTTACATCCCCAAAGAGAATCATGAAGACCGGACTTGCGCTCAATTACCCTGGATATTGAAGTTCTTAAGACCTCTTCTTTACCCAATATTGTTACACTCTGACCGGCCCTTGTAATAGCTGTATAAATAAGTTCTCTTGAAAGTACGGAATAATCTTTATCCGGCAAAATAAGATAAATGTTTTCAAACTCAGACCCCTGGCTCTTGTGAACAGTCATCGCATAAACCGTTTCATGCTGGGGCAATCTGTAAGGCAAAAATTGTCTCAATTCTCCGGAAGTCCCAGGGAAAAACACATGCATATCATTGCCGGCAGAGTTTGGAATTGGCATGGTTATGCCGATATCCCCGTTAAAAAGGCCGAGTTTATAGTCGTTGCTGGTTATGAGAACCGGCCTGCCTCTATACCATAAATTTTCAGTCTGTATTAGATTTTCACGGCTCAATATCTGTTCGATAATTGCATTTACGGCATAGACCCCGAATTGCCCTATTTTTACAGCGCACAGTATTTTAAATCGATTAAAAAGTTCAAGCGCAATGCCAGGATCATCAGTTTTGAGATATTCTGAATAGAACTCAACAACTTTATCCGTAAGAATTCGTTTGAAATTATCAGCCGACAGTATTTCTTCAAATATTATACTTCTGTCATTCTCATTTTTCAGCAGAAATAAAGATTTATTAATGTCTCCGAGCTTAACGGCTTGGCTTAATCCGCCGATTCCGCTGCCGGCAGCAAATCTATAATTTTTTTTCAAAAGAACAATGCAGTCATGTAAAACCTTTATGTCTTTATATGCTTTGATAGAATCCGTAAATTTTTCATCTGTTAATTCTTCAACTTTATTAATAAAATCTGCTGTAAATCCTCGAACATAGCGGCTGCCGCAAATGTCGCCAAGTACTGAACCGGGATCCACCGATGCCAGTTGATCGCTGTCTCCTATTAGTATGAGCCTTGCATCAACCGGGACTGCCTGTATGAGTTTTGACATTAAAGGCAGGTCAACCATCGAGGCTTCATCTACTACAACAATATCGGCAGAAAGGGGATTTTCAGAATTATGACGAAAAAAAGGAGACCCAATAATAGTTTTCAGCATTCTGTGAATTGTAAAAGTTTCCTCTGGTATGGCTGCTTTGATAGAATTTTTGCAATCAAGCTTTTCTTTAATGCTTCTGATTGATTCACTTAACCTTGCCGCAGCTTTTCCTGTTGGAGCAGCAAGAAAAATTCTAAGGTTTTCTTCTTTACCTGCCTGCTCTAATAAAAGCGCCAGGATCTTTGCAACAGTTGTAGTTTTGCCTGTTCCCGGCCCGCCGGAAATAACGCAGAACTTCTTAAAAGCCGAAGTTATGGCGCCAACCTTTTGCCAGTTAATATCGCTATCTATTGTTTCAGGAAAAAGCCTCTTTATGCTGTCTTTTATAAGCGATAAATTTAAGCCGCTAATATCTTCTCTGGTACGTTCCTTTATAGAATCAGAAAGTTTTTTTTCATATTCCCAGTAACGATAAAGATAAAGCCTGTTTTCCTCATCAAGTATAAGAGGGCAAAGATCTTCCGGTCTTCCGACAATCCCGGTTGACATCAAATTGTCCACCCAAACAGAAACCCCCGGACATATAACAGCATCCCTTCCGTCATCTTTTTCAAGCAGCGTTTTCCCTGCAAATGAGACAAGGTCAAGACACACATCCCCCTTACCTGTAACATTGCTTACAAGAGCCGCTCCAAGAAATACTTCCTGATATTTGCCGTCCGCAAGATTCGCCATAAACCCCGCGAAATGGACGTCTATATCGGTTAGTATGCCGGCTTGATGTAATCTTACCAAGTTATCTTTGTTCATGAGTAACAGTTCAGCTATTTTTTTTGACAGGATAAACAAGATTGACATGATAATTTTTTTTCATCCTGTTGATCTCTTAGTTTAGATCCTTGACCTTACGTTTAATCTCAACTTTTCTTTCTCCAAAATTAAGAATCAGGCCCACAGGTTTTCCAGTAGCAACAAGATAGTTAACCAATTGGACTTCATGAGCTTTAATAATTCGCTTAACTGATTTCAGTTCTATAATGATAGCATCATTAACTATAATATCAGCTACGAATTCTCCTACGATTTCATCCTCATAGTAAACTGTAATAGGTTTTTGTGATTCTGTATCCAGACCTGATTTATGTAGTTCTATGAGTAAGCATTTTTCATATACACTTTCAAGAAAACCAAATCCCATTTTATTATAAACACGATAAGCACAGCCGATAATTGTCTCCGTCACTTCTTTATATTCCATATTACCTTCTCCAGGTTGTGATAAATGGTTTTGATTAACTGGATTTATATCATGTCTATCCTGTTATCCTGTCAAAAAAATAATATTTAGAAATCAGGTATAAGCACCCTGCCGAGCTTCTCAATAAATCTGCTTTCCGGCACATCATTAAATATCCCAAATTCCGGCCCTAAATTGCTGTCCACCCCTCTTATAAACACATAAAATACACCGCCGAAATCATTTTCATATCTGTAATTCGGCATCCGCCATCTCAAGTACTGATGAAGAGCAAGAGTATATATATAATACTGCAAATTATAATAATTAGACTTTATAGTTTCTCTTAATAAATTCCGTGCATAGTCTTTAATACTTGTACCCAGAAAATTTGACTTCCAGTCAACAATATAAAATCTGCCATTATGCTGGAATATCGTATCAATATACCCTTTCATGAAGCCTTCTGAAGGCGAAAAATAAAGTTTTTCTATCTGCCTTGAAAAGCCGGAGGATATGTCAATACCGGCATTATCGCTGAAAACTTTTTTCAGTTTTTGTGGAGTAATATAATTTAAAGGAAAATAAAATTCCATTTCATTTATTCTTTTATCGCATTTAACAGAAGAGAGAATAACTTCTTTACCTTTACTTTCAAGAGACACTGAAAGAACATTTTTTATCATATTGCAGACAGTCTCCAGCCATGACTGTTCAAAGCTGTATTCTTTTAATTTGTCTTTTACCAGTTTTTTTTGATGCCCGGAATCTTTTGATGCAAAATCAAGATGTTCAAAAATATCATGGAAAAATATGCCGGACCTTGCCCCTTTAGGAAAAGAAAATATATCTTCCCCCCCAGACAGTTCTTGCTGAATAAACTGCCCGGCATGAGTACCAATATCTACACCGGCTGAATCACGGTCAGGAAGTTCTTCAGGCGCAAATTTGCCGGATGTAAGCGATGAAAAACTTGAAATCCCAAATGCTGTATCTATCTTTCCTGAAAATTTCCGGCATATAAGTTCTTCTTCCTTCTTTATTAATTGATGCTCTATATTATCATTATTAAAAGGCATGAGATTAAGCTCGATGCTTCCATCTGACTTGCTTACAAGTTCCTTTAAATCACTTAAAATTTCATGATCTGTTTTGGACATAAATTTTTCTTTCAAAGACCCGACAATATCATCTTGATAATCAAATTTTTCGTCAAAGTTCTTGTAATGAAAAAGATAAGCCAGAGCAGATGTGCCGGCATTTTTTATATTGCCCCATGCAAGATAGCATCTGGTTTTCGCTCTTGTTAAAGCAACATAAAGCAGCCTTAAATTCTCCGCCAGAAGTTCATTTTGAGCAAGGATGATATTAGAGCCATCTCTATCATAGTCAAGATCGAATGTCGGCGTTCTGTTTTTATCTTTATCATGAAAGATAAACTCCTTGCCCTTTGCCGGCAGGGATCCACCCCACACAAAAGGACAAAAAACAATTCGGTATTCAAGTCCTTTGCATTTATGAATAGTCACAATCTTTACAGCATCTTCATCGCTTTCAAGGCGAAGCTGATATTCTTCCACCCTGTTTGAAGCAGAACTTATCTGTTCGGAAAGCCATTTTAAAAGACCAGTCATCCCTGGTTCTTTCTCAGCAGCTTCCCCATGAAGTATTTCCGCCAAATGCAGAACATTTGTAAGCCGTCTCTGCCCATCCACAAATGAGAGAAGGCGGATTCTGACCTTTTCCTTTACCATAAACAAGCGAAACATCCTGATAAACCCAAATCTATCCCATCGCTGATAGTATTCATTAAACTTGCCGATCTGTTTCTCCCACCATAAAATATCAATATTTTCCTGATCGAGTTCTTCAGCGTGAACACCCATAATATCCGTGACCAGAGCGGCTCTAAGCAATCTGTCATTTCCCGGCTGTGAAATAGATGAGAGAATTCTTTCTATTTCCAGGGCTTCCTGTGACTCAAAAATGCTCTCACTACTATAAAGAACAGAATGTATCCTTCTTGCAGAAAGACTTTCTTTTATTATCCGTGCCTGTTCATTTGTTCGTACAAGCACGGCAATATCGCCTTCTCTAAAACAATCTTGTTCACAGCCATAATCGGATGATAAAAGCCGCACAATCTCGCCTGTGACAGCCTCGGCAATCATGAGCACAGCATCATTTCTGTCTATGGGTTTCTTGTTATCAGAGCCCACATACCACAATATTAATGGAGTGGAAGTGCTTTGCTCATCGGTTATGTCGGACTTTGCCGGCTTTGCCTTTTCAAAAGGAATTTCATCAAATATAAAAGGTTCATTTACACTGGAAAAAATGGTGTTTATCGCTTTTATAAGACGGGCTTCCGACCGCCAGTTCTCAGTCAGCGTATATTTAAATTCAGCACTGCCGGCAGCCTTCATGTATGAAAAAATATCAGCGCCTCTAAAGCTGTATATTGCCTGTTTGGGATCACCAATCATAAAAAGCATGCTGTCATGTGGAGAAAAGATCCTTTTGAATATTTCATACTGAACCGGATCTGTATCCTGGAATTCATCAACAAGCGCTGCTTTATATCTTTTCCTTATGGCTTTCTCGAGTTCTTTTCCTCCTTTACTTTCAAGAGCCTATTTAACCGTTATGAGAAGATCATCAAAAAATTGTATGTTCTCAACTCTTTTTCTTTCAGAAAGCTCAGATTTTGCAAACCTGAAGAACTCGACTTTTAAGAAAACAAGGTGCTTTTCCATCTCAGTTTCAAGTAAAGCGGCTTTTGAATAGAGCTCGTCGCATATATCAAAGAATTTGTGATCAGGAGGAGTTTGATTCTTTTTAACTGAATTTTTGAGTTTCGATGCTGTAAAATTTTCAAATCCTTTAAATAAAGGAAATCCAATACCCTCAGGGTCAGCAAAACGATCCATATCCCCTGACATTGAAATAATTTTCAAATCTCTCTTAGTATAATTTGGATTTTGTTCATCAGGTTTCAGGGTTTTGTAAACATTGCCCTTAAGCGAAGGGTCTTTTAGCAGCTCTTCAACCTCTTTTTTTGAAACAGGCCACGAATCTTTAAGACTTTTAAGACAATCTCTGTAAGCGCCAAAGCTTTTTAAGGAAGGTTTTTTTAAATCAGGAATTATTTTTATTTCAGGGGATTTTATCTTTTCAAGTAAGTTTAAAAAATACTCGGGACCCGACAGCTTCTTAATAGAATAGGCTATAAATTCCAGGGGAAGATCATAAAAATGTCTTCTCCAGAAATCATCTGCGACCTCCTGGTTCAATTTTAACTGATCGGATAAAAGCTCTGTATCGAACAAACTTCCTGTTTCAAAAGCATTCTCCTGGAGTATTCTCTGGCAAAATCCGTGTATGGTAAAAATCGATGCTTTATCAAAATCTACAAGAGCATTTTCAATCAACTGAATGCAGAAAGCCGGATCATCAGCCTTTTTTACAATATGATCAATAAAGCTGTCGTTACCTGAGCCGGTTAGAAATGCTTCTTTTGCCTGAAGCAATATATTGCGAATTTTCTCCTTCAGTTCAGCGGTCGCAGCCTTTGTAAAGGTTACAACCAGTATCTGATCAACCAGCAGCCCCTTTTCAAGAATCAGCCTTAAAAACAGCCCGGTAATCGCGTACGTCTTTCCCGTGCCGGCACTTGCTTCAATAAGATTTATTCCTGACAAAGGAGTGTTTATAAGGTCAAAGTTATTCAAATTTTCGAACTCCAAAATTTCTTTAGCCGAACTTTTTGAGAAGTTACCAAAATGATACATAACTAATTGCATTATTGCAAATTGTTAGTCTTTTTATCGTGTATAGCAAAGAGCCTGGGAAAGGCATTCCAGGACAGTTCAGGCGTCACTGAACCCACTACGGCCTCCTTGCATGAGTCCCTAAAAGCGTTTGACCTTATTCCCTTTTTGTTGCATATGGTTTTCATGCCAATGAAATTTAATTATGTTAATATTGCAGTATACAGAACATATTATTGTCAATAAAACATGGCTCATCGTGGATTAGTGTGATTGCAACATAAACTGTTTTTTCATAGTATTAGACTGTTTTTTAGCTTTGCCAATATATTAAACAGGTTAAACGTTAATAAATGAATTGCAATCCTATCAGATAGAAGTCCCAAACTTAGTTTTTCACACCAATCCGCGATGAACCTAGAATAAAGAGGAAAGAAAATGATTAGAATACCAAGCCATAGAGAGCCAACCCATCCAGGCGAGATGCTTCTTGAGGAATTCTTGATCCCTATGGGTATTACACAGAGAGAACTGGCTTATTCCATTCATGTTCCCTATCAGCGCGTTAATGAAATTGTAAACAAAAAAAGGGGGATAACTCCAAGCACTGCCTTGCGACTCGCCAAGTTTTTCGGCATGTCAGAGGATTTCTGGATAAATCTGCAATTACGTTGGGATCTATATAAGACAAAAAGTAAAGAGTATAACACACTGAAGGCAATAAAGCCGGCAAGCCTTCAACATGCATCAGCCCAGTTATGAAAAGGATTTGGCAAAGCAGTGCCGCATCTTACTGAACACCATGAAAATCCATGGGACTATGGTGTCATTGAATTGTGAATTAAACTTTCCCTTATTCACAATTCAAGCCTTGATACCTCAATCCCTGTTCAAGCCATTAAAATAATAGGTAAAAAAATAGCTAAGTATGGCTGAGAGTTTTTCTCTCTCAGCCCCCACAATATGAGATAGAGCCATTGGCAATTTCATTATAAAAGCCATCCAAAGCTCTAACCACATACTGATGTGTGACAGCAAGGGTCGGCGCGTTTTTTCTTTTGCTTTTTTGACCTTGGTTCTTGCGCTTTTGCATCAATTTAAACTTAATTATTGCAGAAAGTGACCTCATGGCAAAAACAGCCCGCACAGTTCCCATTACACAAATAATTCTGGATGAGGAAATATATCCGAGAAGCGGTGTTTATCCAAAACGCGTCTCGATGTTTGCCGAAAACATGCGC
>JAJSZW010000007.1 GCA_030262895.1 Deltaproteobacteria bacterium | reverse complement strand
CTAAAAGGGCTTAAAATCCTGCAAAAGAAAGAGACTCTGTCTTATTTACTTTTGATTTTTAGTCAGTATGATCTAACTATAAGTCAATATAGGACTTAGGGGCTTCGCCCCAATTGGAGTGCTGGAGTACCGGAGTGTCGGAATAATGGCACTTTTCTATTACCCGGCACTCCAAGACATCACCGCTTCATGCGAAAGGCAGAAAAGTAGTGAAAAAAGACCTATGTGACGAAAGCGTGGGCTCGATTATACTCATTGGAGTTCCGAAAAGAGAGATTGGGCCGGGTCTTGAAGCTGAGATAAGTAGCAAGGCCGAAAAGAAACGGAAAAAGCTTTAGTAGAGGAAAGGAGGTGAAGTGAAATGAAGGTTAAAACAGATATTAAAGCTGGAGGCCAGGCTGTGGGTTTCAGTCCACCAATTCATTTTTTATGGCATAATAGGTGATTTCGGCATTGTTCTTCATTCCCATTTTTATAAGTGTGCGTGTCCGATAAGTGCTGATTGTTTTTACACTGAGCGATAGTTCTTCCGCTATTTGTTTTACAGTTTTGCCGGAGGCAATCATAAGCATTACCTGATATTCACGATCAGAAAGTGTTTCATGAACAGGTTTTTCGGCATCGGTTTCCAGATAGACAGCCAGTTTTTCAGCAAGCGAAGAGCTGACATATTTTCCACCCCGCGATACTTTTCGTATTGCAGATATTAACTCCTCAGGAGCGCTTTCTTTTGTCAGGTAGCCGGATGCTCCTGCCTTTAATGCCCTCACCGCATATTGTTCTTCCGGATACATACTTAACATCAGAATCGGGAGTTTGGGTTTTTCATGTTTTAACTCTTTAAGAATATCCATTCCCCCCTGCCGGGCATGGCAATGTCTAATAAAACCAGGTCAAGATTATTTTTCAGTACCAGCTCTAAGCATTGCCGGCCATCAGCGGCTTCGCCGGCTACAACCATATCGGAAGTTTCAGACAGAATTTGCTTGAGTCCTTTACGAACAATAGCATGGTCGTCAGCAATTAGTATTTTTATCATCGTTTCTTCTTTATATGCTGGTTGGAATAAACACTTTTACGGTAGTGCCTTTATTTTGGATGCCCCTTATTGTTAAAGAACCTCCTAACGAATTTACTCGTTCTCGCATTCCTATTAAGCCAAATGAACCTGGATTTGAAATTTCCTTTTCTGAAATACCTTTGCCATTATCATGAACAGTCAGCTCAACGGCATCTGATTTTCTCTTAAGCGTAACTTCAACTCTCGTTGCATTTGCATGGCGGGCAATGTTTGTCAGCGTCTCCTGAAAGATTCGGAAAATTGCTGTAGAACTATCTTTATCTAAAATAATATCTTCATGATCCGATATAATTTTACACTGAATGTTTGTCCTGCTTCGAAATTCCTTTGCCTGCCACTCAATTGCCGCCGATAGACCTAGGTCGTCAAGCAACCCCGGTCTCAATTCTGAAGAAATCCTTTGTACAGAATGAATGGTTGTATCAATGAGTTTTGACATTGATTTTGCCTTCTCAAGCAGGAGTTGTTGATCCCTGGATAATCTTTGACCTACCCAGTGTGTGTCCATTTTCAAGGCTGTTAGTGCCTGTCCCAACTCGTCGTGAATCTCTCGTGCAATTCGACTACTCTCTTCCTCCCTTATGGATTGCAAATGTGAGGCAAGGTCACGTAACCGTTCGCGTGATTGCTTTAATTCCTCCTCCGACTTCTTGTGCTCGGCGATTTTCCGTCGGAGTTGTTCATTGGCGGTTTCCAGTTCGGCTGTACGTCCTTCCACCAACTCCTCAAGATGCTTGCGGTGTCTTCCCAGGTCCTGGGCCATTTTGTTGAAAGAGGTGGCTAAAGTGCCTATCTCATCATTTCTTTTGATTGTAAGCGGAGTATTTAGATCGCCGTTGGCCACTTTCTCTGTTGCATCGGTTATTCGCCTAATCGGGGAAGAAATAAAACTAGCCAGGAGATAGGCAACTACTCCTCCTGTTATTGTGGTCACTATGCCTATAATGAGAATCTGCTGTCGAGCCTCTGCAATTTCCTTTTCAACGGCCAGATAGGAGTATCCTAACCTAACCGTTCCTAATCTGACGTCTGAAACCTGGACCGGAGCAAATATATCAAAAAGCGATTCTTCTTTTTCTGACAGAGATGCATAGGAACAACCCGGCACCTTAGAGTTCACGGCAGCAATACTCAAACTATCCATATAGGCCTTACCAACTTCAGCCAGGTCACTGTGCATAACCACCTTGCCGTGAGGGTCTAATATGATAACATAACGAACGTAGTCTTGTTCCATGGAGTGGTTAACAAACCGGCGGAGAGTGGCCAGGTCCGGTCTTATTAATGGCCTGGCCGTGAATCTGGCTAAGTCGGCAGCTAAAGCAAGCCCCCTTTTGTGAAGCTCGCTTTCCAAGGCTTCTTTTTCACGCATCGTTGAGATGATTCCCGTAATCAGTACAATAAATATCACCAGGCTTTCAATCAACAATGTCAGCTTAGCCCTTAATCTAAATCTTGTCCATTGCCGGAATATTCTCATGCGCAACCCTGCCCTTACTCTGCTGTTTTTACGCCTATCAGCATCCTTATGCCGTCATAATCTTTATCCTTTGAACTCTGAAATCCGCCTAACTCAGCACGGTGCAGTATCTTTGCATGTGCAGGCTTGTTTTTGTCGAGCCTGATTAATGCTTGATTCACCTTGGTAACAATGTCGTCACTTACCTCTTGGCGGGCAGCAAACACCCTCATTGGAACTGATATGGTTCTGCAGACGGCAACAATCTGCTTAGCATCCATACCAAGTGCCTGCTGCCTTTTTGAATGTTCCTTGAGAAAGTGGTCGCATACCACCCCGGCATCAACTGCTTTAAGGTAGATATTAAAGGCTACATCTTCGCAACACTCTCCATTTGAATAAGCCTTCAGGTTTTTATCGATGTTTATGCCGCTTTCTTCAAACAGCACTTTTGCTGCCACCCATCTTGCTGCCGAAAGCTTGGGCCCAAACATTACAGCCTTTCCTTTTAAGTCCTCCAGTTTGTTTATACCCTCGCCTTTCCTGGCAATGACCACGCCGGACTGGGAGGTTGATCCTTTGTCGGTTAGAGCGCTAATAAGGGTATCTTTGTCATACAAGTCGGCTGACTTTACATAGATATGGGGGTCCAGGAAAACGAACTCTATTTCTTTGTTTTTGATCGCTCTCTCAAATTCGGCGAGATCCTTTTTGACTATAAACTCTATGTCAAATCCGGTCTCTTGTTTTAGATATGTGACCAACGAGTGGAACTTCTTAAGGCTCATTACCACGTCGGCACAAGGAAACATAGCTATCGTAATAGGCTTTTTTGCCTCCTCAGCATAGCTTGCAACAACAGAGAGGCACATAAAAAAAGCACCAATTATTAACCCGTCACTCAACTTTTTCATCATCATATATGTCTCCTTTTTGGGCTGATGTTTTTTTCTGGAAACATTTATATTATACAAGAAAGGCTTTCAGAAGACAAGAACCAAGCTCGTAATGATCCGGCGTAACCGTTCACGGGTTCATGGTTCAAAGGTTTATGGGGGCAGGGCGAAATCTGAAGTGCCTTAAAGCGAAGACTTTCATACAGCGCTATTCCTACAGCGGTAGAAAGATTGAGGCATCTTATTTCGTCTGATATGGGAATGTGGAGAAGAATCCCAGTGGCTTGATAAGATGTAAACTATGGTGTCAAAGGAAAGTTTAATTCACAATTCAAGCTTTTGGCACCGATTTCGTGCCGCATATTGGCTTTTACCAAAGAGTTGCAACACCGAATCGGTATCTTGCCAAGGATTTTTGCGTTTTCACATAATAATGCTGTGACCGGTGTAGGCATACCTGTCAAGCGACTTTAAACATTTTACAATCCCGGCCCGAATCGGATTTAAATGGATATAGCGCACCAGTTAAGAAGGCGATGAACGGCAAAAGTGTGCCGTAAATCGTGAATACGTGGTCCATGTCCTTTGCTTTTATGGATACCGCATTTTTTGAGGAGAACGCAGAATGCCTGATATACGGTGCTACGGTGTAGACGGCTATGTCTCAGACTGATAAAAAGTGGGGCATTATCTGCAGAAGGCATGAGGTTTTGGCGCTTATGGATATAGTTTTCAAGTGTTGCACATGTTGATGATGATAAAGGCACCCAGCGCGATTTATGCAACTTACCTTCGCGTATATGCAGGCGTGTTGATTGGGGATAGAAATCTTTGATGTTTAAGGCCAGTGCTTCACCGATTCGTAGACCTGTGGTGTAAAGCAAGCCAAAGAGAGTGCGATAGGTATGAGGGCGGAGGGAGTGTTGTGGCTGTAAATTAGCCGTTTCAGCAAGCAAATCCAGGATTTGCGTTTTAGTAAATATATACGGTATCCGCGAAGTTTCCGATTTAGCCGAGACAATGGGCTCAGGCGTATAACAAAATGGCTCAAACCTGGATAAGTAACGACAAAATTGGCTTATGACCGAGAACCGATTGTATCGTGTGCGCGGATGCAGATGTGAGAGGGTGTGCAAATAACGCTGCACGATCTCACGGTTCAAGCATGGCTCATTAAAATGTTCCTTTGCCAGGAAGTTGTCAAAGTACACAAGGAGCCTATTTTGGCTTTGATAGTCAGTGCCTGACAAACGTCGAAGGGCGACAAATCTTTCAAATCGTTGTGCCATATTGCTGCAAAAAGCAAAAGTTGTCATAGTTCCTCCTCCGGCCAGTCAAGGGCCACTTGATTGAGCGCTTGAAAATCCACTTTGGTGTAAATAAAGGTGGTCTGGATGCAGCGATGACCGATCATGTCGGCTATAGATTTAAGGGAATGGCCATGTTCGAGCATGCGCGAAGCGAATCTATGCCTGAAAGCATGGGCACCGTATGTTGGCGCTGAAATACCGGCAGCGCGCATGCGTCGGGCAATGATCTCGGAAAGGGTTGTGGAATACTGCATAGGGCGATATGGAGCGCGTAAGGTCAGGAATACTTCGGAATAGGACGATTCAGGAGCAGGTATTGGCTGTCGGGAAATATAAAAAGACGGTTGCGGCTCGCAGTTTGATCTGTTTCTGGGCAACGAGTGAGTTGGGAATGAGTCAAAGCGAATTAGGGCAAAAGCTGAAGATTTCGCAACCCGCAGTCACTTTAGCAGTTAAACGCGGAGAGCAATTGGTTATACGCCACAATTACTCGTTAAAAGCTTAACAGTAACTTATAAACTAATGTACGTCCCGAAAGACCGTCCCGAAAGACGTTCCCGATGTTATGGTCTCCTGCATCTCAACGAATCCTTGGACGGTGTCGATTTACCGGACAATGAGTATAAAAGATTGTCTGTTGAAATGTATAAAAAAGCTCAATCTACACTGACGCCGGATAAGAGAAGAATGAAGTGGTTGAAAAGCCGGCTGAAAAGAAAAAGGATATTGACCGGATAACAGATCCTAAGTTTCACCAAAGCCTCACCAAAGACACCTTCATTTTAGCCTTCTTTTCGCTTCAAAATCAAAAACTCTGTTAGCCGGCATGGCTAACAGATTCCCTTAGCCCTTAGCTGTTAGCTCTTAGCTGAATGTGTTATCTGTTTGATTTTTTAAGCTAAAGGCTAATTGCTAAAAGCTAACTGCTAAAAATCTTCGATTTGAGAATAGCATCCAACTGACTATAATTTCAGGTGTTTTGAGTTTTCGTCCAACCACTAACTATTCACTTTTTTCGGACATTTTTTTCCTTACTTTTAGTTGCTTATTATTGAATTGCTTTACTCTTATTTATATCACAATAAGCTAAATTTACAAGAAAAAACTCTATTTATTTCCTTAAGGAAAGGGGATTGACTATTGACAAATAAAAATAATTTCTATAGTAAAAGCACATAATATACCCTAAGGAAATGAGCACATGGATTTTTTCTATGACACACTTTTGTAAGAAAAATTTGATTAAATTCATTCACAATTCAAGATTTACCAACACGCCTACAAGTCGTTTGATTACACACTATCTTATCCTCTTTCTTATTATGCTTATCATTCCTGTTTTTGGGTATGGTGACTAGTCGCCATATCGTGATGCCTGCCATAACCCTTGGCACGGCATTGACAGCCTATACCACTCGAATCCTGCGTTCTGCCATTATTGAGACATTGCAATCCGAGTATCTCATAACGCTTCGTGCCGGGAAAGAAGTTTGACTGTGGCGAGTTTTCATTATTCAGGAAATCAGAAGATTTCCTTAATTGGAAAAAACAGAGGTAAATTTAATCAAGCCACGAAGGCTTTTGTCATCAAAAATCTATAATGAGCTGTTCTTGTGGCTTTTTTGTGAGAAAAATGGTGACTTGAAAACCTTCAGAAGAAGGAGACAGCCAGTGAAATTATTTTCAGTTAATCAATTATTTCGAAAAGCAATCCTGTCTTGTTGTTTTATTACTATACTTCTAATCCTTGGAACTGATTTATCGTGCGCGCATGATGTTCAACCGGAATCAATGGGACATCATATATTTGTTCGTTTGAGTTCGGGGTTTGTAGCTATAGATTATACGCTGATTCAGACCGAGCTTGCAGATACACATGAAATACTGACTATGAATGCAGATCGTGATTCCAATATAACCGAAGAGGAAAAAGATAAGTTTTTTCGCAAAAAGGCATCCGACCTGTTTAATCACCTCAATATTACCCTCAATAATACCCCCCTTGATTTTGAACTGATGAGCATGTTTTGCAGTAATGCCCAGACAAGAACATTTTATTACAGGGCGGATATTCCAAATGGAATAAAAAGACCTTATGAGTTGATCGTCAGGAACGGATTTCCATGCAGCGAAGATGAGAACTTCCTTTATTACATACAGACCATGGATTCTGTTCGTGTTCTCAATATGGATCTGTCCGGCGCTGTATTGCCTGTCAAAGGAAGGGTGCTCCATGATCCTCCGATATTAAAGATTGATTTCAATACAGGAGCAGACGAGAAAGGAACCTGTTATAAGAAGCCTGTTCTTGTTTGCAAGGCATTAGCAGGTGAAGAACAGAAAACATTTCCAGGACAGATGCCGTTTGAACCGGTTTCGGGCATCGAAAAGCTTAAAAAGATTATACTCAGCGAAAAGGTCGGCGGCCAGATTATCCTGATTGCAATTATCATGGCAATGATATACGGCGGCTTGCACGCATTGACACCGGGGCATGGCAAGACTCTTGTGGCCGCCTATCTGATAGGAACACAGGGGAGGATTGCGGATGCCGTTATATTAGGAATTGTCACGACCTTTACACATACCTTCTCTGTGATAATTTTGGGATTAATCACTCTCTTTGCAAGCAAATACATTCTTCCTCAACAATTGCTTCCGTTTTTACAGCTTTTTTCCGGGCTGCTTATTGTAGGAATAGGAACATGGCTGATGGTGAAAAGAATAAAATCCCCCACAGGTTTTGAAACTCATGGCGGCAAACATGCTCATACAGGACCGGATGGCAAGAAATACTATCACTCGCATGAACATGCCCGGCATGATACTGACAGGCATAAGCATCCTCATAACCATAACCATGATTCATATCACCACGTTCATGAGCATTCTCATGATTCACATCACCACACCAGTGAGCGAACTCATTTCCACCACCATGATGACACACCTTCCCATCCTCACCCTCATTCCCATGACCATCATCCCGACCAAAACCATGCTCATACACATCATAACGATGAAACAAGAGAATTGGGCGTTGAAACCGGGAAGAAAAAAACCAGTCTTGCGACCCTGATTTCCCTTGGATTTTCAGGCGGGATGGTCCCATGTCCTGATGCCTTGATTCTGCTTTTGCTTGCGATTGCTATTAACAGGATAACTTTTGGTCTTCTTATCCTGGTCGCATTTAGTTTTGGCCTGGCATTTGTCCTGATAACAATCGGTATTTTCATAGTGACTGCGCGGCCGTTTCTGGAGCGTTTTTCCGGAAGCAATGTTCTACGTGTTCTCCCCGCTCTCAGTTGCTCTATTATCATTGGGATAGGACTTTTTATGGTTATAAAGTCTGTTCTTGTAGTGATTTGAGTTGACTTTTAAACCCTTTTGTGCTTATCTAAAAAAGATAATCATTGCACATTCTTCCGTTAATATTGTTTTTTTAAACCGGCAAATGAAGGATGCCTAAAAAACCATTAAACTTTATTGAGGGGAGGCTTATTATTTTTTTTTAGTTGGAAGTGTCATTAAATCCGGTTGCGGTAATAGTTAATACTGAGGTCACGAAGGCCCCAATAATAGGAAAGAATTCCTAAAGGATCGACCGTTCCAGGAAAAAATACGACAAAGTAGAATCAACAAAAACCTGAAATAAAACCAGAGCTGATTTATAGCTGCTATCTATAGTTTTTTAGGTAAATAATTTTATATAGTTTATTCCCCATTCTCCTCATGGGAGAGGGCAGGGTGAAATTATTTATCTGAAAATCTATAGATCATATTTCGGGTAGATTCTGTAGTATCAAATAAAACAAGGCCATGAAGGCCCTTAAAAGCAAAAAGCTTTTTTGGTGTCTTTGTGGCTTTTTTTTGTTCTTTTTTTAGGAATAAGGTCTACAAAATTATGCAAATTACGAGTCGTTTGATTACACACTATTTTATCCTTTTTCTTATCATGCTTATCATTCCTGTTTTTTGCATAATGTTCCTGCCCGGACAGATATGGGCAAAGGAAGATATTGTCAGGCGGGACACTGATGAGGACGGCAAGATTGATCAGATTGCCTTTTTTGACAAGCGGGGCAAGCTTGTCAGGCTGGAGTCTGACAGCAATGCGGACGAAATCATGGATCGATTTCAGTACTATGAGGATGAACAGATCAAGCGGGTTGAAAGAGACACGAATTATGACCAAAAAATCGACATCTGGGACTATTTTGAGGCAGGAAAAAGGATTCGACATGAAAGGGCTTCAACAGACACTGGCCGTCTCAACCAGATTGTTCAGTTTGATTCTGAGGAAAGGCCGTTGAAGATGCAAAAGGACACCTCAGCAGACGGTCAGTTTGACAGCATTTATTATTTTGAGCAGGGAAAGCTTTCCCGTTGTACCAGGGATACGAACGGCGACGGCAAGATCAATGTCTGGCAGACGTATCGGGATGATAAACCGCTTGAAAGGCGCACGGATCAAGACGGAGATGGTCAAATTGAAAGGATGACCTTTTTTGATACCCAGGGTCTTCCCAAAAAGAGTCTGCATGATCTTGACCGGGACGGCAACATGGAAGTGGTCCGGACGTATCGCGAAGGTATATTGTGTGAACAGAAAAAAGATCTGGATCAGGATGGCAAATTTGAAATTGTAACACAATTCGAAAACAATGAACCGGTTAAACAGCAAAAAGACGCCAATGCAGACGACCGGTTTGACATCATAACATGGTTTAAAAATGGAAAACCGCACTATCAGGAAAAGGACACAAACTTTGATGAGAAAGAAGATGTCTTTGTTTACTTTGATGCCAAAGGATTTGTTGAAAAAACTGAAGAAGACACAAAATATACCGGCCGGATCGACAGGATCAGAACATATTGCAACGGTGTGCCTGCAAAAGAAATCTATGATGCAGATGGGGACGGATTCAAAGAGACTATGACTTTTTTCAAACAGGGAAAGGTTTTCGTTCAAACTCAGGACTGCAACAAAGATGGAAAGGCCGATGTTACGATCTATTTCAATGACAGGGAAGAAAAGGAGAAGGTGGAAAGTGACACCAATTTGAACGGAAAGCTTGATACCTGGGAATACTATCGAAACGGCAAGCTTTTTAGAATAGAAAAGGACGACGAAGGAGACGGAACAATCGGTTTAAAGATCTTCTTTAAAAATGGAAAAAAGCAGAAGCTCATCAGGGATAAAGACAATGACGGCCGATTTGAAATCACACAGTGGTTTAACAAATCCCCGTGGTCCATGGTCATGGAACTGGATGCAGATCTTAACGGAAAACCAGAGGGGCGCTACTGCTATAAAGAAGGTGTCTTAAGAGTTAAGGAGATTGATGAAGATGGTGATGGAAAGCCGGACCTGAAAGAGCACTATAACGTTGAAGGAAAACTTATTAAAAGCGAAGAGGACGAAGAAGGCGCCGGCAATTTTACAATCACCTGGTTCTACAATGATGCCGAAGAGGCGATCCGGGCGGAAAAAGACAATAATCACGACAATTGTATAGACACCTGGTTCTACTATGAAAAAGGTAATCTCACCAGAGTCGAGGAAGACACAAATGCCGACGGAAAACCGGATTTGTGGGAAGAGTACGATGAATCCGAGGCTCTGGTGATGCGTGCTAAGGATCTGAATTTTGATGGAGAAGCGGATATTTGGGAAGTGGAAAGTGAGCGGGGGGAAAGTGAGCAGGAGCAGGTGGTAAGGTAAGAAAATTGGAAGGTGAGAAAGTGAAGAAGATAAGAAGGTAAAACAGGAGGTAATAACGTGTTTGATTTTTTTGCAAAGGGAGGCATCTTAGTATACCCCATTATCCTTTGCTCGGTGGTGGCCGTGGCTATTTTTGTGGAAAGGGTCATCTGTTTTGCACGGGTGCGCATTCGCGGTTATGGGTTGGTAAAAGAGATAGCCCTGCATGTAAGAAACGGTAAATCTGCCAAAGCGCTTGAGCTGGTAAGAGGAAACGAATCGCCTATGGGCAGGGTTCTTGCTGATGCTATTGAGGTTGTAGATCAAGAGCCCGAGACTTTAGAGACGGTTATTATTAACTCAACAGGGGGAGAGGTCAGGGAACTTTCCCGATATCTCCAGACGCTTGCTACTATCGCGAATATCGCCCCGTTGCTCGGTCTGCTCGGAACGGTTGTCGGCATGATTAAGGCATTCATGGTGATTCAACAAATGGGTGGCAAGGTAAATGCCGCTGTTCTCGCCGGAGGCATCTGGGAGGCCATGCTGACAACAGCCCTGGGCCTGTCAGTAGCGCTTCCCGCCATGGTAGCTCACAGCTATCTTGTTTCCCGGGTAGATGAGTATGAGGCCCAACTCCAGGACGGGACCGTCACTTTTATCAAGGCCGTGGGAAAAAGGAGAGGGCACAAAACCGAATAGTTAACCGTCTGAAATTTATAAAGTAAGGAATGTTATCATGTTGGTTCACCGCAAAAAAAAGTCGAGCTACCAAGTGCAAATGCCTTTGACACCGCTGATTGATATCGTGTTTCTTCTTTTAATTTATTTTCTCCTTACAACCAATTTTATGGTTGATGAAGGGATCAAGATCAAACTTCCCCAGGCTAAGGCAGCAGCTCCTCAAACCGAGAAAGTAATTACCGTCTTTGTGGATCAGCAAGGAAGAACATTTCTCGGAACCGAGGAAGTTTCTCTTGCCGAACTCTTTAACGGGATTAAAAAAATGATCGGGCAAAACCAGAACAAGCTTGTCGTTATCAGAGCAGACCGGGCAGTAATCCTGAACAAGGCCGTGAAGGTTATGGACGTGGCCAAGGCAGCGGGAGCAGCGAGGCTTTGTCTGGCGACGGAGAAGGAGTTTTAATATCCGTGAACTCTATGAAATCCGTGTTTAAAACAAAACCCAACCGGCTCTTGCGCGGTTTGGTGGGCGTTTCTCTCGTCATCCATATCTTTATACTCATGCATGTATCTGGGATATACAGGTCAAATGCATTGAGCTATATTGAGCTGACCATGCAGAGCATATCCAAACCGTCCGCAAGATCTATTCCCAGACCTCGTCACAGGCCAAAGGAGATAAAGCCGGAAGACGTAAAAAGATTCAAGATAACTAAGCGCTGCTCTCCTCCTCTCAGGCCGATAAAAGTAGAACCTGTTGAAAAAGACCTGCCAGATAGTCTTGTAGAAGGAATAGGCATGCCGGATATTCCGGACACCCCAGGCCTTAATGTTGCTAACTGGAACCCCGGAGAATTAACAGATTCCGGCGACCCCGAGGCTACCTACCTTGAGATGGTTAGGCTCAAAATAGAAAGACATAAGAAATATCCTGAAACCGCCAAGGCCAGGCAGATAGAGGGATTCGTAACCGTACGCTTTGTGATCACTCCCCAGGGAGATATCCTGAATGTTGAGATTATAAAGAGTTCCAGACAAAAGTCCCTGGACAAAGCAGCGCTCAAGGCCATTCATGCCGCGGCCCCGTTTCCAAGACCGCCCCGGCATCTTTTCAAAGGTGAGATTCCATTGGAGCTTACGATTGCTTTTGAGCTGATGTGATAGCAAATCCATAAATAAAGCAAAGGAGGATTTGGATAATGAAGACTTTTCTTGGTTCAGTTTTGGAGGAACCAAATGAAGAAGAACAAGTGCATATTGTTTTGTGTTTCATTTTGGGCTGCAATCGTTCTGCTTGTTAAGCCCTCTATCTGAATAGCGTTATCAACGCGGAAACGACAAAAAAGGAAGTCGAGGTACATAAGAAGACCAAAATGTAAGGGAAGACAGCGGCACCGGCTAGGGTTTGCGAGCTGCCTTCCCCGTGAAGCCCCCTCGGGGTGAGGGACACCTCTATTTTTTTATATCATCGGAGCATTCCTTCGTCAAACAAATTTAGAGTAACCATCCTCCGAGGGACATCTTCAACATTCCAAACCTTGACTCAGCTTTATTTTGTTTCACAAGTTGTCAAAATAGAAATTTTTACGTGAAGCTATTCTATAACTGTCTTTCGTGCCCGTTCCTTAAGCTTAAACGGGCAGTCTAACTTACTAATCATAAGGAGAAAAAAATGAAGATTTTTGGAAAAACGTTGGGAGTATCTATTCTGGGTTTTGCTTTGATGCTGGGTGTATTCTCTATGCCTGTCAGCGCTCATTTTATATGGATCAATGCTGGTGATTATACACCACCAATAAAGACGCCTGTAAGGTTTACCATCGGATGGGGGCATAACTTTGCCAGTCCTGTAGGCAATGTCATGTATAAACAGAAAGGTCTTGAGAAGATATATATGCTCGACCCGGATGGTAATGAACTGAAGATAAAGCCCATCGACGAGATTGAGTTCAGCGTGGAAAAACCATTGAAAAAGGCTGGTGCCTATCTGGCCGTAGTTATGAGAAAGCAAAGTTTCTATACCAAGACTGCCAATGCGCACAACCTCCAATCCAAAAAAGGTTTGAAGGATGTTATTCAATGCAGTTACTGCGGGATGTATGCAAAGGCGGTGGTTGATGTAGACGAAGGCGGGGGAAAGAACCTCACCAAACCGGTCGGCCATACGCTTGAGATAGTTCCCCTGGAAGATCCGGCCGGCCTGAGGGAAGGAGACTACATGCCTGTAAAGGTTCTGTATAACAACGAACCTCTTAAGACAGAACTCTATGCCACCTACGTCGGATTTTCTACAGAAAACGCATGGGCTTATACCACAAAAACGAATAAAGAGGGCATGGGCAAAATAAAGATGCTCAAATCAGGTATCTGGTTGATCAAGGCTGGTCATACGGTGCCATATCCTGATCCTGAGGAATGCGATCAGTATTCGTATTCTGCCACTTTGACCTTTGAGGTAAAATAAAACTTTTACTACAACCCTCTTCCCCATGTTTTGGGGAAGAGGGAGATGTGGTTAAACCAGGAAAGGAACAGAGATAACAATGATAAAGCAAACAACAAGCGCTAAACATCAACAATCATCAATGATTGCCGGCATTTTTGAGTATATGGGAAAAGGGATTTCAACAATTGTTGCGGTTATAGTCCTATCTCTGGCTGCATCGGTTGCGTTTGCAGGGGATGATGAGGCTGAAAAAAAAGGAACAACGCGTCTCAAAGATATCGTGGTAACCGGCACGAAAACTCCTCATGCCTTAAAAGATGTTCCAGTTGAGACTGTGCTGATCAACAGGGAGGATATTGAGAAAACAAATGCGCAAAACGCCATGGATATTTTGAAAAATATTCCTGGAATTGATACATCCGTGCATGATGATGTCTTTGGAACATACACATGGCGGGCTAAAATGCGAGGGTTGGATTTTGATGCTGGTTATGGCCTGATCCTCATTGACGGGCAAAGAGCTATGGGATGTGGTCAAAGTGGCGGCATGGGAGAATATGGTAGCGGACTTAACCAGATTCCTGTGGATATGATCGAACGAATCGAAGTGGTCAAAGGCCCCAGCTCTGCACTATACGGAAGTGATGCCGTAGCCGGTGTTATTAATATTATCACTAAAAAAATACCGAAAAAGGCAACAGGAAGCGCGGGTGTGTCGTATGGCTGGTACAAAGTCAAAGAAGAGGGGGAAACAAAACCCTCTGATGATGGCCATAGCCGAAACATCTCTAAAACTTATGTTTCTTATGGTGACAAGATCTCTGACAGTTTTGGCTATTTGCTACATTACAACTATGATAGCGCGGAAGATATAGAAAAAGAACCGGTCAAAGCTGATCGCCACTCTTTTATGGGTAAATTGGATGGAGAACTCAGCAAGAGCATTGACCTTTACCTGAAATGCGAACTGAGTGACTATGAAAAGATTGATAATCGACAGGAGGACAGCTACCGCATTTCAGCCGGAATTGATTTTCGTCCGACTGATGACGATTTCTTTTCTTTCAAGGGATATACATACACCTGGGATTTCAACCACGGCTATATTGATAAAACGTATGGCCATAAATATGGTGATGTAGGTTATGATCAGTTTGAAATTCAGTACACTCGGTATTTTGGCGACTGGAATGCTCTTACCCTGGGTGGAGAAGTTCAAGAACAGGGTATTGATTACGTTATAGAAAACGCGGATGGTAGTATGGTTAATGTTAAAGAAGATGTGGATACCTCCAGTTTGTATGTTCAGGATGAGATTACTCTGTTTGAGGATTTTACCCTGGTCGCAGGTCTCCGTTATGATGACCATTCAACGTTCGGGAGTGAAGTAAATCCCAAATTAAGCCTCATGTACAAGCTTTTCAAAGATACAACTTTTCGGGCTTCAGCAGGCAAGGCATTCAAATCACCCACCCTTCGTCAACTCTATTACGATACTCCATACAGGCATGGCGGTTATTACTGCAAGTCAAATCCGGATTTAAAACCGGAGAAGGCTGTCGGTTATTCCGCAAGCGTAGAACAATGGCTGTTTGACCAGAGCATTATGATCAACCTGGGGTATTTCCGTAATGATGTGGACGATATGGTTATCAGGGAAGATACAGGCAAATATTATCCAGTAAACGTCCAGATCGACCCAAACTTGCCGCTTAAAGAATATAGGAATGTGGAAGAAGCCTGGACACAGGGCATTGAGTTCATGTGCAGGACATATTTTGCTGAAGAATTCTCCGCCTCCTTGTCCTACACCTACACTGATTCGGAAAATAAGGAAACCGGCAAAGAACTGACCTATACTCCCAAACACGTTCTTAGTATTTTGCCTTCATACGAACTGGAAAAATACGGTTTGGGCACAAGCGCGACCGTTTCTTATATTGGCAAACAATACACAAACTCGGATAACACCGACGAGATTGATGCGCATACGGTAGTAGATGCAAAAATTTACAAAAACCTTTCCGACAAGGCCAAGCTGTCCTTTGAGGCAGACAACATCTTTGACTCAGACAAAGGTGATGAGGGTAATTTCCGCACAGGGAGAACCTTTACTGTTAAGTTGGATGTTACCTTTTGAGAAACCCATCTTGGGATATACTTTGAACGGAAATCATAAAAAAGGAGGTGAAGAATAGTAACAGGAAAGAGTTCACAAACAAAAAATCGTAGAAAAGAAGGAGAGAATCAATGAAGATGACAAAGATTTTTTTTGTTATGATGATCAGCTTTGTCTTTATCTTTTGTGCTGTGGAGTATTGTCCGGCACAGGTAGATGAAGGGAAAGATGGAGGAGATCAGGTCTATAGACTTGACAAAGTAATTGTCAGAGATCATCCCCTCAAGGATGAGTCTATGGTCGTAACACCTGATGTTACAGTAATTAATGTGGAGAAATTTCAGAAAGCCGGCAACGTACACAATATCCAGGATGTCTTGAGCGAGATACTTGGTGTGAGTGTGCTTAGCTCAAATATTACACCGAGTCCATCAGAAACCGTCTATATCAGAGGAATGGATCAATCACGCATTCAGATATTTCTGGACGGCAAGCCAATGAGGCTTATGGGAAGAAAGGGATACTATAAGGTAGATTGGACCACTATGCCTCTTGATAATGTCGAAACAATTGAGGTTGTCCGCGGGAGCCATTCACTTCTTTATCCTTTTTCTATGGGTGGCGCTATTAATATCATCACTAAAAAAGGAAAGAAAACCGATGAGGTTAAACCGGATATATCAATAACAACCGGATTTGGTTCATACGGGGCAGAGAGTTACAGTGCCAGCCTGTTGGGAGGCCTGTTCAATACAATCGGTTACTCCTTTTCCGGCGCTCGCAGGAGTGGTGACGGATACCTGAGAAACAATTATTACGATACAGGTAATTTCAATGCCCGGATCTCTCTTTATCTTCCGACAGATGGAATTTTGAGTTTTGGGTGGGACCACGTGGAAAATAAAACAGGATATGCGGTTATAAATGATCCATCAAGGAATGATTATGACCCGGATTACCCGATTGTCCTGGCAGAAAATGTTGATACGTTTACACACGATAACGAAGGGAAGTCTTATTTTGGCGGAGATTCTTACTGGAAGAAGACGACCAATGAATATAATATTCTTTTTGAGCAGCCCCTTGGTTTGGGAGAACTCCGGGCTCAGGTTTATAAACATAAGTCTGTGAGGGACAGATTGTCTTACCTCTCAACCGGAACTCAAAAAGAAGAGTTTGATCAAGAAGAATACAACATGGGGTACAACCTGGAATATTTGGATTTTGAACTTATCACAAATCATGCCTTTTCCATTGGAGGCGAATACCGGACTCAGGGGGATAAGGATAACAAGGACTTTTACGAAATTTTCTCCGGATTTTTCCAGGACGTTTGGTCCATAACCTCACCCCTGACTCTTACCTGGGGTACCCGTTACTATGAATTCCATAGCGACGCTTACAGAGCTGGATTCCCGGGATGGGGAGCAAGTGAATCGGAACAGAAAAAATTCGAATATCGCAGGAAAGAAAACGAGTGGTGTCCAAAGGCTCGGCTTGACTATGAAGTTGATCCGGATCTTACTCTGTATGCTACTGTAAGCCGTGAAATGCGTACTCCTTGAATTTGAGATCTCTGGAGATGGGCGCAGGCTGCGTCCGATGCATACTACATGGCGGCAAACCCCGAATTGGCAACTGAAACATCCTGGACATACGAGCTGGGCTTATTAAAAAAAGTTTGGTTTGATACAAAATTAAGAGGAGCTGTTTATTACACTGACATTACTGATTATCAACAACACAATTATATCAGTGATGTTCCAAGCGCTCAAGCATATAACATTGATGCGCAACTTTACGGTATTGAACTGGAACTGACAAGAAGCTTTACCCATGATCTGAGCGGCTACCTTACCTATACATGGCAAAACTGGTCTGCTGAAGATCATCCTTTTGATACTGATGGAACTCACTATTTTATGGAGAATCAACCAAGAAACAAGGTAGGTCTCGGGCTTAATTACAAGCTCTGGGAGGGCGGCGTAGTAACGCTTAACTCACGGTATCTGGATAAACGTCAGAGCAAAAAAGATAGAATATTGGATGATGTGATAACCGTTGACATAGGCGCGCAACATATCTTCAAGCTTGCGCATTACGATTTTACACTAAAAGGCTATGTGAATAATGTCACTGATCAGGAATATGAACTACGTTCCGGTTATCCAATGCCTGGAGTTACTGCCGGCATTCTTGTTAAGTTAAGCTATTAAGAGTTTGCACGATTACAGCATTGTGGACAGGCAGGATTTTTTGTATCTCCCATAGCCGGTGGAGAATTAAAATTTTCTGCCTGTTTGCTTATGAGCGAGCCATAAGGAGGTAAGTCAGTGAAAAGAATAGAGCGAATTTTCTTTATTGCGATAATTGTTGGGGTTGTTGTTGGTTTTGTTTTTCCATTTCAGATCATTGCAGCCTGGGGCCGTGGTCACTTTTATATTATCGGGACCGGTCCTGCCGGACCTCAGACAGCCACCCTACAGGCCTTAAATACAATCAAACAAATGGATGTTGTTGTAGCTCCTGAACAACATATAAAGCTCTTTGCCGAATACATAGGGGACAAACCTGTCCTGTTTGATCCGTGGAAGGGTTTTTGGGATTACAAGGGAAAAGGCTACAGGGAACTAACCGACAAGGAAATAGCCATGTTTAAAGTTGAGCGTATCCAGCTGCGAGATGAAAGAGTCAAACAGATCAAACGTCTTCTGAAAGAGGGGAAGAATGTTGGCATCCTTGACTTCGGCAATCCTTGTCTTTTTGGTCCGAGCCACTGGTATATTGAGGAGTTTGACTCTGCCGATCTGGTCATTATTCCTGGAATGGGGTGTGATGCGGCGGCAATGGCTGCTCTTGGGAAGAGTACCATTCCCGCATACGACGCCCGCTTTGTCATGCAGACAGCGCCCATGTTTTTAATGGATCAGGGCACGAAAGATGCCGAAATTTTAAAAGATCTCGGAAAGTATCAGCCCACCATGATCCTGTATATGGCGCTACGGAATCCAAAGAAGCTTTTTGCCGTACTGGGGGAGACGTTTCCGTCTGATATGCCGTGCGCGGTGGTTTTCTGGGCAGGGCACCCTGACAGGCAGCGTATTATACGAGGGACAGTAGCTGATATGGGAGAAAAACTTTCAAATGATGAGGAAAGGTTCATGGGGCTTTTGTTTATCGGGCGTTTCTTAGAAGGAAAACCATATGCGGCGGCTGTAAAGCCATGATTTCCCTTATTTGCCGTTCTTTAAAGGAGGATAAAATAAAATGAGGAAAACGCGATTTGTATCCATATTGGCGCTTGGTCTGATCATTTTTTTTGCTTCTCAGTCAGGAGCACATACGCACAGAATTTCACTCCTGATTGATACAGACATGGCTCTGGATGATATTCGGGCGCTTACTATGGTCTTAAATTCCGATTGGGTTGACGTTCCTTTGATTGTTTGCTCTGACGGCGCTGTCTCACCGCAGACCGGGTATCGCAACCTGAGGATACTTCTGGAATATTTTGAAAAAAGGGATACAGATATTGTTGCTGGAAGGACATTGGGAAAACCCGCCCCTCCCTGGAGGTCGTGGTCTGAAAACCTGAACTGGCCTGAGTCATCCACAATCACTATCGAGACAACGAAAATTCCATCAGCGACAGATGCAATTCTGAAAACCCTCAACGGATCAGCGGAACAGGTAATCTATCTTTGCCTTGGGCCTTTAACAAATCTGGCTGATGCAATCCGCCTGGATCCAACTGTAAAAGAAAAGATCTCAAGAGTCATATTCTACGGAACTCCTCCCGGCGCCCTGGATCCTGATTGGAACTATACACGAGATCGCGAATCAGCCGATCTTGTTTTCAAATCCGGCCTGAATATCCACTCACTCCATATTCCTCAAGAGAAATCATTATTGTTTGATCAAAATTTCTACGACAGGATAAAGACTATGCATACGCGTGCAGCGCATATCGTAACTACTCTTCACGATACACCGGTGATATCAGGTCTTTTGGATAATAATCATTTTCGCGTGTGGGATGAAATGACGATAATCTATCTGAATTACCCATCTTTGTTCAAGCTCGCGCCAGAGGAAGAGAGCGCTCGTGTTATGGTTCTTGCAGATTTCAAAACCGATCTTGTTGAGCAAGCGTATTTGAAGCTTTTGGATTATTCTGCCGACCTTCACCTGAACCGACGGACGGCAGTGGTTCTGAATAACTTTCCTGTTGATCCATCCATGTTTAAAGAAGATGTCAGGCCGTATGTGAAAAGAATCATTGAAAGACATGGCCTTGAGGAGTGGAAGGCCTGCCTTTTGACCAACGAGTTTCACCGTCACCTTGGGATATATTCAATCGTTGGAGCCAAGATGGGAATAAGGGCTCGGGAGATTCTGGAAGCTCCTTTTGACGAACTCAATGTCATTTCGATTACAGGAAAATCGCCTCCCTTGAGCTGTATGAATGACGGGCTCCAGGCAGCAACCGGCGCGAGTCTTGGCCGGGGCGCTATTGAGGTTTTAGAACAAAATCCGAAAGCAGCGGCTATCTTCATCTACGGCAACAAAAAACTGACCTTAGAGATCAAGAAAGATGTGCTCAACAAAATCAAAAAAGATATTAATGCTGCACTTAAAACATATGGGGGATTGAACCGGGAATATTTTGCACATATCCGTAAGTTGTCAATAGATTACTGGCTTGAACTTGATAGAAAGAAGATATTTGATGAAACTGTGAGGTTAAAAGGAGAACAAAAATGAAAAAAGAAAAAAGATCGTGGTTGAAGGTTTGTATTTTAGTTGTGCTGTTGTCGGTAATTGCTTCACAGGCAAAAGCGCACAACCTCTGGCTGGCGCTTGATCACTATTCTCACAGGGTCGGCGGGACAGCAAAGGTATTTCTGTACCTGGCGCATTCGCTTCCTTTTGACGATCTTGGAAGACCGGAAAATATGAAGGAGTTTTATTATCTTGATCCATCAGGAAACAAGAAGGATTTTGAACTCAAAAAGCCCAATCCTGAATCGTTTTTTAATACAATAGGCGTTCCGTTGAGTCTGCGATCAGAAGGAACATATATGGCAAGCGTTGTGATGAAGCCGATTTTTAAAAGCACGACCCCTAAGGGAAGGAAAATGCAAAGCAAGAAAGACGTTCCGGATGCCATAAGCTGCCGTTACATTGAGTTTTTTGCCAAGGCGATCTTTCATGCTGGAAAACCAGGCGGGGATGCTTACAAAACCGTATTGGATCAGACAATTGAGATGGTGCCGCAAAAGGATCCGTGTCTGCTCAAGTCAGGCGAATATCTTCCTGTTAAAGTGCTATTCAAAGGCGAACCGCTTAAAGGTGAATTTGTATATGCCACCTATATCGGATTTTCAACAAGAGAAGACTACGCTTATACTACCAAAACTGATCATAAGGGCATTGCCATGATTCGTATCACAAATCCGGGTATCTGGTGGGTCAAGGTGCCGCATAAGGAGCATTATGAAGATCAAGCGGAGTGCGATGTAGGCCAATATGCTTCTATTATGACTTTTGAGGTGAAGTGATGAGCAGGTAAGAAAGTGGGAAAGTGAGCAGGTGGGAAAAGCTGATTCTTTACCACAGTTCGAGTACGGGCAAGTACATTACGAGCATGGAAAACTGGATTGAGAGAAATTGAGAAAGGAGAAATATCATGCACAAAAAGAATAATTATTTGAGCGGGTTAGTTGCTATTATTTGTTTTGCTTTCATTTTTTTTATTCCTTCTATCTCTCTTTCCGCCTCTATTAAAGAATATCGGGTCTGGAAAGCCCTGGGTGCGCGTGTTGCGTGGGAATCGTCTCAGTTGACCGGACACCGGCTCGGAACAGGCGACCCTATTGCACTTACCAACGCCGGATATGTGGAGATTGACGGATATTCAACGCAAGGTTGTATGGATGGACTAACCTGGCGTCTTGGCGTTACGAGGGGAAGTAATACCCTTTTGGAAATACATTCACGCTATGATAAAGCACTCTGGTTTTTTATCTATTACAAGAAATCAGGTGTCGGCGTATATCTGGAAGTCAATCCGGAGGCAATACCAGGGCTCGTCAATAAAGCGGATAAACACGGATTTTCCCAAATAGCAGGAAATAAACTGCGCATTCCGGCATCTCAGCTTTTCATTAGAACGGCTGTTGAAAAGATCAAGGCAGAGCATCTTTTTGCCAATGCAGAAAAGTACAATGAAAAATTCAAAAATAAGATTTTTGGAGGCAACGAGTTTCGGATTGTAACGATCGCCAATGGAGTGGCTGCAGGAGCGCCTGCATATGCGATAAGAGCGTTTGAATTTCATGATCACTACTGTCCTGGGGTTCTTTCCGGCATCCTGATGGTTAATTACATCAAAGAGCGTTTTCCGCTGCAATCACCTGATGACAGATATTTTGTATTAACTGTAAAACCGTGGTGCAAAGAAGATGCTTTAATAGTTTTGCTGAATACGACTCCTGGAAAAAGAAATTATGCGGTTAATAATTCAAGCAAAGAAGACATCGCACAATGGAAAGAGGAGGCAAAAGACGCAACAACGATTATCTTTCGCCAGGATGGAGCAACAAAAAAATGGGAAGGCAGATTGCTTGGTTTCTCTTTTAATAAAGCCAATGAGATGCATAAGTTCCCTGACTACGGAAGCAATTTGTTAAACAAGCTCTACTCGGTTCTGTGGTACATGGATTATCTTGATCAACCGGAACTGTTTGTGAGCGTTATCAAAAAATTCGAGCTTGCAGAAGGAGAAGGCCCAAAAGACTGGGCACGTCCCGGGGTTAATGCTCTTGAAAAATTGGGCTTGATACGAAAGAAACATAAGGAGCAACGTTAGCACTCGTTATAGCGTAGTCTGCGAGGCGCTTTGTTTGCACGGAACGAATGAGTTAACGAAATTTATAGGAAAAGAAGGAGGTGTTGTGAGGCAAAAAAGCATGAAAATAGATACAAGAGGTTTTCCGTTAAGGCTGATTATTATTATGATATCTCTTTTCAGTCTTTTTTTCTTTCAGATATGCGAAGCTGAGGAAGAAATAAAAGCTGAAGAAAAGCGGGTTATTAAGCTGGATAAGATCTCGGTTACGGCTACGAGAACAGTCAGGCCGATCATAGATGTTCCTTCAAGTGTGACAGTCATCAACACTGATCAGATTGAGGCATCGCCTTTTGAAAGGGTAGAGGACATCCTGAGAACAGAGGTTGGGATAGACAATGTCAGGCATTACGGCTCTCAAACCGGAGGCATAAAGGGCCCTATAGATATGCGCGGTGTGACCGGCGGCATTACCCAGAGGACTCTTATGCTTATTGACGGTGTTCCTCAAAATGACAACGCCAATAACAGTATCGGCTGGATCGCCTGGAGTCAGATCCCCAAAGATGCCATAGAAAGAATTGAAATTGTGCGCGGTCCGTCTTCAGCTTTATACGGTTCTGAGGGGTTGGGAGGAGTCATCAATATTATTACCAAAAAACCGAAAGAAACAAGGGAAGCATCTTTGACTTTCAAGTACGGCGAAAGCGATACCCACTCTGAAGAGGCTTTTTTCAGCCAGAAATTCGATCGGTTCGGTGTTCTCTTAAACGGTCAATATGAAGAATCAGACGGATTTTACATGGTTGAACCAAAACAGGATCATGAAATCGAAAAATATCGGAGATCAAACAGATTGTTGGCAAAACTCAGTTATGACATTGACGACATGTCTGATATCTCTTTTGGTTTTCTGCGCTACGAGCATAAGATGAATAAAGGACGGGAATATTTTTATGGTGAAAAGGAAGATTACCGCTACTGGATTGAATATTCAAGAAGTGGGCAAACATTGGACTGGAAGGCATTGGCGTATGTGAATGATGATGATAAAACTGCTTATATTGACGAAAAAAGCGACCCTTTGAAGTATAAAGCGGTTAATCGTGAAGAACGTTTTCCTGTAATCACCTGGGGGGCAGAGCTTCAGTCAAGCATCAATTTTTCTGAAACAAGTGTATTGACTGTAGGAGCAGCTTACAAGGACGTCCACTTTGAAACAGAATATATCTACCTTAACCCTGCGGAAGACAGGGAGTATGAGGCAGAAGGAGATCAAAATTTCATATCTCCATTTTTGAACTATGAAAAGAAGTTTTTTGATGATCGATTAATCTTCAATGTGGGAGGTCGATATGATTTCATTGAATCTGACAATGGAAAAGAACGGGATACCCATATAAGCAAAGGGTATGATAATGTCTATCCTGAAAAAACGTGGGAGGAATTTTCACCCAAGTGCGGAGTGGTCTTTCGGCCTGATAAAAATACGGCGATAAGAGCTTCCGTAGGAAAAGGATTCAGGGCGCCCACGCTTTTTGAATTATACAAGACACATACGCGGAGCGGTAATGTAACCTATGCTAATCCGGATTTGGAGCCTGAAAAGATTGTATCTTATGAACTTGGGGCTGAGAAAGTATTTTTTGACACTGTTTGGGCCAGAATAACTTATTATCAATCTTATGCCGAGGAATTGATTGCCGGCAGAACAGTATCAACAAATCAGTATGAAAGAGACAATCTTGATGAAGTAAAAATACATGGAGTGGAGGTTGAACTAAAGTGGGCTGCCACTGATTGGTTGTCACTATTTGCCAATTATACTTATAACAGCACACGTATTGAGAAAGATCCTGCTGATCCGGAAAATGAAGGCAATCTTATAGACGACTATCCAAAACATAAAGCAAGAGCGGGTGTGATGTATTCGGACCCAAGGTTCTTGGATGTTAACGTTAATTGCAATTACCGAGGCAAGAGATATCAAGATATTGAAAATACAATTGAGCTTGAAGACTTCATTACCTTTGATTTATCTGTTTCCAGAAAATTGTTTAATCATGTGGAGCTTTCTTTAAATGTGGAGAATATCTTTGACAAAAAGTATATTTTTAACAAAGATGTCGATTATGATTCAGTGTCGCCGGGAAGGGTTGTTATGGGCAAAGTCAAATTCCGATTTTAAGAGGAGGTAAAAATGGAAAGAAAAATAAGGGCAAGATTAAAGTATCAGATGGCATTACCAGTTTTTTTTCTGATTATTTGTTTTATTGTATCTGTCAGTTATGCAGGAGAGGAAGGGAGACTTTACGTAGTGGGAATGGGGCCGGCAGGGCCCGATCTCACAGCTCCAAGAGCCCTTGCTGTAATTGAAAAGGCGGATGTCATTCTATGTTCCCCGGGAATGCCTAAAAAGTTTGAGAGATTCGGCAAAAGTATAGATCCGAAAAAGGTAGCTTTTAATCCCTGGGAAGGAATATATGGAAAAGAAGCAAAAAAATTAAAAAAAACAAATTATAAAAAATGGCTTCAACAAGTTGAAAATCAAACAAAAAAGGTTCAGGATTTTGTATTGCAACAAATTAAGGCAGGCAAAACAGTAGTGATGATGGACGGAGGCGATCCATGCGTTTATGGCCCATCTCTTCACCGGCTGTTAAATGGATTTGATGATAAATACTTTGAGGTCATTCCCGGTATGAGTGCATTCAATGCTGCAAGCGCTGCTTTGAAAAGGACTATGACAGGGGAAAATACAAAATTCGTTATGTTAACAGCGCCATCTTCCTTGTTCGGAGATTTCTATGAAAAAGGGGATGAAATACTAAGAGATATTTCAAAATACGAGACAACAATGGTCTTTTACATGGCGCTTTCTTCAATAGATAAACTTGTTGAAAAATTTAAAAAATACTATCCGCCCAAACTTCCCATGGCTGTAGTCTATTATGCGGGCTATTCGGAAAAAGAGCAGGTATTGAGGAGTACGCTGGGGACAATTCTTGATGATCTAAAGAAGGTTGATGAAACGTGGATTGGTCTCCTGATAATCGGAGAATGTGCAAAGTAAATATGTTTACAGTTCACGGTTGTCGGTTTACAGTTTACGGTTTTTTTTAATGAACTATGCAACGACTGAAGCATTTTAACCGTAAACTGTTAACCGTAAACTTTAAAAGGATATTGAATTGAAAGATATACTGAACAACCATCATCTGAAAAGAGAAATCGGTCTTTTTTCCGCAACGATTCTGGTGATTGCCAATATGGTGGGAACCGGCATATTCACTACTTCCGGGTTCATCATGGAAGAGCTCGGCAATCCTCAGGCAATGCTTTTATGCTGGCTTGTCGGGGGCGTTTTTGCCCTGTGTGGGGCGCTTTGTTACGGAGAGCTGGGCGCTATGTTCCCCAGAGCAGGCGGAGAATATGTGTTTTTGAGAGAAAGCTTTGGCAAAGGCATGGGCTTTCTTTCGGGCTGGATATCGTTAATTGTCGGATTTTCAGCCCCTATTGCAGCAGCAGCAATTGCCTTTGCCACATATTTTTTCCGCATCCTGCCGGTTTCGTTTAGCGCAAAACTCACCGCTCCTTTCCTGGAAATCGGCATTCTTGCAATATCCCCGATTACCCTGCTGGCAATAACTGTTATAATTATATTTTCGCTGATTCATTATCACAGCGTTTTTTTAGGCGCCAGAGTGCAAAACAGCCTGACTGTGTTCAAAATAGGTCTTATCATTGTTTTTGTTACGGCAGGTTTCTGCATGGGTAATGGCTCAACAGAAAATTTTTCCCAAGGCCTGGAGATAAGTTTAATTTTCCAGGATAAATTTGCTATTTCACTGATATTTATCACATTTGCCTACAGCGGATGGAATGCTGCCGCTTATCTTGGAGGTGAGATAAAAAATCCTACTAGAAATATTCCGCTTGCTCTTTTTACCGGCACAGCCCTGGTAGTCTGTTTATATCTTCTTTTAAATATCGTCTATATCTATGCGCTATCGCCGGGCGAGATGAGCGGAGTGCTTGAAGTCGGAACAAAATCCGCTGTTTCTCTGTTTGGCGATAATATCAGCAGATATTTCAGCGGAGCTATTGCTATAGGCATTCTATCGGTTCTAAGCGCTATGATCATGGCCGGACCAAGGGTCTATTACGCCATGTCAAGAGACGGTGTTTTTTTTGAGCTTTTCGGCAAGGTCAATACCCTTCGCCAGACGCCTGTATTTGCCATCTTGCTGCAAGCGGTTATTGCCATCATCATGGTTATTACCGCATCCTTTGATAAGCTTCTTTTATATATCGGCTTTACGCTTTCACTGTGCGCCATGTTGACTGTAGTTGGAATGATGCTCCTCAGGATAAAAAAGCCTGATCTAAAGCGTAGTTATAAGACTTTCGGATATCCAGTAACTCCATTGCTGTTTATCCTGGGCAACTTGTGGATTATCTTTTTTTGCATAAAAAGCAGGCCGATTACCTCTTTGTTCGGATTAGGAACCATAGGATTAGGCATTTTAATTTACTCATATTTTAGAAGAAAAAACAGGAGCGTTGGAAAGGAGACTTAAGTGATGAGAAAGATCGCCTGTTTATTGATGTTCCTTCTTTTAATCTTTGCCGGCTGCGTCCCTTTGATTTCCAGGGAATTAAGAAGAGAGTTGTCACCGGATATAACCTTCAAGCAGGTTATCAAGGATCCGGATGCCCATAAGGGGAAGACGGTTCTTATCAGCGGAATAATTCTCGGCTCCAAGAACACAAAAGAAGGGACCCTGATTGAGATACTTCAAAAACCGGCGGACATAGAGGGAAGGCCAAAGGATGTGGATGATTCCGATGGGAGGTTTCTGGCTCTATACGACGGGTATTTGGATACAGAGATTTATAGCCGCGGGCGAGATGTGGCAGTGGCAGGGGAAATCACAGGAAAAAGGGTCCTGCCTCTGGGGGAGATAGATTATATCTATCCCCTCATCTCTATCAAGGAGATTCATCTCTTCAAGGTCAGAAAAGAAGAAAGATTCCGTTATCATCCATATCCTTATTGGTGGTGGCATGCCCCCTGGTGGTATCATCCGTAAGTGTAAGTTTGGAACATACAAAAAGCTGTTGTGGTTCGTTTCAGGGTTTAAGGAGATAAAAAAAATGAAAAAAAGACTAATCTTACCTGCGATATTTATTCTCTTTCTGATTTTGGCAACTAATTCCATAGCCGGTGATGAAGGTAAAAAGGTTTATTCATTGGGAACGATTACAGTGCAGGACCAATTAATTCTTCCTACTAGGCAAGCCGGAGATTCTCTTTATACAGGAAGTTCAGTAACTAAGAAAGGGCTTGAACTTCTCGGCACACCTGCTGAAACAAGCATTTATAGTGCATTAAGTATCCTGCCGGGAACTAATGTGGAAAGTTTTGACCCTTATGGTCTAAGTTATTCATATACACGCGTAAGGGGATTAAAAGAGATGTTTATCGGGATGACGGTTGAGGGGATTCCCAATTACGGCATTATGCCGATAGGGGCGCGGGAACAAATATTTGATACGCAAAATTTGAAAAGCGTCAGCCTGTATAAGGGAGCAAGCCCTGCTGACCTTGGGACAGGTTCCGGAAATAGAGGAGGCGCGATAGAATTACAATTAAGAAGACCGGAAGACAAGATTGAAGCCGAGATAAGTCAAAGTTTTGGCTCCGATGATTATATGAGGACCTTTTTAAGGGTTGATTCCGGTAGGCTGCCGACAAAAACAAAATTTTTTGCCTCATATTCTTATTCAAAGGCTGATAAATGGAAAGGAGAAGGGGAGCTTGGTCCTCGGGATCATGTCACATTAGGATTAAGTCAGGAATTTGGTGACAAGGTTAATTGTGATATCTTTTTCAATTTTAATGAAATCGAAAGACATTCCTTTCAAAGCCTGAATTATGATGAAGCCAAAAATATAGACGATTACTATGATAAATCGTTTTCTACAAAACTTTCTTCTGCAGATTATTATGATTACAATCGTGAGAAAAAAATAAACAGAGACCTCATGGCAATCATCAATCTAACCATTTCTGAAAATGCTAATCTATCTTTGAAACCTTATTATTCCAATGAGGATGCAAACAAGCAGGGGGAAGCGCAATTTCCGGTTCCCGGCGGCAGCACATCTGGGATACTGGACAAGATCACGAATTTGGAACGGTATGGGGTTATCCCTGAACTCAGCTTTGATTTTTCAGCATATACAATAACTGCCGGTTATTGGTTTGAATCGCATAATCTGGAAAAATATGTGGAAAAGTATGTCACTACTGCCGGCGGATTACAGAGCAAAGGATATCCTTATTATGCAAAAAATGACGGAGATGGTGAGATTCACAGTCCTTATGCCAAGATATCCGGCAGACTGGATAAATTTAAATTTCAGGCAGGACTAAAATATTTTTATTATGAAGAACCGGCAAGTACGGGATACAAATCAGACCTTTCCGCAGAGAACCCTGATATCAGTCTTAAAGCAGTTGATTATGATGAGTTTCTTCCTACAGCGGGCATTGGCTGGGAATTTAACAAAAACAGTGAAATGTACCTTAATTACGGCAGAAACTATATGAGGCCATATGCTTATGTTCCGGTTACCACAAACTATGCAAAAAACAGATCATTTTTTCAAATTGCTAATATGACATTGCAGGACATTTTAGACAAATGGGAGATGGAAACATCGGATAACTTTGATATCAGTTTTAGGTATCATAGCAAAAACTTTTCAATAGCTCCTGTTGCTTTTTACAGCAAACATCATGACCTGTTGGTAGCCGTTGATGATCAAAATGTAATTAATGCCGACGGTGACCCGGTCAGTTATCATCAAAATGTAGGCGATGCGACTTCTTATGGATTTGAACTGGAAACAAGTTTTTGTCCGTCAAAAAATCTAATTGTCTATTTCAACCCCAGTTATACTGACATGAGTTTTGACGACAACTTTAAAACAGGAGACGAAGTCTTGAGGATTAAGGGAAATCAGCTTCCTGATACTCCTAATTGGGTCATAAAATCAGGCCTGATTTACACTATTTCCGATTTTGAAATCAGTTCCATGGTTAGATGGGTTGACAAAAGATACGGCGATGCCGCAAACAAAGAAGAAGTTGATGATTACACTGTTGTCGATTTGGGCATAAAATACTCAAAAGAAGATTTTTGGTGGTTAAGGCATGCAAGCATTGGGTTTGAAGTAAAGAACCTGTTTGATGAAAAATATGTCGGCGCAATTTATGCGAGTGACACAGCAACAGATGTCGATTATTATGCCGGTTCTCCATTTACGGTGATATTCAGCATAGGTGGGAAGTTCTAATGAAAAGACGTCAGGGGTCAGAATATATCGTGGTTATAAATTCTGACTCCTGACTCCTGACACCTATCCTTGCTCTACTGAAGACTTTGGATGACCGCGTAGGGGTCTGTTCCTTCCATTGCAAGCTTTTGGGCCAAAGCTGCCTGCCCAAAAAACTTTTTTATCTCTTTTACGTATGTCAGTTTTTTGGCCATACTGATAGAGGCCATTTTGACAGACAGTTTTGCCCTGGAAATGAAATAAACAGGGTTTGCTTTTCCTCCAGGTGGAGCAAAATCCTGATAATTCCGGCCTGCATCTGCAAATATACTTTTCCAGTCTACACCCAGAACCACTCCTTCGCAAGAATTGCTTTTTTTATTGACTCGCATGACTATGACTGCCAGGGGAGATATAGGGGCATCCTTAAACCACAGGTCTTGCGAATATTTTTCTATTTTTTGTTTACTGACAGCCTTGGAAAAAGCAGCCGATTTTCCGGCTGTGGTATCGAATATAATTTGGAGGGCATCAAGTAAGCAACCTGGAGGTGCGCCTATGAACATGTATTTTTCCCCCTTGCGCAGCGGGTATTTTTTCTGCAAATATTCCCCTATAATAAAACCGGTATTAAGGCCGGGGCAGATGTGATTATGGAATTCGGCTGTTTTCAGTAAAGACCAGGAAACATCTGCCGCCCAGCAATGAGAAATCGTTACAACGGAAAAAAGGGTTTTACTGCCGATTATCCCTGAGGCTGCTTTTTTCCAGTCCTGGGATTTAAAAATTTTTTCCTGAGAAATATCAATCTGCTGTTGTGTGAATCCTTTTTCACTCCATTTGATAAAAATCAGTTTGCCGTTATCCTTTCTGTATAGTGCACACCACAACGGCTCAGCAAACGGGGTATGAACTGTCAAAAGACTTTTTGTACCCATAGTACAGGCGGTAACATTTGACACTATGTCGAGGAAAGCCTCTGTAGTTTTTCCGTTTATTGTGCCGTATCCTGCATTGGTTAAAGCGAGAAGCTTTTCATCGCCTTTTTCAAGACCTATCTTGTTACGGGCATTAAAAACCGCATTCATGGCCTGGATCATTTCCTTATTATAGTTTATTTCTCTGTATTCTTCAAATCCACAGGCAAAGAGATTAAGCTCCATTAACAAAAAGACCATACATCCAACAAGTAAACTACCGGCAAATTTCTTCATCATTTTATTCTCCTCTTTTTACAAAATATAACAGTAACAGTTCACGGTTGTCGGTTTACAGTTAACGGTTCAAGGTTGATTGCCTTGATTTCTTCATTGTTCTCTAACCTTGAAGCCTGGAACCGTGAACGGGTACATATAACTAGTGTCTGAACGAAAACCCCTTCCATATAATTTGTTGGGTTTCGCTTGATGAATTGACTTCGATTCCCTATTTTTCAAGCAAGCTCTTAGCAATAATTTCAAGATTGTTGCGTATGCTTTTTAAATACCCATCAGGGTCAATCCTGCCCTTCTTGTCTGAAGCCGGATCCATCGAATTGAGCACTACCAATTTTGCTCCAGCATCCATTACAGCCCGGATTATTTCAGGCTTTGGTTCCCATTTGTGAATTACAACTTTAATCTTGTCCTGTTGAAGTCTTGTCTTCAGATTGGATAGATCTTCTTCTGTCCAGTGGAAATCATCTTTTAAGAAATAGCCTGCTACATGGAGGTTCAGGTCGTTTGTAAAGTAGGGAAAGACATCTGTCAGGCCAAATACTTCAAGCGATTTCAGTTCTGCAAACATATTTTCATATTTGAGTCTGAGCCTGAAAAGCTCTTTTTTGAAACTAACCAGATTTTTGTCAATCACCGCGGCATCTTTTGGGCTGAGGCGTTTCAGGTCTCCGGCAATGATGCTGAGCATTTTTGAGGCATTTGAGAGGCTGAGCCAGATATAGGGAGAGATGGTCCGATGATCTTTACGGAGAGAGTTACCTGTTTGTGTACCCGGCAAAAGAGGGCAGCTATCCGGAATTTCAAGAATGGAAACACCCGTGAGGGCGGGGTCAAACGGCATAGATGCATCTATTTCAATAATCCTGATATTCCATTTTCTTGCATAGATATAAAGTGGGTCATGTTTCCATACACTCCTGATCGTAATAACCGCATCAGCCCTTGCAGCATGATCTTTAACTTCTTTTTCATGCTTTTTAAGATAGCGTTCAAGTCTTCCCATGGGGTATCCTGCCGGACCCAGGTTGCTGACTTTTATTGATGTGCCTTTGGTCAGAATAGTTGTAAAGGAATAAGTAGATTGAAGACAGGTAAGCACAAGCGGGTTTTTCTGAGCTGCATGGCCGGATGCTCCAAAAAGGACAAACATATTAAAAACAAACAGAGAAAGCACAATACCAATCTGTTTCAATTTATATCTCCTCTCAGGGTTCATAGGTTCAGGGTTCAGGGTTCAGGGGTTGCCGAGTCTCAATCGACCTGGTCAACTGCGAGATCGAATTCTGCATTATGACCTTCCGACGCATTGAGAACTATTCTCAGGGCCGTGCACGCCGGCAATTTAAAAGCGAATATGCCTTTTTTATCGGTTTTACCGGACACGATTAACTTTCCGTAGTTGTCAAAGACCTGTATTTGAGCATTAACAACTTTGTTTCCGTTCGAAAAGTAGCTTTCGCTATGCACTGTACCTCCTTCTACCCAGGCAAATACGTGCACCTTGTGACCCCACGCTGAACTTGCCGTTAACAGACAAAAAACTAAAACAACTCCGATAAAAAACAATCTTTCAATCTTCATGATATCCTCCCCAAGATTTTTCAAAAGGAAACACCTCAAGCTGAATCATATTTTCCCAAGCGCTGGATAGGCCCGTCTCAACCACCTTATTGCAGTTGTGACAGCAAAGAAAAAGGCTGCAACCAGTATAATGGCTCCACCTGATGGAACCGGTATCTCCAATTCCATCGGGACAACAATCCCGATAACACAACTTAATGTGGAAAAGGTAGCGCTGTAAAAGAAAAAACCTCTCATTGACCTGCTCAAGTTGCGGGCTGAGGCCGCGGGTATAACAAGCAGTGCTTCCACCAGGATCGCTCCGATGATCTTTACTGAAGCTACAGTGATTATGGTAACCATGAGGATAAAGAGATACTCGAGAAAGATTACCTTTATCCCTCGTACACGGGCAAGGTTAGGATTAAAACTGGAAAGAACCATCCGGTTATAAAAGCGCAATCCGCAGAATATACAGATAAAAGAAATTACAAAAAGGACATTCAGATCAAGCTCGTTTACAGTGAGGATCGAGCCAAAAAGGACATTATCCAGGACGTGAACATTTACCTTGGCAGTCACATAGAGCAGGATACAGGCACCGATCGCCAATGAGATACAGAGGAATACGGCAATCAAGGTGTCAGTAGTCATTTTTGTTCTATTCTTGGTGAATACCATGGCCATTCCAAAAATGATGCAAAAACTGAACAATGAAACGTATGGAGAGGTATAAGGCTCTCCCAGTATGATTCCGATAGCAACACCTGTAAGCGCGGCATTTCCGATCGCCTGGGAAAAGAAAGCAAGTCTCTTTGTGACAACCAGTGTGCCGATACCGCCGAGCACCGGCCCCAGGATAAGGGCAGCTACAAGAGAATTGAACACAAATGCGTATTTGAGCGACTCCGGCAGCCAGCCGGACTCTGCCAGGCGCTGCACAACCGGCATTATAGAATTGTAGATATTAACCACCTTTTTGATTTTCTATAGACTTTCAGATAAATAATTTCACTGTGTTATCAGTCGTCGACGTATAACTAATACGCCTTCCTCCTTCTGGCCTTGTGAAATTAATTATCTGAAAGTCTATACGACGTACAAATCAGTACGCCTCACTTCATGGCCCTGAGCTGGTAGCACCAAAGGCCTGAAAGACTCTTTCCGTAGTCAGAACTTCATCCGGAGTTCCTGAGAAAAGCACCTCTTTATGAATACACGTAACAGCATCAGCCATCTGTCTGACCTGCTTCAAGTCGTGATTTGTCCAGACCATAGTAACTTTTTGTTTTTTCAAAACAAGCATAATCTCCTCAATGACTTTCGCCCCGCCCCTGTCTATTCCTGCGCCTGGTTCATCAAGGATCAAGAGATCGGGAAACGGAATAAGCGCCTGAGCAAATAAGACCCGTTGCATCTCACCACCCGATAACTCTCCCAGTCTCCGTTCTCCTTTGGTATCCATACTGACCAGCCGAAGGGCATTATTTATGATATCCTTATATTTTTTCCTTGTACGGATAAATGCAGGCATATTTTGGCAAATCATTGTCATGAAGTTATTTACCGTAATCGGAAGTGTCCGATCAAAATCGAGCACCTGGGGCACATATCCGATTGTTGTTCCACCTATCCAATTGATCGTGATGCGGCCGGTATGAGGCGTTTGCCCGAGTAGTGAAAGGATAAGGCTGGTTTTCCCCCCGCCGTTTGGCCCGATAAGGCAATGCATGTTTCCTGCCTTTACGGTAAAACTTACGTCTTGCAGGATAGTGATATTATTCAGGCAGAGACCGACCATCTCAAAGCATATGGACGGACCGTGAGGCGGGTCCTCATTTTTTGTAAGCATTTCACATCTCTTTCTTTTGGTTTTGAGATTTCTTAATCAAGTTGCCTGCAGGCATCCATCAAGGCAATGGTCAAAATGTCAAGGTTGAATTTCATCTCTTTTTCGAATTTTTCAACTGTATAATCTCCTCCGGTGATATGAGAGAATGAGTAAAGTCTTACACCGGTTGCTTCCTTAATTGTGTCCACATATTTGTCAGTAAAGTGCATCTCAGAAAAAACCACATCCACACCTGATTTTTCAATGAGATCAATAGTAGCCCGCAACTGACTGGCAGTCGGTTTTAACCCGTGCCTTGGTTCTATTACCACTGTAACTTCCAGGCCGAATTCCTGCAAAAGGTAGCTATAGCCGCCATGTATAGTAGCGCAACGAAAATCAATATCCAGCATATCAGCCACCCTTTTCATATACTCAGCCTTCATCCGACGCAACCTTGATGCATAGTTGCGGGTATTTTCCCGATAGGTTTGAGCGTTTTCCGGATCAAGCTTTGTCAATTCGGCGCAAATATTATATATTTGTTGTATTGAGGTGGTTATGGAAACAAAAGTGTGGGAATCGACTATCTTGTCGGCGGGGTCGGTTCCAGGTATGGGGATAAGGGCAACTCCCTTATTTGCGTAAATAATATTGAGTTTGTCCTTTATCCTGGCTGCCTCGATAATCTCGAAGACAAATTCATCGTGACCGATTCCGTTTATCACGATTGCATCCATTTTCATTACTTTTTTTATATCATCCGGTTTAGGCTCGTAGCTGTGGGGGTTGAATCCGGCCCCTATCAGCGGCACTACATCCGCCCTATCGCCCACTATATTTTTCACAAAGCTGTAATATGGATGCAAAGTAATTCCTATACAGAGTCTTTTTTCCGCAATTGCGGGATTAGTTCCACCTGAAACCATAGCCAGCATCAATAACGTGATTAACAATAGTCTTTGCATAGTACCATCCTTATAGACTTTTAGATAATTCATTTCACAAGGATAGAACGCAGTGAAATTATTTATCTGAAAGTCTATCTATCCTTTTATCCGTTTCATCTCATTATCACCTGTATACGGGATAACCTCTTTCCATCCCATTATAGCCAGACTACGCACGCTCAATCTTTCCGGGAAATCCACATCAGTTTCGCCAGAATACCATATCTTAAATGGCCCCTCATCGTGTTCCGGCTCCCTGATCTGGTAGTCTCCTTCTGTGCTGTGGTCATGCAGCAGGACAAGCAAAAAAGAGCCTGAGATATCAGAAATGGACGGTTTCCCAAGATACGCTGTTGCATGTATCATATCTTTGTTTAATATCTTTTGTGTCCAGATAAGCTTTCCGCTCATGGCCCATGCACGATCATGAGCAAATGGAGGCATAAATCGTTCTTGCAGGTCTTTCACTGAGAGCCACGTTCCCTCATTATTGTCGTGGGCAGCATCAATCTCCATGGCTGCGGTATAGAGGGCGACAAACGTCCCCTGCTTGAAACTGTTAAGATCTTTGTACCCGCTTATCTGGTATTCGAGCAGAACCCTTTCAGGTTCAGCTCTGGTTCTGTGCATAATGCAGATTGCTGCCACTGCAATAACTACAGCAGTGGTCAAAACAAAATACAGGCCCTCACGACTTGAACCGGCCGGTTTTACTACTTGTGTATGCATATCAGAATCGAAGGATATTCCGGATTGATTTTAATAATTCCTGCTGCCTCCTCAGGAAAAGAGACAGGCAACCATTTTGCCATTAAACGCGAGGAGCTTTTTATCTTGTGGTGAAGTAATGCAATGATGTGACTCTTCCCGATACCCCGAGGACCGATCAAAAGCCAGCGCTTAGGTTTTCGTGATTCTTGTTCAATACCGGCGAGCAGGGCTGAGAAGAGCTTGTCACGACCCGTTGCCGTTCTTTCCAAAAAGCCGGGATCCTGCCTTGATGGTGTATAGGGATGGTACATTGTTTTTACTACTACTCCGTAATCTCTGAGCCTGGTACTGACACGGTATGCTCAAAGCCTGCATCAAGGATAACCGTATATTCGCCTGAAGGCTTATTGAATCTGAATTCGCTTTTTTTATCCATATATCCTTCAACTAGTATTTTTCCATTGGCATCTACCACTTGTATTCTTACACCAACAGCCGAGGAACCATCAAGAAATCCACCCTCGCAAAGAATAGTTCCATCCCCATTATCCAAACACGAACAAAAGGGTGTGTGTGCAAAAGCGTATGAGGTAAAAAAGAGACCTAAAAGCATACATACAAGTAATAGTTTGGTTTTTTTCATTGTCGTATCTCCATAGTTTTAACCTAAATTGAGCGATTTTTTACTCGACCTGCACTAATCTCTTGCGCATCAAGGACTTGCGAAAAGTCTCGACATATCCATTGGTATGCCTACGATTTTCGCAAACCTTGCTGCATCAAGATCTTGGCACATTTCTTCGCAAAAAATCGCTCAACTTAGGTTTAAGGGATAAGAAAGTTATTACATACCGGTTCGCAATAACTTTTGTGAGTTATTTATATTTATTAAATAACATCAAATGGTGGTCAGCGTCAAGAGTAGTTTTAAGTCTTAAGTCCTATTTGATCATTCGGAATGGCTCAGCAATTACCTAACCGCACAGGTTGAAAAGTTTTGGTGAATGCTTTATTTTGCCGATTTTGGGGACTTGGAGAAAAAGGCATTCGCAAAATATACAAACATGTCATTTCAGCCCATCCTAAATACAATTTTGTAATATATATACATCAACCCAACATATTTGTAACAAAATAATAACTATTCTTATTCTATCTTAGGTATAAATATTTAGTTATTAAGGATAGTTAACCCAAAATAGTGCCGTTATCGGCGAAGTGGCACGTCCTTTGCTTTATCATTTATGCAAACAATTACAAGTTTGACCAAAAGGAGAGTGCTAAATGAAAAAAATCGAAGCAATTATTAAACCATTTAAACTGGACGAAGTAAAGGACGCACTGAACGATATCGGTGTGACGGGCATGACTATCTGTGAGGTCAAGGGATTCGGGCGACAGCGTGGGCACAAAGAGATCTATCGTGGTGCCGAATATCAGGTGGATTTTATACCAAAGATGAAGATCGATGTTGTGGTTGATTCATCCATGGCAGATAAAGTTGTGTCCATTATTTCTGAAAAGGCCAATACAGGCAAGATCGGTGACGGCAAAATCTTTGTATCGCCATTAGATAAAGTAATCCGCATCAGAACCGGTGAAACCGACAAGGATGCCATTTAATATTACTAAGGAGGTTAACAATTATGAAAACTCTTATACTGAGTTTACTTTTAACAGTGAGCAACCTTTCCATTGCCTGGGCCGGGGATGGGGCAGTTACACCGGAATCAAATAAAACAGCTATTGATTTGGTGCAGGCCCACGCTGATTACGTGTGGACAATGGTTGCAGCGGCGCTTGTCTTTTTCATGCAGGCTGGTTTTGCCCTGGTTGAGGCAGGATTTACGCGAGCTAAAAACGCTGTTAACATAATGATGAAAAATCTCATGGATTTTTCTGTTGGATCACTGGCGTTCTGGGCTATCGGGTTTGGCCTGATGTTTGGCGTGTCTAAATCAGGCTGGCTTGGAACATCCGGATTTTTCTTAAGCGACTTTTCGCCGGATGGTGATCCCTGGGTTCTGGCATTCTGGATGTTTCAGGTAGTTTTTGCTGCTACAGCGGCAACTATTGTATCTGGAGCAATGGCTGAAAGAACGAAGTTTACCGGATATTTGCTTTATAGCATCTTTATCAGCGCTTTGATTTATCCCATCTTCGGAAGCTGGGCATGGGGGAGCCTGTATAACGGTAGTGGCTGGCTTGAAGGGATAGGATTTATTGATTTTGCAGGGTCCACAGTAGTTCACTCTGTAGGCGGATGGGCTGCTCTGGCAGGTACCATTGTCCTTGGGCCGCGCTTGGGCAAATACACAAAAGACGGAGGGATAAAACCGATTCTGGGGCATAATATACCATTAGCAGCGCTGGGAGTTTTTATCCTGTGGCTAGGATGGTTTGGTTTTAACCCTGGCTCCACCACTGCAGCATCAAAAGACATTGCCATGATTTTTGTAAATACAAACCTGGCTGCGGCAGCAGGAGCTGTTCTGGCGATGATCACATCATGGATTAAGTTCGGCAAGCCTGATGTGGGCATGAGTTTAAACGGGGCACTTGCCGGTCTGGTGGCGATTACCGCTGGATGCGCGAACGTATCACCAACAAGCTCGGTCATTATCGGGGCTGTTGCAGGGATTATTGTTGTCTTTGCAGTCATCATGTTTGACAGGATTAAGGTGGATGACCCGGTTGGCGCTATATCAGTCCATGGTGTAAATGGGGCATGGGGAACGCTGGCAGCCGGTATCTTCAATATGGGCGGTACTTCAGCAAAAATTATAGGTGTGCAGCTTCTGGGGATTGCAGCCTGTTTTGTATGGACATTTACAGCAGCCTATATCTTGTTCAAAATAATTGACATGACCATAGGCCTGAGAGTCTCTGCTGAAGAAGAAGCTAAAGGTCTGGATCTATCGGAGCATGCCGGCAATGCCTATCCTGACTTTGAGGTTTCAGCATATTCGCAGAAATAATAATTGATGAGTCATACCTGCTTATGTGCGGGTATGACTCTTTTAGCAGTTTGAACTTTAAATTTAAAAATCGAAAGGAATTAAAAAATGAAGAAGGTAATCTTAAGACTCGCAACATTGATTTTAGTATTAATCGTAGGTAGTTCTATTGTTATGGCTGAAGAAGATAAACCAACGGCGTCTGCTGATGTAGGAGTCTTTGATAAATACGTATGGCGTGGTTATGAGCTGAGTGACGACAGTGTAGTAATTCAGCCATCAATCACGATGTCTTACAAGGATTTTAGCTTAAACCTTTGGGGCAACCTTGACACAAGGATGGATACAACGGCGGATGACACTACTCATTCGAACCAGTTTAACGAGACAGATATGACCCTCTCATATGATAAAGAATTCGGGCCGGTTTGTCTGGGAGCAGGCTATATTTATTACGGTCTTGATGGTATAAACGATTCTGAGGAAATTTATTTAAGCATTGGTATTGATATGATATTATCTCCAACGCTTACTGCTTACCGTGAAATAGCTCACCTTCCGTCATGGTATCTTTCCTTTAGCCTTTCTCATTCATTTGAGCTGCCTAAGGACATAACCCTGGATCTGGCAGGTTCAGTTGGTTACTATTATGCTGACAATGCGGATGATTTTGCTGAATATAACAGCCAGCTCGAAGCTTCCAACGATCCATATCGCAGTTTTCATGATGGCCTTGTTTCCATCGGTCTGACAATTCCGGTTACGGAATATATGACCTTAAGTCCTGTGGTGTCTTATTCATTCCCGTTAACAGGCGATGCAGACAATCATATTGCTGCGGTTAATCTTTATAGCGATGATTCTGATTATGTGTATGGCGGGGCTACTGTATCTATTGCTTTTTAAACTTAAATTAAACCTAAATTGAGCGATTTTTTACTCGACCTGTACCAATCTCTTGCGCATCAAGGGTTTGCGAAAAGTCTCAACATATCCATTGGTATGCCTACGCTTTTCGCGAACCTTGCTGCATCAAGATCTTAGCACATTTCTTCGCAAAAAATCGCTCAACTTAGGTTAAAGTCTCGTTGATTTATCGTGCCCGTCTGTTACAACGGCGTTTCAGATGCGCACGAGATTTAGGGTCGTGTTTGTCAGTTACAACGGCGTTTCGGACAGACGCGGCTCTAATTTCTTTTTTTCCGTCTATTATAGAGGTAAGATGCAATCTTCCAGCCGTTCAGCTTTAGAAAGAAAGGTACAGGAGTTAACTGTTCTTTATGAAATCAGCCAGCTCCTTGTATCAACTTCTGATCCAAAGGAAAATTTAGGGTCTATCCTTAACATACTTCATTCCAGAATGGGTATGGAGCGAGGTACTATCACTCTTTTGGATCCATCAACCGAGGAATTGACCATTAAGGCGGCACATGGTCTTACGGATGAAGAAATGAGAAGAGGGCAGTATCACGTGGGTGAGGGGATTACAGGAAAAGTAGTGGAAGATGGAGATCCGATTATTGTATTAAGAGTAGGCGAGGAACCGTTATTCTTAAATCGGACCGGAGCACGCAGAGACATCCGGAAAAACAATATTTCATTCATCTGTGTACCCATTAAGATAGAGACCTTTGCTTGCGGAGCCCTGAGTGTAGATCGGCTTTTTAGCGAGGAAATTTCTTTTGAAGAAGATCTGAGATTGTTGACAATTATTGCTTCTAATGTAGCGCAGGCTATAAGAATCAGTAGAATGATGGAGGATGAAAGAAACCGCCTTAAGGACGAAAATTTAACCTTTCGAGAAAAGCTCAAAGAACGATACAGCTTTCACAACATCGTGGGCAGCAGCAATAAAATGCGAGAGGTCTTTGAAATGATCGATCATGTTGCCGCCAGCGATGCCACCGTGCTCATCAGAGGGGAAAGCGGTACAGGCAAGGAGCTTGTGGCCAATGCAATCCATTACAATAGCATGAGGGTGGAAAAGGCGTTTATCAAGGTAAACTGCGCTGCTTTGCCCGAAACTTTGATAGAAAGTGAGTTGTTCGGACATGAAAAAGGTGCTTTTACCGGTGCGACAGAAAGAAGGATCGGTAAATTTGAATGCGCTAACGAGGGCACTCTCTTTCTGGATGAAATTGGTACTCTAAACTCCACTGCTCAGGCCAAGCTTTTGAGAGCTTTACAGGAAAAAGAGGTGGATCGGGTGGGTGGAGCTAATGCCATCAAGATCGATGTTCGGATTATAACAGCTACCAATAAGCCGCTGGAAAAGGCCCTGGAGGATGGTAGCTTCAGAGAAGATCTATATTACCGTCTCAATATATTTCCAATTTATCTGCCGCCATTGAAGGAAAGAAAGACAGACATTCTTCTTTTGGCAGATTATTTTCTTAAAAAGTACAGCAAAAAGTATAAAAAAGACATAAGAAGGATTTCCACGCCCGCCATTGATATGCTCATGCGCTATCACTGGCCTGGTAATGTGCGGGAGCTTGAAAACTGTATGGAACGGGCAGTACTTCTTTGTAATGACCACGTAATTCACAGCTACCACTTACCACCCACTACCCAGACAGCCGAAGAATCGGGTACAGTTTCCTCCGGCTCTTTAGAGGCAGCTATATCTACATTTGAAAGAGATATAATTATTGATGCACTAAAGAGCAATAGAGGGAATATAACCGCAGCAGCAAGGCTTCTCGATACATCTGAAAGAATTGTCGGGCTCAGGTTAAAGAAATATCGGATTGAACCTAAGCAATATAGATAATTTGTAACCATTTAGGTCAAAATGACGTAACATCTCAAAAAGTTCGGGAAATCTCCCCATAGTCTCTATTGCGTTGCTACGTAGAGCAAGGGGAACATCTGAACATAGGCTTCCGGCTCGTAGGGCCTACAGCTCTGAGAGGTCTACGCCCCGGAGGGCATCCATTTCATATAAAACCTAATCAGCATTTATGCGATGGGCTTTTTTGTTTTAAAGGCACTTGGAGTATGTTCCTATGGCTCGAAAACCTACTGAAGAATTAAAAAAAAGGGGCCAGGAGTTAGGGAGAGAAGCTATTGGGCGCAGGCGAACGGAGGGGCATCTTTACTCCATGCAACTATCTGAGGAAAGCATTTTCCAGGCCATTGGTCATCCAGCCTTCATTCTGGATCCTGAAAACCGAGTGATAGCAGCCAACCGTGCCTCAGTAAAAGCAACTGGATTGTCGGAAGAAGAACTGCAGCGCAAAAAATGTTACGAGGTCTTTCACCTCACCAGCTCACCTCCTGAAGGCTGTCCCATGGAGAAGATGCTGACGTCCGGTCATCTTGAGACAAGCGAGATGGAAGTGGAAGCACTTGGTGGTATATTTTTGGTTTCCTGCACCCCAGTCGTTGATGAAACAGGTTGTCTCCAGCGAATCATCCACATCGCCACCGACATTACCGAATGGAAGCGCACAGAGAAGGCTCTGAGAAAGAGCGAACAGGAGAAAGAGGCCATTCTGAACAGTATGTCAGAGGCTGTGGTGTATCAAGACACGGAACACCGGATCATGTGGGCAAACAGAGTGGCGAGTAGATCGGCTGGCGTGACTCCTGAGGAATTGGTGGGACGTCATTGTTACGAAATGTGTCACCAGCGTAGCAAATCCTGTCCTGGTTGTCCTGTTGTGAAAACCTATGAAACAGGACAACCAGAGGAAGCAAAAATGACTACCCCTGATGGGCGACTGTGGGTCGTCAGAGGCTATCCGGTTCGGGATGAAAATGACGACATTACTGGTGCAGTCGAGGTCGTACTGGAGATTACCGAGCGTAAACGGGCGGAGGAAGAAAAAAAGAAACTTGCAGCCCAACTCCAGCAGGCCCACAAGATGGAGGCCATCGGCACATTAGCCGGCGGCATTGCCCATGACTTTAATAACCTGCTCATGGGTATCCAGGGAAACGCTTCCTTAATGCTTATGGATATGGATTCCACGCACCCCCATTATGAAAAGTTAAAAAAGATCGAAAAGCAGGTTAAAAGCGCAACCAGATTAACCTCACAGCTTCTTGGATATGCTAGGAAAGGAAAATATTGGGTCAAGTCCATCAACCTGAACCAAGCAGTGTCAGAGACCTCAAACACCTTTAGCAAGATCAGAAAGGATATTACGATTTATCGAGAACTTGCCGAAAACTTATTTTCCATAGAGGCAGACCAAGGGCAGATCGAGCAGATGCTTTTGAATCTCCTTATAAATGCCGGGGATGCTATGCCTGGTGGTGGAGATCTTATCTTGAAGACTATGAATACTACCCACGAGGATATGAAGGGCAAGCTTCATGATCCAAAACCAGGCAACTATGTCCTGTTAAAGGTTACTGACACAGGCACAGGCATGCACGAAAAGACCGTGAAGTGCGTCTTTGATCCGTTCTTTACCACCAAGGAGATGGGGGGTAGAGGCACTGGACTTGGGTTAGCCTCTGCCTACGGCATTATCAAGAGCCACAGGGGATATATTGATGTTGAATCTCAGAAGGGCCGTGGAACCACTTTTACCATTTATTTGCCGGAGTCAAAAAAAAATGTCGAAAAGACTGTTGAGTCAGCCAAGCAAATCATTAAGAGAACCGGTACCATTCTGTTCGTAGACGACGAACCTATGAATTTGGACATAGGCGTTAAACTGCTCAAGAGCTTGGGCTACTCTGTGCTTGAGGCCAATGGGGGTAGAGATGCCGTTGAGGTGTACAAAAGCAATAAAGACAAAATTGACATGGTCATCCTGGATATGATTATGCCGGAGATGGGCGGTAGCGAGGCTTACGACAGGATGAAGGAAATCAATCCTGACGTGAAGGTACTTCTTTCAAGTGGATACAGCATAGACGGCCAGGCGAAGAGGATAATGGAACGAGGTTGTGATGCCTTCATTCAAAAGCCGTTCACCATGAAAAAACTGTCTCAATACATAAGACAAATTATGGATAAATAATAGCTTTCCGGTCTTTTTGAAAGGAAAGCTAACCGAGCCATGTCCCCCCATCTTCTGTCTATCCGGATTAGGCCTAAATAATGTCAATTTTCAATAAACTCCAGCTTGCTTGCAACTTTTGGAATAAGTGCGGTCAGAATTTTTGCCCAGACAGCCGAAGAATCGGGTACAGTTTCTTCCGGCTCATTAGAGGCAGCTATATCTACATTTGAAAGAGATATAATTATTGATGCACTAAAGAGCGCCCGAGGGAATATAACCGCAGCAGCAAGGCTTCTCGATACATCTGAGAGAATCGTCGGGCTCAGATTAAAGAAGTATCGGATCGAACCTAAGCAATATAGATAATTTACAAATGGATGTCCCGCAAGTGAGAATGTTCTATCTTCAAAGCGGAACCGAGCTTTTTACCCATATCTGAAGTTAAACGACGTTTACCACGTTCATATTCGCTGATCATACTTTGACGAATACCAACAATATTCGCAAGTTTTTTCTGAGTTAGTCCAGCTTTTAGACGTGCCGCAGCAAGAAGGTTGCCCACTCGGTTTGATTGCATTTCTTTCCAAAAATCGGTTTCTTCAATAGGAATGCTATCTTCTGAGTATGCATCCGTCAGAATAGTGACGTCATATTTTTTTTTTATCCAAGATATTAATTCATCAATCTGGTCACCTTGAATAGACAATTCAATATGGGGCTTTTTCACGAGAGCCAACATAATATACCTCAATTTGTATTTCATCTTTTGCGCAAGACCAACAGGCTACATATCTGTAATTCAAGTGACAGTGATATTTTTCTTGCCCGAGGGGAGAGAAGTTGTGCCAACTTTTTTGAATCGGTCCTTTGGTCTGTAAGTCCGTGATAAGCAAAAACAGCAATTGTTTGACCTCGTTGGGCAGCTTTTTTAGCCCTTTTGCTATTTTTTTCTTTATCCGTACTTTATATTTCATATAATATATAATATCACTCTATATGGTAATATGCAAGCCTCTTTTGAACACTCCGCTTGAGCGGCGTGAAAAGACGACGGCCTTTTCAGGTTCGACTCGAAGCGGTTGTGTACGCCCGGCAAGGGCGGAATCGTGAGGTTCTGTAGTGTAGAGGCCATAGTAGGCGAAGGAAACTACCACTCATGGTGGCGTGGTGGCTGGAAACGAGTCCGGTGAATAGAAAAGCTGGGAGGTCTCATCCCGCCGAAGGGCCGAACCCGAAGTATGGGGAATAGTCCATCTATTTCTTCCGCTTATCACGAACATAAAGGGCTTTTGAATTGGTGGTTCCTATTTGCCTTCCTTCTATGTCAAAAAGCTTTGTTGCAGAAACCAGTTCGCCCAGTTTTCCATATCCGTAATTGCGCGGATCAAACTCAGATGATTGTTTCGCTATATTACTGCCGACAGGCCCAAGTTGAGCCCACCCACTTTCATCGGAGGACGCTTCCACTGCATTGCGTAACAGGCTTACCAGCTTGGTATCTTGTTTTAATTCATTGCTGGATTTTTTGACAATCGCTTCACTTTCATCAGCCTTAGCTCGAAGGACCTCTGTGTAAATAAATTTGTCACAAGCTGAAACAAAAGCGGAAGGCGTCTTTTGCTCTCCAAAACCATACACTAATAATCCTGACTCTCTAATTCTTGACGCCAGCTTGGTAAAGTCACTATCACTAGATACTATACAGAATCCATTAAAGTTACTGGTGTACAATAAGTCCATTGCGTCAATAATCATTGCACTATCAGTTGCGTTTTTTCCTTTTGTGTACGCAAATTGCTGCATCGGTTGAATAGAATGTTGCAATAGAACCTCTTTCCAACCTTTCAGGCCAGGCGCAGTCCAATCGCCATAGATTCTCTTGACGCTGGCTATCCCGTAATTTGCTATCTCTCTCAGTAAACTATCCACAATGCTTGGTTGAGCATTATCCGCGTCTATAAGAACTGCTAACTTGTCAGTGCTTTCCATATCTTTGTACTTTTCCATTTACTTCTAATGCTGCCGTTAAGCGGGCGACGAGTAAGCGTCGCAGTTTTCGCAAAATAAATGTATAGACTTTCAGACTTCAACGGACTTGTTGGGCCGAACTGCTTCTTTAACGTTAATGAAGATGGAGCTTTTTCGTTTTGTTCAGCCGCTCGTCACCACGTTCCTCGAATGCATCATCGTAAATTTCATTAAGAGTAGCTTCCAACATACCCTCACAAAACTTCCTTCCTGCAATTTCAACGACTCTTGATTGATCATTGAGTAGAAAATTAGCACCCACCGCAAGCAGAAGTTCATCAGAAGGCCAACCCGTTTCATCAGGAACATTTTCCGGAATATCCAGTATTTCTTCTGCCTTTGCGTCACCTGATTCATAGCCTTCCATATCTTCGTGATATTTAGACGCCTCTTCTGAAGATGAAGCAACGATGAACCAGTCTTCGTCATGATCCTCCGTTGTAACCCAGTACAATTTCATGTATTTTTCTCCAATTTTTTTGTAGCCCAACAAGTAATTATACGATTGACCGCTTAAATACCAATAATAAAAAAGATCGACAACAAAAATATTATTACTTATGTTTTTATCTAACCGCTTAACACTAAATAAATGAAGATAGACGTATATGGATAAACGCAATGAGAAAGATTCCCGCCGCCCTAAATGCATAGTTCGACGCTTTATTGGTCAAAAACAAAATACCCCAAAATTTCAGGAAAAAGGGGTACCTTAAATATTCAAACAACTCAAGTTTCCAGTTGGTAACCTTGCTCCTTTGCCATTTTCTCTCCTCGCTGAACTGCATAACTGATAGCGGCAGGCGTTATGTCAAATTTCCTCGCCAAATCCACCATAGGCATTCCCAATTCAACACAGTCCAATAGCAGAGTAAATCCCTGGCCCAGACTCGGTCCTTTTGCCTCCCTCTTTCGGTTATGTAATCCTTTTCCACCTGGAATAATATGGACACCCTCTCTACAACCTTTTCAAAATCATAGCCCAGACCGCCTCCCCAAGGCAATGCCTTTTTTAATATAGGATACATAACCCTTTCTCGCTTTATTTAACTATTTAAGGTCCCCCTCTTTGGAGGTAATAGTTTCAGCCACAAAGACACCAAGATTAAAGCAGTATTCTTGTTATTCCCTTGAAAAGACAATAACCGCTTGTTCCCTGATGATTGGTTGACATTTATATTATCTTATAATAATTTAAGTAACGTTTTTACTCCGCAAGAAAGCCCCGTCCTTTATGGCGGGGATGAAATAAATAAAGATTTAATTCCTTATAGAAAGGACGGGGTATAAAGCCCTGTCCTTTCTAACGGGGTTTACTTAAACTTCGGGAGGATATTATGAGACTCAGGATTACATCTATCGTTACATGTATCTTTATTTTCACCTTAATATCTTTTAGTTTTCCGGCGAACGCAGCAATAAGGATTATCTTTCCAGATGAGGATGTATGGGTCTCATCAGATACCGTGGATATTATAGGAGTTCTAGAAGGGGAGGATGACACCTTTGTCAAGGTCAGAGTAAAGAAGGGCAAATTGCTGGGAAGCGATAAAAGCCCGATAATAAAGGGGGCATTTAGCGCCGCGGTAAAACTGAAAAAGGGAAAGAACAGGATTATTATTAACAGCGGAAAATCAAAGGCTGAAAGAAAAATATTTTTTGCTGCTTCCAAAAAAGAGATTCCGGAAGGTCTCAAACCTTACTATATTCATCCGGCCGTTGAAAAGTCGTCATGCGACACCTGCCATCAGATAACCGGCAAATCCCCTTCATATAAAAAAATTATTCCGACAACAGCCAATTGCACCACAGGCAAGTGTCATACCAATATTGGAAATGATAAATTCATACACGGCCCAATCGGCGCCAAGATCTGTGTGTTTTGCCATAATCCGCATGGATCATCTATCCCCAAAACAGTTTCCAGGTCGGGCAAGGATTTGTGCCTGTCATGCCATGAGGAAGAAAAGAGGATATATCGCGAAAAGGTAATTATGCCTCCGGTAAATGAAGGAAACTGCGTTGCTTGTCACAACCCGCATCAATCATCTCAAAAATTTCAGCTTGTAGGGAACTCTCTGGAGGATCTCTGTTTTAGCTGCCACGACAAGCAAATGAAAAACAAAACAACCTTGCACGGTCCTGTGAAACAGGGAGAATGCATTGCTTGCCATCTTCCTCATTCAGCGCCCTATAAGGGGCTTTTAACGGAAAAAAAAGAGCAGTTCTGTTTAACCTGTCATAAGAAACGGCTGGAAGAGTTTACAAGAAAACACAGCCACAAGCCTATTAAGGAGGATTGCAACAGTTGTCATACAGCCCATGGCTCTAACGTTGGGTTTCAGCTAAAGGAGAGCGAACCGAAGCTTTGCTATTCATGTCATCAAAAGACTCATCCGGAACTAATAAAGGAAATAAAGAAGGCCAAGGTGCAACATCGTTCTGTGGTCGAAGGGAAATGCTCCTCTTGTCACACAGTTCATTCAACCGATTTCGAAAAACAGTTAAAGGCGCCTTTAAAGGACATCTGCTTTGCCTGCCACAAAGAGCTTCAAGAACAGGTTGTCTCCAGTAAATATATGCATGGAGCGGTAAAGGAAAGCAACTGCAACGCGTGTCACAAATCGCATGGAGCGGCATATGCCGATCTTCTTAAGAAGTATTTTCCAACAGAATTTTATACCGCTTACTCGCCTGAAAAATATGCAATGTGCTTTGAATGCCACAATCCTGATATCTGCAAGGATGAAATGACTCATGATCTGACAAACTTCAGAAACGGTTCCGTTAACCTCCATTTTCTTCATGTCAACAGAAAGAAGGGGAGAAGCTGCAAGGCATGTCATGAAGTGCATGCCGGAGATCAGGCAAAACATGTGCGCTCCGAGGTTCCTTTTGGAATGTGGAGTTATCCGATTCAATTCACCTCAAAGAAAAACGGAGGCACCTGCGTTGTGGGATGTCACAAACCCAGTTCATACAACAGGGTAAAAATGGTAAAATAACAGTAAGGAGATAATCGATGAAGAAATATACCTTAATGCTTATTCTATTGATATTGCCCTTGCTTGCCTATGCTTTTCCATTCAGAAGTGTAGAGCCGGGAAAGACAATGCCCTCGGTTCAGCTTAAAAAGACCGATGGAACAAATTTTTTTCTTTCACCTGACGCTATTAAGGGGAAAGGGTTAATCCTCCTTTTTTGGGGAGCTGACTCAGAGGCAAAAAAAAGGAGGACAATAGAAATCATGGAAATATTAAACGATGTGGCTAAAAGCAACCAGGAGATAAAGGTGGCGGCGATCAACGCTCAGGACTGCAAAGCGGAGGTTGTCGATCAAATCGCAGGCATGGTAAAACCTGTCTATCCGTTCTTATTAGACCAGGAGCGCAACGCTTACAACGCGTTCGGGGTATTTGTCATGCCGAGCATTCTGATAGTGAATGGACAGGGCGGTATATTAACAGGGTTTGGATATTCAAACAACATTCGGGACAAAATCGAAACACAGGTATCTGTCCTGCTCGGGAAGATGAGCGAGCAGGAAGCCGTGGAAAATCACAAACTTCACGTTGCAACGAAAACCACAAACGAAGAAAAAGCGCTGCAGCACCTCACAACAGGTTTGAGAATGGACAATATGGGGATGCCGGATAAGGCAAAGAAAGAATACATAAAGGCTGTTGAGCTTTTTAAATCAGCCGAAGCATATATCAGGTTAGGCCTGATATATCTCGAAGAAGGAGATATTAAAGAGGCGGAAAAGGATATCAATGAAGGTCTATCCATAGATGCCGATTTGCTTATCGGCAAAATTGCTTATGCAAAGTTATGCATTGAAAAAGGTAAGTTCGAAGAGGTCATTCAGGAATTGAATGCGCTTACATTCAGGGCTCCCGGAAACTACTCGGTGCGTTACACTTTAGGTCTTGCCTACGAAAAGAAAGGTGATTATAAAAATGCCGTAAAACAATATAAAAAGGCATTTGAGTTGCTGCAAAAGGAGGCATTGAGACGTTGAGCCGGGCGCTGCTGACATTATTAACTTTCATTACCCTGACTCCGGCACATGCTGATAATCAAATAAATATTTTTACGCCGGATGATAAATCGCGGGTTACCAATCAAACAGTATGGCTTGTAATGTCAACAAAGACCAACGCTGAAAATATACCCGTTATATTGCAAAATAAGGGCTCTAAAAAAAATAAAATTAATGGGAAAAAAGTTATCAGGAAAGGGGGTTCTTTTGTTGTCCATACGCTGTTATATCTGGAGGAAGGGCTAAATAAAGTAATTATCGGCAGCAAAGCAATTTCCATCTTTTACACGCCAAGATACAGGTCGCCAAAGTCAGCATCGGCAAAAAACAAGGCTTTACAAAACAAATACTCTCCTTACCTGTTTCATACAGAGGGCAAAGAGGTGCTATGCTTGAAATGCCACAAAATTGACAGATCTCAATCAGATTGTTTGAAGTGCCATAAAGAGGTTGCCGCGTCAGAATATCTTCACGGTCCCCTTGGAAGTGGTGAATGCCTTGCCTGCCACGACCCAGAAAGCGTTCCGTCAAAATTTACCGCGAGGTTCGGCGGGGAAGGGGAACTCTGTTTTAGCTGTCATCAGGAAAGCAAAAACAAATATTCAAACAACAGATTCCTTCACGGACCGGTTGGAGTAAATCAATGCACGGTATGTCACAATCCCCATTCATCATCCTTTAAGTATCAACTGGTGGCAGCGGAAAGAGATATTTGTTATCTTTGCCATGATAAAAAGAGGATAGTTGGGAAAAGAATAGTCCACAAACCGGTAAAACGCAGGGGATGTGTTTTTTGCCACGATCCTCATTCATCGAATCATACATCTCATCTCTTGCAGGACGAACAGACATTGTGCGCCGACCCCAGGTGTCATCCAAAATTTGCAAAAATAACCATAAATCATCCAATAAAAGGACATCCTGTAAGCGGCAAACAGGACCCGCTTCAACCGGAAAGGGAATTAAGCTGCCGCAGTTGCCACAATCCCCACTCAGCCGATTTCCCATTTCTTTTTTCGGCAGAACGGTATTTGTTCTGTGCCAAATGCCACAGGCATTAGAGCCCTTGCATAATGAATAATCCGAGTTGACCCCTATCTTTACAAATTATCATTTAACACCGATTTTCACAGTAGGTACAAGCGTCAAAATAACACCCTCATCAAGCGGCCCAGACTATCTCCATGGTTTTACCGGATCGGTATTGCCTGACCGGAAGCTGGTTCGATCATCCGATGGTTTGAGGATCCGAATCTCAAACATCCTCAAACAGCTCTTTCATGGAATCGGTAGGTTCAACTGGTTTCTCAAGCTCTTTCTGTGTATGAGCTTGAGCCATAAAATACCTCCAATATGTTTCTACAAAAATGTAGAAATTAATAGCCATTAGTCAAAAGAAAAATTTCGTATCGATAAAACCTTGTAACCCTTGTCCACTTCATACGTATATATAAATACATGCTTATGCCGATTGACCCTTGGATCTCAGAGTTGCTACCTTTACAAAGAAACTTGCCTCCTCGGGGGGCACAAGGCAGATTTACCCCCTTTTAGGGGTAAACTTAATACCACCGGATTCTTTATTTCAAACGGCTTCGAGAAAAGAAGGAAAGGAGGACAAAAATGGAGAAGGCAAGAATGGCGGTAAAATTAGTCAATTTACAACTGGTGGCGGTTTTGGTCGCCGTCTTCGTCACTGTAATGAGTGGCGGCGTGGCTTTGGGTCTGGAATGTATGGACTGCCACGTAAGCAGCGGCATCACGACCGCTGGGGCAGAAAAATGTGCGGGTGTTGATGACCAAAAGGTTCATAATGTGTTCTTAGGTAAGACGGTTGACAATGCATCCTCGGTTGGGTTGGATCAGCTATCATCAACCACCTATTACGTCCCTGACAATTTCGATACCATTCAGGAAGCGATCGATGCAGCGACGGATGGGGATGAGATCATTGTGGGGGATGGAACCTATCCTGAACATATTAATTTTTTGGGCAAAAAAATCACGGTGTGCAGTGAGCATGGGCCGTTTCGCACCACTATTAGTGGGGATCCAGAAGTAGTTGAAAACATAGCCATAGTCACCTTTTGGAAATCGGAGGGTGCGGACTCGATGCTGGATGGGTTTACCATCACCAATGGCATCACCAATGGCATCGGTTTCTTTGGCGGAGGGATTTCTTGCAATGCTTCCGAACCCACAATCTCCAATTGTATCATCACCGGCAACACTGGCGGTTTTGGCGGAGGGATTTATTGCTATGCTTCCGAACCCACAATCTCCAATTGTATCATCACCGGCAACACTGCCGGTTTTGGCGGTGGAATTTTTCTTTGTGATTGGACCGGAGGAGTCGCAGCGGCGACGATTATCAACTGCCTCATCACCGACAACGAGTCTAGCGAAGCCGGTGGAGGAATCTATTGCGGCGGTACGGCGCCAACGATCATCAATTGCACCATAAGCGACAATTCTACCACCGGTTTTGGCGGTGGAATTCGTTCTTCTGTTTACGCCTTTCCGAAGGTGTTCAACACCATCTTGTGGGGGAATACGGCTGATGGAAATCCGGATGAGATCAGTGTCAGTGAGGACGCCTCTATCGATATCACCTACTCGGATATTCAGGGGGGCGACCCCGATAATCCTGGTTCACCCTATCCCGGTACAGACAACATCCTCTGCGACCCAGCCTTTGTAGGGAATGGCGATTATCACCTGACGGAGTCCTCCTGCTGTATTGATGCTGGAACGGATGTTGGTGCTCCCGATTACGACATTGACGGTGATATCAGACCTCAGGGGGATGGCTATGATATGGGAGCCGATGAAGTTTTTGTACCTGGAAAACATGGCAAACCTTGGAGGCTCTATCAAAAAATGGAATAATTGCGCTCCGTCATGTTCTGCATGACCGTCGGAAAAGTATGGGGATGTTTGCACAGAAAGCGCTTAACTCAGCATGGGTTTTTTTGATGATCGATACGATCTTCAAATTTAGGGCGAGACAGCTTCACTTCGGATAGAACAGAACCGCAACAGCTTTTCGTCGGTAAAGCCTGTTTTTAGTCGCGATGATTCATTTTTAACTTTCATTAAGAGTTCTTCCGGAATACAGTTCTCAGTGTTTGGAAATATCAGGGACATCCATAAATAAGTAAATAACTATCTTTTGAGCATGATTTATTTACTTGTTTATGGATGTCCCGCATTCTTGTATACTTGAAAATTTTTAAACTTTTCTTGTCAAATGTCTTCTTTATCGAAGAACGATTTTCTATCTTTATACTGTTTTCATACATTGATAAAAATTTAGAAAAAAGTATCAGTAAAAAGAAAATATAAAAAAGGCTGACTGTCATTTTATGCTCTATTTTTTTTGTTAACGCCGCGCATCACAAGTGAGCTGGGCGCCAGCCCTGCGAGTCGGTTGTGAATGCGCATGTTATGTCTTTCTTTCAATTGCCGACTATTCGTAGTGCCTCCGAGCAGGTTGAAAACCATCGGATCGCTTGAATCGTTGCAATACGAACACATTCAACCAGAGCCGGCAATTGCTCCTGCGGACACTCTCGACCTGTTGGGACAAAATTACTTTTTGCATGTGCTATGTGATTTCTTGTAGCAGATAGGCAATTTGCCAACTCCTCCAATGCCGCTTTGTTCTCCGCTTTGCCCGTCATATTGACCAAATTGCATGTCTTTTTTAATATTTCTGGAGATACTTTAGCAATGGGGTTAGGGTCACAGCATTCAATGATTGTAAGTTTAAGCGCAACTGAATCCTTTCTGCTTTCACGGTGTGATTCTAACAGGTCGATTAATGATTTAATAAATTCTGCATCTGGATCTAATGCGTCCGGACTCAAAAGTCTCTGTCTTATTTCCTCGTTAGATCTTTTTCTCAATACCGTTGGTGTAATGAACTCTAACGTCTTGACTAAAGAAAATAGGCGAAGTTCAACATCCTCTATTGACATAGCCCTATTAAATAAACAGCACACTCCAGGAAGGCCCTTCCCTGAAAGTAAAGGTCTAAATCTACATTTTTCATTAAGTCGTTGTGCTTTATTTTGTTGGTCCTCATAATCAAATGCATCATCATATATTGGGCGCACATGGGGTCTAAAAATCAATCCAGAACTTGAGTTCAACTCAAATAAGTACGATTCCAAAATAGTCTTTATGTTATCTGGATCTTGTTTTCCATCAAATTCTATCTCGACAAAATAGTCTTCTTCATGAAAAACTGGCCAAAAGTCCCCATAGTCCCCATTTTTTGCTAAAAGAAAAGCAAATGGTGTAAAACCATTCACAATTCCAACTTTGATTTTTGTTCCTTTGATTTTAATAGTTTGTTCAAATAAACGGCAATTCGGCCAAGATCCTTCTATACCAAGTATTGCCACCTGAGTGTTCCCAACAGGCTCAACGAGCTGCAATATTCTTTTATTTGAAATATATCTTGTGTTGTTTTCTAACTTTGCAGATTCAAGCTCGCACGATAATCCAATGAGTTCATTTATAGTAACAGTTGGAGAATCATCTGATTCAGGAAGCCATAAACTTATTTCTGTATCGTATGTAATAATTTCGTCATCATATTCGGAAGGATTGAAGTCAGGGATAGTTATTTCATACCAGTCAGCCAGTTCGCAATTGTAACCTTCGATAATGGAAATTGCATGTTTTATATCCTCCATTATTTTTTCTGGTTCGAATTTAAGCATTAGTCTTGCTCGAATAAGTTTTCATGAATAAAAGAGACATAACCCACAAACCGGCGGCAAAAAGCAGAGCGAGGAACGAGCAACGATTTTTGGCGCCCGAGTGCATTTGCCTTGTTAGCTGTTCTTGGCAAGATTCTTAAGATGTACTCACTCATCCCTTTCGCCTCTTTACGATTTCTTTACTTTTCTTTTCCAGCTTAGTGCGCCACTGTTCCAATGCCATTATGTCTTCAAGCAACTCATCGGGTTCAGGAACGGCTACCCCACCCATCACTGCTTTATCGTGAGCATAATTAGAACACTTCGTCATGCCTGCATAGACTTGGGAGTAGCCACCATCATCAACAGTGACCTCGGCCAAGCGTTGTGTTTCTATGCCTTTGCGGAAACGTAAAACAACCTTTCGCAACAGAACCTCTTCAACGGCACGCTCCCAGGACATGCGCAACCGAAAATAAGCATCGACAGTCTGACGCTGGTGCTCCTGTTCGTCGCCATTTCTGTATAGCTTTGCAATGAGCTGTTGCTGGACTTTCAGCGCACCAATTCGCTTGGAAGTGTTCTTGCCCTCAAACGGCAACTCGGGATCGGATACGCCGAAACCTTCGGTGCGCCGGATCAAGCTCTGGGTTGTAATTGGAACGTCAGCCGACTCAGCTTCCTCTGCAAGGATGCAAAGAAAATAAATGTCGTGGGTGAAGACGATGACCTGTCGCTCTGATGACTCTGCTGCCAAGCGCTTTGCTACTCGTTCACGTCGTCGGTGGTCAAGCGACGAAACCGGGTCATCGAAAATGATACCGCCCTTTCCACCATTGAGACCAACTTCAGCGAGGAAGGAACCGATTGCGATGGCGCTTTGCTCACCCTCGCTCAGGATGTCGACGGGTCTACGGTTTTGCGGCAGTTCAAGCTTCAGCTTGTGCAAGGCTTTACCCTTTGACGCACGACTCTGTAAAGAAACGCGAAGTGAGCTAACACCAAGTGCCTTAAACTCTCGGTTGAGTGCTTCGGCAAGTTCCTTTGAAACTACCTGTTCTGCCAACTCAGACGATTTTAATGAGATGGCGTTGGTTCTTACTGCTGGCAAGCAGTTCTTGAGCTTGCCCTGGTGACTGAGCCGAGATACTGCCGTGAGGACGGCTTCCTTAACCTGATTCAGCCGAACACGTGCATCTAGTTCATTGAACTGTTTCTGCAGCGCGGCACGCTCTTTTTTGTCGGACGCCTTCTCCAAAGTTTCAGCTTCAGCGTTCAGCTTGTCTGCCAGAGCCTGAAGTCGTGCCGCTGGGGTAGTAGCCAAAGCTTGGTCAGTGCCGTCCCACTTATGCGATATCACCGCAGTTTTGATCGACTCTTGACGAGCAGTCAATGCCTGTTCGAAAGCACGTGTGTCGACTGCAAGCTGCGAGTCCAGCGACTCGATTTCGCTGTAGGTCACATCATTCAAGTTCAGAGTTAAGGCTTGTGCAGCGAATGGCTTGTACTCCGCGGCAAGTGCGGCACGACGGGCCTGAACGGTCTTCTCCGCTTCCTGTTGGATGAAGGCTTCGAAACGCAGTAAGCGCTCGGCACCCTCGGCGAGGGGTTGCTGGCACAGTGGGCAGGGTGCATCCACACCTAGATTAGGGAATGCCTTGTCGGGGTGGGATTCGAGTGCAAACTTGCGAGTAGCGTCGAAAAGCTCTCGCCATGCTTCGCCGCCGGTTCCCGGTAGAAGGTTTTCTCCTTCCTTGAATTGTTGGACGAAGCCGCTACGCGGCGGAAAAAAAATCAAAAATAGTGTATAACTCCTATACTTGTCCAATTTCGGGCACTTTTAAAAAAGGAGTATACACCATGAATCAAACAGAAGTAAAACAATTTAATGAACTCTATCAACGTCACCTGAGATTACTCAAACTTCAGGGCAAAAGTCAGAAAACCATTGATGCATACTCTCGGGCTGTCCGTCGAGTCGGTGAATATTTTGATTGCTGTCCCGACAAATTGACCCCGGAACAATTAGAAATCTATTTTGCCAGACTGGTTGAGACCCACTCATGGAGCACAGTCAAAATAGATCGAAATGGCCTGCAATTCTATTGGCGGTATGTGCTTAAACTTGATTGGCAATGGGTTAATATTATAAAGCCTCCAAAGATCCATACAATACCTGATATTCTTACCCCTGTTGAAATAGAGCAACTCATTGGGACAACACGAAAACTACGCTATCGTGTTTTTTTATTAACCACCTACTCAATGGGACTTCGTTTAGGAGAAGCATTATCTCTTCAAGTTGGTGATATTGATGCCGGGCTCAAACGGGTTCATATCCGTCGTGGAAAAGGACATAAGGACCGGTTGGTACCATTACCTGATCTCACTTTACTGGGATTG
>JAJSZW010000006.1:51510-57550 GCA_030262895.1 Deltaproteobacteria bacterium | reverse complement strand
AATTAATTATGGTGCTGCTTTGTAATCGAGAAGGCGGAGCCATGTACTTTTTTTTCATATTACTGCTAAAGGAACCCTTATGAAGAAAAGAAAATTTTACTCAATCGTTTTTTCCCTCCTTTTTTCTATAATACTAATTTATTGTGGCGTTAAACCCTTATACGGTGCAGAGGAGAAAGGGCCTGTGCCTGCAACCTCTGGATTTTATCTCGGTCCTGAAGATTTATTGGAGATATCAGTATGGAATAATGAAACCCTTAGCAAGCAGGTTATTGTCAGACCTGACGGAAAGATTTCTTTTCCCCTTATTGGCGAAATTCTGGTCCAGGGACGAACAGTTGAAGAAGTTCGACAGGAGATAGAAAACAAGGTCAGGGTCTACGTCCCTGATGCTCCGTTGACCGTAATGGTAATCAGGGTCAGCAGCCCTAAAGTATATGTGGTGGGCAAGGTTGTTAAGCCAGGGCTTTATATAATGCCAGAACCCCTCAGGGTCATACAGGTGCTGGCTATAGCCGGCGGTATTACCCCTTTTTCTGATAAAGATGATATCCTGATTATAAGAGAGGAAAACGGCCGGCAGAAGATCATAAAATTTGATTATTCCAGAGTGGCAGACGGCAAAGATTTGACACAGAATATTTATCTCAACGCTGGAGATACCGTGGTGGTACCATAGACTGTGATCGTACTGCATGCCGGCAAAATATATTCGATGATGCCCCGATTGTCCTGCTCATTGTTCTGGGAGGCTTTTTTGTTAGAGTTCAAGAATGGCGAAGATTTTAAGTGGAAGAATACATTGTGTCTTTTGGGTAGTCCCTACAAAGCAGTGCAGGTGGTCAAAAAGATGCTCGGTATACTCTGTAACCCCTTGATTCACGCAGGAACTCATTCACAGCAACTGAGCGCTAACTGCTTGAAATTATTGGCCTGCACTGTTTTGTAGGGACTACCGTCTTTTGAGGATTTAAATTTGAGACAGACGCAGAAATCGGGCAAAAGAGAATGTTTTTCAAAAGTCTCCTGGATTATGTTTTATGTTGGCTTGGGCTGTTTAATGGTGTTGCCTGCCAGTGCTGCAGAATATATTGTCACGCCATCAATTACTGTCAGTGAGACTTATGATGATAATATTTTTTATTACGATGTTGAAGACTTTGAGCACCTTGTTTCCCCTATCCTTGATTTTGAGGCTCGAACAAAGCGTGGGAAAATACAGGTCTCTCTTAATGGGGATATCTCGGAATATCAGAGTCACGATGAGCTGAACACAGTTGATCAGTCGTATTGGATTTCTGCAGATATATTTACAACAGCAACATCACAGATTGGGGTTTCAGGAAATTACCTAAGAGATTATACTTTTACTTCGGCACTTGAGGAACTGGGTGTCGTTGCCGAACGTTCCATCCGCATCGCCACGTTTATTCAGCCAAAAGCCATAATCGAACTGGATTCCCGCAACAGCCTAAAATGTTTTTATAAATTGAATAAGACCCAGTATAGACTCGACACTTATCCCGACTATAGAAATCAAGACCTGAACATTATCTATATTCATAAACTGAAGAACGAAGTTACAAGCCTTGCATTACAACTTGGTGTCAGTCAGGCTGATTATACAATTGGCAATGAAAATGGAAGGCATAAAAGCTGTCAGTTTATGGCGGGCATTGATCATCAAATTTCAGAAACATTTAAGCTGACGCTCAATGCCGGTGAGCGTTACATTGACTCAAACTTCCCCAATGCCGAAAGAGAAAGAGATACTGCTTTTATTATAGACTCCGGCTTTTTGTGGCGTTTTGAAAGAACAACTGTTTCAGCGAACATAATACGGGACTTTTCTCCAAGCATATATGGAGAAGAAATGACGCGGGATCGGATAAACACCGCACTTAGATATCTTGTAAAAGAGAATCTTAACTGTAACCTTAATGCATCTTATTATCGGAGCGAGACCGAGGGTTTTTATCGAAAAGAAAAGCACGATTACTATTCAGTTAGGCTCTCAGTGAATTACAGTTTTAATGAGCATATCAGTATGCAGTCTGGTTATACATATAACGGAACTAAAAATAAAATCACCGATCGCTCAGAAGAAAGAAATCGTATTTTTTTGCAAATAAGCTCAGCATGGCCTTTTTATTATTAATTTTTAATGAAAGAGAGTTACATTATGCAACAGGAAGCTGATATTCGCGAGTACTGGGAGGTAATTAAACGCAGGAAGTTTCAGTTTGTCATTCCTGGCTTACTGGTTTTCCTGCTTGCCGCTCTGATCAGCCTTATCCTGCCTCCGGTATACAAATCTACCGGTACCATCCTGATAGAAGCACAAGGAATCCCGCAGAATTTTGTTCAAAGTACAGTAACCGGTTATGTGGAGGAACGTCTTCAAGTTATCAGCCAGATTGTTTTGAGTCGTGTCAGGCTTGTTGCAATTATTGACAGATTCGGTTTGTATCAGGACCTGAAGAAAAGACATACTATTGAAGAAATCGTCGAAAAAATGCGTGAAGACATCACACTGGAGCCGATTCATGCAGAAGTGATCAACCCTCAGACCGGAAAATCGGGCTCAGCCATGATTGCCTTCACGCTTTCCTATGAAGGCAATGACCCCAGAAAGGTGGTGCAGGTGGCCAATCTCATCGTTTCCCTTTATCTGGAGGAAAACCTCAGGAATCGGGAAGAAAAAGCGAGCGCCACCTTTGAATTTCTTGACGATCAGTTAGCAAAACTTCGTGAGGAAATTGTTATTATTGAGAAAAAAACCGCTGAGTTCAAGAAGAAGCATGTCCACTATCTTCCGGAGCTCATGCAGCTCAATCTCCAGACAATGGAGCAATTACAGCGACAGATTGAGGCCAAAGAAGAACAGATCAAAGGCCTTATCAACAGGAAAATCTATATTGAAGGCCAGTTAGCTAGCGTAGAACCCATGATGTATACTTTTAGCCTTGATGGAAAAAGAGTTATGACTCCTCGCGGTGAGGTGGAAAGCTTAAGAAACCAGTGTCTCAGTCTCAGCGCCACACTTTCTCCGCAACACCCGGATGTTATCAGCCTGAAGAAAAGACTGGAGGCTTTAGAAGCCGAAGTTAGTACCCGTGAAGATCTGCGCCAGCTTTATCGTAAACTTCATGATAAGGAACGCCGGCTCGCCCTGATTTCAGAAAAATTTTCCGACAAGCATCCTGATGTTATAAAGCTCAAAAAAGAAATCGGGCTTTTGAAAGAGGAGGTAAGTGCGCTTTCTGAAAAACAGACCGTATTTAAGGGTGAAGATGAAAAACCTGAAAATCCTTCGTACATAAACCTCCAGACACAGATAGCTTCCATCCAAATAGAGATTGAAACAATCCGGAAGGAGAGTAATCTTTTAAAGGTTAAATACGATGAATATCAAAAGCGTGTGGAAAATACCCCCCAAGTAGAACAGGAATACCTGGGGCTGCAACGCGATTACAACAATGCCCGTATAAAATATCAGGAGACAGCGAACCGGCTGCTGGTTGCCAGGGAGGCCACAGGCCTTGAGGAGAGTCAAAAAGCTGAGAAATTTACTCTTATTGATTCTCCTATGATGCCGGAAAAACCGGACAGGCCCAATCGGCTGGCCATACTCTTGATTGGCGTGGTACTTGCAGTGGGCGTCGGTATAGGTAGTGGTTCTTTTGCAGAATACATGGATCAGTCGGTGCGCTTGGCAGATGAACTGGCAGCAATTGCAGGGTACCCTGTATTGGCTGAGATTCCTTATCTGGAAACAGAAGAAGACCGGAAAAAAATGATGCGAATGAGATGGGCATTTATAGGCAGTATTGCCGGCCTGGTCATTATAGGTATAGCAGCAGTGCATTTTCTGTACAGGCCAATAGACATTCTGTGGATTCAGATAATGCAACGGTTTTCTATAGGTTTTTAGGGTAGTTTTATTAAACCATTATAAGGAGAGACCTTGGTCTCCGGGATGAAAAACCCATGAGCAAAATAGAAAGGGCAGTAGAAAAAGCAAAAAAGAAACGAGATGAGAATCAACAGAAACCCAGTGGTAAAGAGGCTCCGGACATTGGCAGGGCCGGAGAGAATGCGCCGCTTTATACTCAGACAAAGTCTGTCTCACTGGACAATTCTCATTTGGAGAAGTATCGCGTAATAAAAAATTTGGATGATTTCAGAGTAATGAATTATTACAACCTTCTTCGTACTCAGGTTCTACAAAGAACGCGCGATAAGGGAAATACCATTATGATCACCAGTGTTGTAGAGGGGGAGGGAAAGACTACCACTGCCATCAACCTGGCGGCCAGTATTGCAAAAGAAGTACAGCATACAGTGCTTCTGGTAGATACTGATCTGCGAAAACCCAAAGTTCATCACTATCTTGGCTGTAATACAGCAAAAGGTCTTTCCAATTATATACTGGATAACGTACCCCTTTCACAACTTCTTATTAATCCGGGTTTTGGCAAAATGATCGTGCTTCTTGGCGGCAAGCCTCTTGTCGGCTCAACAGAAATCCTTGGATCTCCAATGATTGAAAAACTCGTGCAGGAAATGAAGAACCGCTACCCGGACCGCTATATCATTTTTGATTGCCCGCCAGTGCTTACTGTGCCGGATTCGATTGTTTTTTCATCATATGTAGATAGTATAATTCTTGTGGTGGAGGCAGGCAAAACATCCAGAAATCAGATCCGCAAAGCAATTAAGCTGCTGGATGGCAAAAACATCTTGGGGCTGGTTATGAACAAAGGAAAAAAAGTAGAACAATCCTATTATTACTACTAATAAGACCTTTCACCCTTGACCTTCAACCTTTAACCTTCAATGTATACAGAATATTACGGATTACAGGAAAAGCCTTTCAGTATAGTACCTGACCCAAGTTTCCTTTACCCAAGTTCCAAGCACCGAACTGCTCTTACCTATCTGGAATACGGGCTCATGGATCGGATGACTCTTATTCTCCTGACCGGAGAAATCGGTGCCGGCAAGACCACGCTTATTAAACAGCTCCTTACAAAGATTGAAAGCGACATTGAGGTGGCTGTTATATTTAATACAAATGTGTCATCAGAGGATTTGCTGGAATTAATTCTCTGCGAGTTTGAGCTGGAGCCTCCCATACGCAACAAGGCCGGTTATCTCGACACACTTAATCAATTTCTCATAAGGGAATATGGTAAGGGTAAGCGTGTTGTGCTAATAGTGGACGAGGCCCAGAACCTTTCTCAGGAAGCACTGGAAGAGATTCGCATGCTTTCCAATCTTCATACCGGCAAAGATTCGTTAATTCAGATTATTCTGGCAGGTCAGCCTTCTTTGGGAACAAGACTGCGGGATCCATCGCTGGCACAGCTTTATCAGCGCATAGCTGTGAGTTATCACATTGCCTCCCTTGGTTTTGATGAGACCAGGGAATATATTGTTCACAGGTTAAAAACAGCCGGATCTGAGCAGGAAAATCTTTTTACCAAGGCAGCCGTTGAGCGAATTTTTCAAGCATCTGGAGGTATCCCCCGATCCATAAACATCCTTTGCGATGCTGCCCTTGTGTATGGTTATGCCGATGAATTAAGGACAATCAATGTTGATGTAATCGAACAAGTATTAGCTGATAAAGAGGAAACCTGGATTGGTTCTGTTCACTCTATTGATGAGATTCAATCAAATCCGGCAGTATCCCTGGATAATAATGGAAACATGGCTATCCGGTTACAAAGCATTGAAGAGAGGTTGAACAAGCTTTCTTCTCAGGTCGACTGGCAAATTGAGCATTACGAAAAAAGGATAGAAAGTTACAAAGATGTTCTCATTCATAAACTTGAACGCATGCTTGATGAAGAGCGAAAGCAGAACGAAAGACTTTTGCGTAACTATAATTTGCTACTGAACAGCATAAATTTAAGGAAGGATGATTTAGGATCTGTTTAAAAACACCATATATCCCACCACCTCAGTGGTATGGTATATTTCACTGTCAAGAGATTGTTCTTCAGCAACTTTAACGTCGATTCCATATAAGTCC
>JAJSZW010000006.1:0-51410 GCA_030262895.1 Deltaproteobacteria bacterium | reverse complement strand
CAGCTCAACGACTTTGCTACCACAACAGGATCAATAAAGGAGTCATTAAATTCTACCCACTTCCAGTTGTGATCCACAATCACCTCGCCGATTTCCAAAGGAAACTCGGGTTTGGAGTTTGGATCACAGGGGTCAAAGCCCTGGTCTTTTTCAATACCATCCAAGAAACCATCATTATCAGAATCAGTATCTAACAGATTGATGATACTATCATTATCAAAATCCATATCCCAAACATATCCCCAAAATTCCACTTCGTCCCCATCATTGATACCATCTCCGTCTGTATCAGGATTGTTGGGATTGGTTCCATAGAGATTGATTTCATCATAATCCGTTAATCCATCTCCATCTGTATCCGCGTCTAGATCTATTTTAGAAAACACCATATATCCCACCACCTCAGTGGTATGGTATATTTCACTGTCAAGAGATTGTTCTTCAGCAACTTTAACGTCGATTCCATATAAGTCCTTGTCTTGCCGGCGCAAGTTGGCAGTATTCCCGCCGTTGCTCGTTTGCATGTCTGTAAGAAATACAGGGAGGTTCATAAAGGTCTCATTATAAACTATGGTTTGCCAATAATGTTTAATCACATCATCTGTTTTCTCGACCTCAAAGGTCAAGTTATCTACCGTTCCGGATGAGGGTTCCCAGGCAATGTAGGAAATAGTCTCAGTTGCATGGATTTGACGATTGAACTCTTGCTCTTGCATGCAAAAATCGAATCCTGCGGTATTAATATTCCTTAACCTGCAGCACACTGCATCTTTCTCATTAAAACTTAAAACAGTGGTTATCACCACAGGCACTTGATTAAAGGTTTGGCTAAAGTTAACCCATCCAAAAAAGCCTGTTCTGTTGGTATCAAACGTTCCTGCTTTCACCATGGTTCCGTCCGACAAAGTGTAAGTACCACGCTCCATCACCATGTAGCCTACGGTCTCATCAGCATGGATTCCATCCAGATAATCCCACTCCTGGACACGGATCACAAAACCGGTCGCATCCACATAACCAATCCTTACAACAGCCGGTTCGTCTTCGTTGCAGCTCAACGACTTTGCTACCACAACAGGATCAATAAAGGAGTCATTAAATTCTACCCACTTCCAGTTGTGATCCACAATCACCTCGCCGATTTCAACAATGGCCGGAGGCGGCTCGTTTTTCGGTGATGCATAGCACGTCACATTGGAATCGCCACTCTCGGTCCCCCAGATATCAAAAGCTCTTGCAACAAAACAATAGGTGGTATTGTCATCGAGGTTATAAATAGTGCACGTCGTCTCACTCCCTTCCCAGGCCGGCTCTTCGTAATTATAGCTTTGGCCTTCCTCGCGATAGAAAATTCTGTAACCGGCAAGATCTTTCTCGCTGTTAGGATCCCAGGCCAATGTTACATCAAATGAATAGACATTTTGGGGAAACAGAAAAAAAACTAAGACAAAAGTGAAAAGAGATAGAAATCCAAAAGTAGAAAAGCGGGTCCGTAGGCGTTTTGTTACATAAGATAGTGACATGGCAGTACCCCCAAAGTTTATTTTGCCCGCGCAAAACGCAACCTCCACGAGGTACTGCATCTACCCGGCAGCCCTGCTACCTTATCCTTACAAGTTTGGACTTAGGCCAGTAGCTTTGCGTCCCACCCTTTCGAGCGGTTTGCCTTTATTGAACGTTCTTACGTCTTCAAGGTAAAGCAACATTTGTGCCACATCATAGAGAGAGAAAGATGGTCATAGTCAAAAAAGAATTGTGTTGAAATCTCAATTGGTTACAAATCATGATGATGTCTTTCTGTGGCTTGATATACAAATGGGAATACAGTGGCTGGATAATTTCTGGGCTAAATCCCCAACATTCTGGTGAGAATCGCAGAAGCTATGCTGTGGTATTTATATACAACATAGCTAAACGTGCAACATAATGACACCGATTCTTGGCTACCGACTTAAGGCGGGACACCTTGTAATCTCGAGGAGTTACAGTAGGGTGGGCACTGCCCACCAATCTACTGACGAGCATAGCGTATTTCTCTGGGGCCAAAAAAGAACAAAATGGAGTTAGTTAAGCTAGTCAAGGATGTCCCCCTGGAGACACGGACTTTCTCTTATTTATCTCAGATTGTAGAAAAGATTATGCCATTAGCTTCATATATTGAAATAGCCAGAGAGAAAGTTGCAGAGGGAAGCTTTTACTTGTCACATCATGCCCAAATAGAACGTGGTGAAGAAAGAATCAGAATAGATGATTCCAAAACTCCCAAAATGGGAAGATCCTTTCACAAGGAGGGTATAAAGATGGAAACCTGCTATTTTTGCCGTAAAGGTATTTTAGAAGACAAAAAGGTAACAGTAGATTTTAGATGGGGTACCCAATTAGTTGTGATAGAAGAAGTTCCGGCAAAAGTCTGTAATGAATGTGGTGAAAGATACTATTCTGCTGAAGTCTCAAGAAGAATGGAGAAAATTGCTATTGAAGGGAAAAAGGAAAAAATCATCGAAGTTCCTTTGGTGAGATTACAGGCAATGTCATCCAGTGTTGTATAAAAGTTTACAAGTAACCAGCGTCCAAGATCATGGCTGTTGAAGAAGTTGCTCATTCAGCCGCGGAGGTTGCAAGATTTCTAGGAATCAGTCGAGTCGGCGTCAAGAAAGCAGTGGGAAGGGGAATGCAGTTAAAAAAGCTGGGGCTTTTTGATGGATAAGTTAACAAAGTTACCAGCGTCCCCTACTTTTTTGTCCCCGACTTTCTCGACTTTCTTCCCGCGAAAGCGGGAATCTACGAGCCTTTGATATGACTGGATTCCTGCTTCCGCAGGAATGACAATGTAGCGATGATTTCGAAAAATTCAAAGGTCTCAAAAAATAAATGAAAGGGGAATACTATGGCTGTAGCATTACAAGCGAAAACATATCCCCACATTGGATCTGACCCCAAAATCGCCGATGGAAAACCTATGATTTTTGGGACTCGAATCACTGTCAGATGTATTGCTGGATATTATCAGATGGGGTTGAGCGCTGACGAAATTCTAACAACTTTGCCCCACTTAACGCCCTCACAGGTCCATTCAGCTTTGGCATACTATTTTGAGCATCAAGAGGAGGTTGACACGGATCTGGCCGAATCTTCAGAAACCAGCATGCAAAAAGCCAACAAGAACACTGGGGAATCATTAGCGTACTGCCAAAGAAACAATGAAGAACCATTTGGAGTTTTTGTAGATTCTCTTGGTCACTCCACTTACTTGCGCAATAAACCGAAAAAACAAACCGTGGAATCCATTCAACCGGGGTCAAAATAGTAAAAATGAAATTAATGTACTAATCAAGCCGTGACCCAATCTCACCAACGAGCGATCATAACGAATAATTTAACTTTCCCAGGAGGCTCTAATGATAAGAAGAATATTCGCCAGTACCGTTTTGTTTATGCTTATTTCTTTTAGCTCAGGATGGGCAACGGAAGACAGCACATACTACGTTACTCAAAACGGCTCCGGTGCTCATAACGGTTGGAGCTATGCAGATGCATGGTCTGCTTCTGATTTTAACAAAAAAGAGAATTGGTCTAGCGCTGAAGATGTTAAGAAAATTGATCCGGGCGATACAGTATATATTTGCGGGAATATAAACTCAATGTTGGTCATTAAACAAAGTGGAACAAAAAGTAAAAAAATTACAATTAGAGGAGATTTTTCCGGTCATGCTGGAACCATAAGTTCACCAAAGTGGTCTGGCCTTTTGATACGAGGCAAAAGTTACATCTCCATATTGAACATAACAATTTACGATTGTAGTACAAGTGGCATCGAAATCGATACATATTCGCAACCGACTGATGTTACAGGGATTATCATTGAGGGCGTCATAAGTCATAGTAATCATCATAATGGTATCTTGTTAAATACTTACGGGGATATTAATAAAATTTATGATGTAACCATTAAAAACTGTCTAACATATAACAATGGCGAGTTCGGGTATCGCATCAGCGGCTATATTGAGGATGTAACCCTTGAGGAGTGCGTTTCTCATAACGATTCTCAAACTGGGCCTATGTGGGGTGTAATGTTTCAAGGACGTCATACAATTGCGAATAGTGGTTGGTCGCATTATTATGGTAATATATATGTTAGGGATGAACCCAATAATGTCGATGGGGCTTTTGCAAAGCAAGTATCTTATATGTGGCTTAACAAAGAAGCCGGGGGGATAGGAACTTTAGATGCCGGAGAATATTATCATGATGCTGGAAATGATAAGATATATGTGCATTTAAACGGGACGGATCCTAACACAAATGGGATAACTATAGTCCATCGATATTCACAGAATGTAATTGCCACTGACTGTACTGTATATAATACGGCTAACCCAACTGGGGGTGAAGGACATGGGATGGGCTTTGAGTTTGGCGCAAAAAACTGTGGGTTCTATAGGTGTACGAGTTACAACAATGGTGATTCAAACGGTGGGTCGGGTTTTGTGGCCATGATTAACGAAAATTGCACTGTTGCTTATTGCACAGCTTATGGGAATCATGGTTCAGGTTTTTCAGGGCAGAAGAACTCCGGTTTAAAATCTTACAATAATATTGCCTATAATAATAAATTCGGATTTTTTTATTTTGATTATTTTGATGTAACAATAAAAAACTGCATTGCATATTCTAATAATGTCGCTGGAATTTCCGCCAATGGAGGCAATGTTAAGATAGATAATGATTATAACTGCTCATATGGAAACGGTAATAATTTTAATAATATTTCAAAGGGAAAGTACTCTCTAGAATCTGATCCTCTTTTTGCCGACCTATACGATAATAATTTTCAATTGCAATCCAATTCTCCATGCAAAGATGCTGGCCTGAATATTCCTGGTATCCATCCAACGACTGATATTCGAGGGGAAAATGCGCCAATCGGCGAATTTCCAGATATCGGCGCATGGGAAATCGAAGTTATACAACCACCCAAAAATCTACAATAACTAACTGAAATGCTTCAGGCTCTTTGTGCCTTAGACGAGAAAACTCTTTCAAGTTCAAGGACGGCGAAAATTTTAACCACAGGAATAGATTGAGTATTTTAAGGTATGATATACTTGCTTTCCTCGAAAACAAAAAGGGCGAAACCCAACATAATGGCCGAAGTTAGAACCAAGCCCAAAGAATTAATCATTTCCTCCAGCCGGAAAAGGGGAATTGTTGAGGCGAGAGGCATAATCTGCTATTTGGCCGTCAACGATATGGCGTACAGTGTCTCGGAAGTTGCTCATGCTTTGGAAGTGAGACGGGTGAGTGCTGGCTAATGTGTAACTATGGGTGAAAAAATACTTGACAAGAACAGAGGTTTAAAATTTAAGCTTATAAACTACCAACGTTCCAAGTTCTCTAATGACACCAAGACCAAAGAAAAAGTTAAAAAGTAATGAGCGTCCCCAAGTTCCCCATCTCCAAGTTTCCGCACTGATTAGTCTGTTACTGGTAAGTGCCATATGTCTCCTTACGGGAGGTTTAAGTTACTCAGATTCAATGGATGCACCTCTTTGTAGAGGAGACTTTGATAGTGATGGCGATGTAGATGCTGCTGATCTGGTAGTGTTTTCCGAGAACTATGGAAGGACTAACTGTTCATGTCAACAAGTTAAGTTTGTCAAGCCGGGTGAAAGCATTCAATCTGTCATAGATTCCATAAAAGATGCGAGTGTAAACAAACCTTACATTGTCGTATTGCCGCCTGGCGTTTACGTCGAGAGCGCAAGAATAGACGTCCCGAGGTATATAGATATAATAGGAAGTGGAAAAGCAAGAGCCATGATTGAAGCAACCACAGCTATAACATCATCTATTCTGGAACTAGATAATGAAGACGTGATTGTGAAAGGCTTGAAACTAACAGGGGCAGACTGGGGTCATAATATTGACCTTCTTTCCATTAAGGATTGTAGGAAAGCTATTATTGAGAACATTACGTGTAGAAAGGCGCAAGGAAATGGAATTGCCATTGACCATTCCGTACAATTCGTAAGTAAATGTCTATGGATAAAGAACTTTGATATTGCTTCAGTTCGTTCAAGTGCAGTACGTAATAAAGGTCTCGGTTATGCAAGGGTTTATATTGATGGAGGTCATATTTCAACGAACCCAAGTTTTCCAGAAGCACATGGTATTGAAGGACATTTTGTCGGAAGCATAAAAAACATACGAATGACCCGTGTAGGAGGCTCTCATTTTAAAATTCACGGTAGCCAAGTGGGACTTACTATAAGTGACTGTCATCTTGAACAGGCCGTTTCTGGAATAGGTATTCACTTGAGAGATTGTAACAAAGTAATTGTGAGAAATATAGCTATGTGGTCGATGCCCGACTACCCAATGGACTACGCAGTCTATTTAGAGAACTGCCAGGATTGTATTATAGAATCATGTCTCGTTAGCGCATCTACAGGCAGTAATAATCATGTTTCGTTTTATGCGGATGCAGACTCGAAAAATAATACATTTAGGAACAACAGGGTTATTAACCTTACGGGTAACCAGAAAAAATATGAAGTTTCTGCTTGTAATACAATCATAGACAACGGCGAAATAGTGCAGGCTGGGATGGTATCGTTACAGCATTGGAGCTACTCAGAATTGGATTCGAGTGCTGGGGCAATTACCGGAACATTACCTGATGGAACAAAGATAGGACAAAGAAAAACTATTGTAATGACTGATGCTACTGCTTCAAGCACAGTTTCTGTAACACATCACGAAACCAGCGATCCTGAAGTTGGTACTTTTGATGCTGTGGATGAGTTCTGGATTTTAGAGTGGATGGGGACTAAATGGGTAACAATAAAGGCGACGTGTTCCTTTTAGCAATTCTCGCTCAAAACTGAAAAACCCAATCCGCCTAAGGCCGAGAATGGCTAACTGACAGCGGACCTCGGAGCTGCCGACAAGGCTGCAATCCAGTTGGTGAAAGTCCAACCGTGTTCCGCCTCAGATAGGCGGACTAGTATCGGACACGTAGTGATGCCACATATCGGGGCAGATAACCAACCAAGCTATGCGTGGTGCAAACGGCCCGGCTGCCCTGAAGACCTATAGCTTTAGTGGTTGGTGTAACTTGGGGGTCTATCGATTTTTGCTTTACTTGAGGCAATGGCTGCGGGCATCCCATCTGTCTACAAGCATATTGCGCAAACAACTCTTAACAGAATTTAATTCTGTTAAAACGGCTTGGAACTGATTACAACATAAAAGAGCCTTTGAAATTTAAGAAATGTATTACAGTTATCCAGTCTATTATAGCCCCTTGGATTTTTTAAAAAAATTAGGACCGGTAAGAGGTCTTTCCAAGAGGTTGTTCCCAGACATTGTCCCAGCTAAAGAAGCTCATGGCATAAAAAGCACAGCACACAAAGGGATATTTGTAACTGGCATTCATAGGTCAGGCACTTCGTGGATCGGAAAAATCCTCTCCCAGGCAAACAATGTCATATATTGGCGGGAACCTTTTAACCCTTCAACTGTTAAAATAATGCGCCAGCCATATTACTATTTATCTTCTTCAATGGAGGATCTATTTTACAAAGAGTTTACAAATGAACTTTTTACAGGTAAATTTGCCGGAGCCCTATTCGACTATACAAGCCCTCAACAATGGGTCAGCAGAACACATCAACGTCACCTGATAAAAGACCCAACAGCCGCCTTCCTGATAGAATGGCTTACAAGCAATTACAATTTAGACGTTGTAATTGTGATTCGCCATCCAGCCGGATTCGTCTCAAGCATCTTAAAATTGAAATGGGATTTTGATTTTAATCTGATCCTTAATCAGAAACAGTTAATGTCTAATTTTCTAAATCCTTTTAAAAAAACTATTGAGAAACACAATTATAAAGGTATGGATGCCGCAAAAGGAGCCGTCCTCTGGGGCATAGTTTACTTCGTTTTGGAGAAGATGATTAAGAAATATGACTTTTATTGGATAAAATATGAAGATATCTGTGCAGACCCACAGGCGGAATTTAAACAGCTTTTCAAGGCGGTCAACCTTAACTGGGAGAACAAAATTGGGAGGGTGATACAAAAAAGTGCCTCATCAAAAGTCACATTTTCAGACAATATCACCTCTAAACTAAAAAGAGATACCACAAAGATGGGTACGATATGGAGGGACAGACTGTCAGTAAGGGAAATTGAAATAATAGACAAGTTGGTGAAACAGTTCAAAACAAACTTATACGAGCATTACGCAAAATAAAACCGCTTGCATAACAGAATGATCATATGTTGGACAACATAATCAGACGAAATCTGAAGTGCTCAGCGGACATTTTAAGTTTAAAATTACCGAATACTTTTCAGGATTTCAGGTAGTCCTTACAAAGCAATGCAGGTTTAGAAATATCGCCCCATCTTGCTTTGTAAACACCTGATTTTTCGCCATGTGCTGCCAGAAGCCATGATATGTAACTTATTGAAATTGTTGAGTCGCACTGTTTTGTAGGCACTACCCCGCAATTCTATCCCGACCCAAGGTTACACGTTTAAAAATTTTACAATGAAAATACTTTTTTTTACACAAAACTTGCCTTATCCAACTGATGCAGGAGACAGGCTTCGGACCCGCAACCTAATTGAAATTTTAAACACAAACTACACGGTGCACTGTTTATTTTTTCCTAAAGGTAGAAGGGACATTAAGGATATACCCGCCTTTCAAGCCATTTGCCCATCCGATCTAAAGTACACTATTATCCGATCAACAAAAAAAAGGCTCTTGAACAGAGGTTATAATTATTTTACCGATCCCATTTTACAGCGTAAACAGGTACTGATCAGACTAAAGTCACTCCTTGCAGATTTTAGACCGGATGTTGTATGGATGGACTATTTATTTATTGGTCAATACATATCTGTAATTAAATCTCAGAAAATTCCAGTTATATATGGAACTCATAACTCACAGTCTGATCTGACGCGTCAATTGGCTCAAAGTAAGTCAACCTTTATTCTTGGGCTGCCTCTGCGGCTGATGACCTTTCTGCACCACTGGCATGAAAAAGCATTTTTTAATCAGGTAGATAGACTTGTGTGTGTCAGCAACAGGGATAAGAATTTTCATCAGGCTTTTGTATCGCCTGAACAGATCGTTATTATCCCAAATTTTGTCAGTCTTGCCCGCTACGATAAAGTAGTGCCGATAAAGCATAAATTTGCTTATATTTGTTTTATTGGCAGTTTGGACAATATCCAAAATGAAAAAGGTATAAAATGTTTTGTCAGTCAAATTTGGGACATTATTGCCGCCAGAGTGGAGAATATCTACTTATTCATAATAGGCCGTGGCGCAAAAGAAGACTATGAGCTTCAGCAGCTTATTGCAAGTCGGAGCAATATAGAAGTATATGATAATGTTCCTTCTGTTATACCTTTTCTTAAAGGAGCGCTAGTTTCGGTTGTGCCATTGCTTCATGGAAGCGGAACACGGCTTAAAATTATTGAAAGTATGGCATGCCGTAAACCAATAGTCAGTACCACCATTGGGGCAGAAGGACTTGGAGCAAAAGACGGCAGAGATATTTTTATTGCCGACGAACCCAAAGATTTTGCTGAAAAAACAGTAAAATTAATACATGATGAGAAACTGCGAAATAAAATAGGGGAATCAGCTTACCGGTTTGTAAAGGAAAAATTCGGATTTGAAGCTGTTGGCAATATTATCCATCAGATGATTGCATCCGTTGGCGCAGAGTAAAAATGATGGGTAATGAACAACCTTGCCGTAAATAAGCTGGGGTGAGATAAAAATAATATGAAACAAACAAATATTCTTGTGATTGGACAGTTCACCAATAACCGTGGTGATCAGGCCCAGGGGGTTGCACTTGCGGATTCAATCAGGAAGCTGATTCCGCATATAAATATTACATATATTTACTTTCAAAGGGATTTCCCTGTGCACAAAGAGTGCGATTTTATTCGGAATATATTTATTAGCGCAAGACGAAAACTTGCAGTTAGTTTCTGCCGCTTTCTTTTATTTAAGGAAGATGAAATACTTACACTTATCAAAAGAGCAGAAGTAATTATTTTGCCGTCAGGTGGCCCTTATATCGGGGATATGTATTCCCTGCGTTATGAAATTCATATATCTATTTTCTTATTTTTTGCCAAGCATTACGGCAGAAAAGTTATGATCTATGCACCATCAATGGGTCCTTTTCAAAAATGGTGGCGCAAAAAACTTCACAAATATATTCTGAAAAGAGCAGATGTCATTTGTGTGCGCGATCAAATATCGCATAAATGGGTCAAATCCCTTAAACTAAAAAAAGAGATAAATCTTACAGCAGATGCAGCCATACAAAAAATTTTAACACAACAAGAAATAAAAACGCATATTGCCAAGTCCGGCCTTCCATTTCCGTCCGAGAGTGTGAAGATTGGCATGACACCTATCGAATTGAGTTGGCATCCTGTCTTTGGAAAGAGCGCTGATATTATGGAACTAAACGAACGGGTTGCAAACGCCCTTGCCAATACAATTATCCATATGATAAAAAAAAATATTATTATCTATTTTTACCCTCAACTGTATGGAAATCAAGATGATATGCAGATGATATCAGACATTGCCGCCAGGGTAAAAAAAGCTGTTAACCACAATATCTATAAAGATGCTATCATAATTCTGAATAACAAAAGCGATGCGGATTATCAGCAGGCCCATATTTCCATGATGGATTATTTTATCGGAACACGCTATCATTCAATCGTATTTTCCGCCATGTATCATGTTCCGTTCCTCGGAATTTATTATGAACATAAAACCGAAGATTTTATAAAAAGGCTGGGCATGAGTGAATATCACCTGTCGGTTAAAGATATTGATTCAGAGCTGATCATTAATAAATTCAATCAACTGGAAAAGAACGTTACAGAACTGCGAAAAATGTTGATAGAAAGAATGAAACCTATTAGGGAACTTTCTTTTCAGAACTCAAGATATCTTTGTAATCTATATGAACAAAATAACTGATTTCTGTATGGGCTGCGGAACATGTATAAGCGTTTGTCAGCAGGGCGCTATTTCCCTTGTTGAAACCAAAGGTTATTGCATGGCAAAAATTCGACCTGTGCGGTTAGCTTTTGGATAAAACTGTTCAACATCCTCTTTACCTCATTGACCTGTTGATTAAGTTCTCTAAAATCTCTCATTTCCACCCCTTTTCAATGCTAACGGCTAAACGCTAATGGCTAACCGCACAGGTTGCAAAAATTGACACGGATAACTGCGATGTATACACGAATATGTTATATTAAATTATCGTGCAAATTGATTTACAAATCCTTAAGAATAAGCAGAACAGGAAAAATCTATTTTGCAACCAACTGAAAGGCAAAAATTAAAACAGTTTGCCGGTCATTCAGTTATTTACGGTTTAGGAGATGCCCTTTACAAGGGGATCGCCTTTTTTCTTTTGCCGGTTTACATGAGATATCTCAGTCCGGCAGATTATGGGGTGCTGGAAACCCTTTTAGTTACCAGGGAAATCTGCATCGCTCTTTTGTCGATGGGTATCCCTGTAGCGTTTTTAAAATATTATTATGATAATTCAGAATCCTGCCAGAGATTGTCTTTTGTCAGCACGTCGTTTTGGTCTTATATCCTGTTTCAGTTGCCAATACCGGTTATTCTGATTGTCTTTAACAGCAGCCTGTCGAATCTGATTTTTAAGACCGAGCAATATGCGGTATGCTTTTCAATTCTGGCCGTTAATATTACCCTGATCGCATTCAGAAAAATTCCGCTCACCCTGTACCGCGCCCGGAACATGGCCATAAAATATTCAGTGATAACGTTTCTGGTGGCTGTTTTCACCTTGCTGTTTAATATATATTTTGTTGTTGTCGCAAAAAAAGGGGTGGAAGGAATCTTGTGGGGCAACTTTATGGGCGGCCTTACAGGTGTTATTCTGGTTTTACTGGACGTGAAAGCGCATGTGTCATTCAGGATAAACACCTCGTTGTTAAAAAAAATGCTCAGATACGGCTTTCCATTATCTTTGTCAACAATACTGCTTAGTTTTGTTTTTATTAATGACCGCTATTTTCTGGCATATTTTTCAACGCTTGATGAACTTGGCAAATACGCTTTAGGATCTAAATTTTCCAGCTTGATGATGGTTTTTTTTATTACCCCTTTTCTATTGAACTGGGTGCCATTTATATCTGCCAACCAGAAAGAACCAAACAAGGAAAGGCTTTACTCAACAGTTGGAGCGACTTTTTTTTACCTGGGTGTAAATATGGTCTTTTTTATATCTGTTTTTGCGCCGCTTGTCATTACACTGATAGCGCCTGATGCCTTTGGGAGGGCATATACTGTTATCCCAATGCTTGCTTATGCCATACTGCTTTATGGAATCGGGTTTGTTTTTAGATCAGGCATCCTTATTTCAGACAATACAAATGCCATAACAAAAATAGTCGTCTCAGGCCTTGCTGTAAACATCGGCCTGAATTTTACTATAATTCCTCTGTACGGCATGCACGGCGCGGCCATTTCAATGTTAGCCAGTTTTATGCTAATGGCTTGTTATTCTTATTATGAGAGCCAGAAAAAGCTGGCTGTTGAATACCCATTTATCAAGATGACCGTTATAACCTGTTTTTCGATATTGTTTATTGTATTTTATTATATAATATTTCCAACAATAGAGCGCTATTTAATAAAACTTGTTATTGCCCTATTTTTTAGCGTTATCTTTATCTCAGTAAACCATCTGACCGGCATTATAGATATTAAATCTATATTTTCTGCCATTAAAAACCGAAGTATCGTTAATATGTTAAAGAGATAGTCAATGTCCTTATTAAAAAATAAAGGTGTTTTATTAGCGATTCTAATTGTTTTTATCATGCTGGATAGTTTTTTTCTGCTCCCTGACAATATTGTTGTCCCTGTTCCGGGTTTTTTCAGGATTTCAGATATCCTTATCATTATTGTTATGTTCACATTCATTTTATTTCCAAACAGGATCATAACAATTTTTCAAGAATATACTCAATTGTCTTTAATAGTGATTTGCGCGTGCATTCTTTTTATAATTACAGTGATTATGGCGAACATATTCTTTCACCAGCCTTTTTTTAATGGTTTACTGTTTTTAAGAGACAATTTCATTTATCTGCTGTTTTTTACATTCCTTGTTTTGATAAACTCAGAAGAAAAACTCAGAGTATTTATAAAGTTATCGGTAATACTGATTACATGTGTTGCTTTATTGGCGATTATTCAGAAATGTTTCCCTCAGTCTCCGATTTTTAACTACAGATTCATTGGGGAAGAGCAGTATTCAGATATCAGGCATTTGCGGCTGGGTGACTACCGTTTATTTTTTCCTCATATGTCGTTTACATTTCTTTTTTATTTTATCATGCTGGCTGATTTATTACATACCGGCTTTGATAAAAAATGCCTTTTTAAGCTTTTCTTTGTTATTCTTATTATATTCAGCGTAATTTCCACCGCAACACGAGTACATGTTATCACCATGACAATCATTACAACAGTTGCATTTTTAACTAGCAGAAAAAAGATTTATAAAATTGCCGGAATAGTATTATTGATTATTGGAATCAGCATTCAGGCATTTTCACTTGCGGTAAGCAAGAAAGGCATTGCAGCGCTTGAAGAAAACAAGTTGGTACAGATAATATTATCTGCCAAAAACGTAAGTCAGGGGTCTATTGAAGGCCGCTTATTTCAGCATGACATGTATATGAAAAACTTTTTAAAATCTCCAGTGCTGGGAGTCGGCACGCTTCGTTTTGATCCCAATTATAGTAATGTTTATAAAAAACATAAATTTTACTATAATAATGATCTTGGTTATTCAAAAATGTTGGCTGAATACGGACTTGTTGGAATTGCATGGCTGTCCTGGCTTTATATATATATATTCAAAAAAACTAGAAAAATATCCAAGGTTTCGTTTCAGGGGAATGATATACCTTACCCTATTATGATTAGTAAAGGTGTATGGTTGTTTTTTTTATATATAGCGATTTCATCGCTTACGCTGCCGCATTTTATAGAAGGATATAGAATTGTGCCTATAGTTTTATCGTTAGTTTTTTTGGTAATCGCTAATAACAGTATCGAATCAAAGGGCAACATAGATAATGTCGGATTCAGCAATCCAAAATGAATCGAAAATTGTAGTTATAGTTGTTAATTATAACGGTTTTGATGATACTGTAGCCTGTCTTGAATCCTTGCAATTGACAGGATATGATAATTTTCAGATAATAGTTGTGGATAATGCTTCAAAAATAAACCCTCTTCTGGAACTAATGAGACGTTTCCCTGATGTTATTTATTTAAGAAGTGAAAAAAATTTGGGATTTACTGGCGGGAACAATTTGGGACTTAAAAAAGCTTATGCATTAAAACCCAAATATATTTTTTTGTTGAATAATGATACTGTTGTTTCAAAAAACATTTTGTCTGAACTTTATTCATTTATGGAAAACAATCCAAAAATGGGTTTAATCGGTCCACTAAACTATTACTTTGATAAAAAAAATATTATAGCTTTTTCTGGAGCAAACTTAAACCGGAATAACGGCATGATGACCTTTTTATATTCGGACAAGAAACTATCCGATATCAAGGAGAGAATTATTTCATGCAGTTTCATTATAGGCGCGGCGATGTTTATCAGAGCCGATTTAATTGAACAAATAGGCGGGCTTTATAATGATTATTTTTTAACATCAGAAGAAAGCGAGTTATGTATAAAGGTTGCAGATTTAGGATATCAACTGGCCGTAATTACATCTTGTTGTATCTGGCATAAGGTTTCAATGACAATGGGGTCAGAATCAGAGATTTCCAATTATTATATCTTTAGAAACAAACTATGGTTTATTAAACGAAACGCAATAAAAATAACGCTAAAAGATATCTTTCAGCTTGCAAAATATATTGTTATCTGTCTGCTTTCATTTTTAATAAAAAAACGAAAGTTTTCTGCAGCAAAAGGAATTTTGGCAGGAATCTACGATTTTTTTATGGGGGTGAAAGGGCCGGGTCGATTTAAAAACCGGCTCAATGCCTAAGGAGAGCAAAAACAGGGCTCCTAAAAATAAAAAATATATGAACAAATCCATTCCCATTTCTATTGTTACATCATGCTATAATTGTGAACAATATATTGAGGCTACTATTCGATCGGTAATCCAACAAGATTTCCCCGATTTGCAGTATATCATTACTGATGGTGCATCGTCTGACAGGACACTTGATATTATCAAGAAGTATCGGGAAGATATTGACGTTTTGATCAGTGAACCTGACGAAGGTATGTACCATGGAATACAAAAGGGCTTTCAGTATGCACAAGGTGAAATTATGGCCTGGTTGAATGCCGATGACATTTATTATACATGGACATTTTCGATTGTTGAAAGAATTTTCCTAAAATTCCCAGAAGTTGAATGGATTATCGGCTTGCCCACGTACATGAACCAAATTGGTCAGTGCATAAAGGTTTCTTCCAATGCTGGTACGGTTTATCCAAGAAATTATATTAGCAATGGATGGTTTCGACCTCAGCTTGCAGGATATTTACAGCAAGAAAGCATGTTCTGGAGAAAAAGTCTCTGGGACAAGGTGGGAGGCTTGAACCTGAAGTTGAAGTTTGCGGCAGATTTTGAACTTTGGACAAGATTTGCAAAACATGCGGAACTCTATAGCATTACAGTTCCTTTGGCCAGTTTTCGCAAAAGACCTGGTGAGCAAAGGTCTTCTGTAGGGGAAGACAAATATCATGATGAGGTCATGGCAGTCTGCCAAGATCTGAAGCCACCACCGAAAATTTGGAATTTTGTGAGTAGAAGCAGTGAGATTGGGAGAATATTGACTCGCCTTTTAATATGGAAAAATTGTAAGTTCATAACCTATTCTCTTAAAGAGAAAGACTGGTTGAAGAAGAAGATGTTACGGCCCTTATCAAGATATTCGTTTGCCGAGCTTCTGCTGGAAAAAAACAACTCTCACAATAGTAGGATACCTCAATAGACCTAATCAAGGATTTACATTCTAAATAAGACTGGATGTATGCCCTAACTAAAGTAAGGGAATAAGCAATGATTAGAAATGTTACTAAAAAGTGCCTACGAAAACTGTTAATGCCATTTTTTAGATATGGTAATTTTGCTGAACGAATTGCTCGCGAAGCTATGCTGACCCCTCTGGCACTTCATCGGATTGCAGCTCGTGGTCTTTCAGTTGAAAGCGTTTTGGACGTGGGGGCATCAAATGGCTGTTGGTCTCTTGAGGCTAAGAAAATCTGGCCCAAGGCACGCTACCACTTAATCGAAGCAAATTCTTATCACGAAAATGAACTGGAACAAACAATGTGTCGACACTCTAATTTTAGCTACGTGCTTGCTGCTGCCGGTGATAGCGCAGGTGGCACGATACATTTTGATATTTCAGATCCTTTTGGAGGTATAGCTTCACATAATAGTCATAATGGTTCGAATTGGATCGAAGTGCCTATAACAACAATAGACATTGAAGTGAGAAAAAAACAGCTTCCCAAACCCTACCTTATCAAACTTGATACGCATGGCTTTGAAGTCCCTATCATAAATGGAGCAAAAGAAACTCTTATTGATACTAATCTATTGGTAATTGAAGCCTACAATTTTGATATTGCACCTGAATGTCTGAAATTCTATGAAATGTGCTCTTTCATGGATCGACTTGGTTTTAGAGTTATAGATATATCCGAACCATTATGGCGTATTAAGGATAAGGCTTTTTGGCAAATGGATATGTTTTTTGTGCAAAAGAATAGGCTGGAATTCAGTTATGCCCATTATCGATAGTCATCCGCCTCGCATTCTGTTGGTATAGTTAATTGAAGATGGCTTCTGGACGCCCCAATGCTAGAGTTTTAGATGTTCCCCTATCACGCTGTTCCATTGATCATATCCTACTGGTGATGGAAAAAGGCATACAAGGTGGCTGGAATAAATACATTTGCATAACTAACACTGAATCAATCTACCACGCTACAAGAATACCAACTCACTTTGATTATATCAATAATGCGAGATTTTCATGCTGCGATGGAATTGGTGTTGTCTTGGCAGGCAAAATGCTCGGCTTTAAAATTCCTCGTTTGTATGGTCCTGATCTAATGCTGAAATGTTGTGAGTATGGTGTTGATAAGAAATGGCGCCATTTTTTTTACGGTGGAAAAGGAGGAGTTCCAGATCTTCTAAGTAAAAGGCTCACAGAAAAATTTCCAGGTTTAATAACAGCCGAGACATATTCTCCGCCCTTTCGCCAATTAACTCCTGAAGAGGATAAATCAATAATCAACCAGATTGATAAAGCCAAACCTGATATTTTATGGGTTGGTTTAGGGTTGCTGAAGCAAGAGAGGTGGATAGCTGAACATTTGGGAAAAATTAATGTGCCCTGGATGATTGGAGTTGGCGCAGCATTTGATTTTCATGCTGGTACGGCTATAAGGGCGCCCAGTTTTTTGAGGAATATTGGTCTGGAATGGTTATATCGTCTTGCCTTTGAGCCCAGGATGCTGAAGAGGAATCTTTACAGTTTTCCGTTTCTTATTCTTGTGGCGCGGGAGGCCATACGTCAGAGGAAAAAATGAAAGGTTTCATTATCAATAGACTATGCAGTACGGTAGGATCAATACAAGCCCAACAAATACTTGGAATATATAGGAGTTTAGTCTAATGTTCAGAGCTGGATTTATAGGATTTGGCAGGATGGGGATTGCCCATTTTTCCATTCTTAACTCTCATCCTTCGGTAGAAATTGCAGCAATATGTGATCAGTCGAATACCATGTTGAACGTCTTAAAAAAATATGTGGATATTGGAACCTATTCTGATTACCAGGAAATGATCGACGAAGCAGAGCTTGATTTCGTGATTATTTCAACGCCCTCCGATTCTCATTCTGAGATTATAAATGTTGCTATTGATAATAATTTGCACACATTTGTTGAAAAACCATTTGCACTGACTGCTGCCGATGGCCAAGAAACCCTGACCCATCTTGAGGGAAAGAACTTGGTTAACCAGGTGGGTTATGTGAATCGCTTCAACGAGGTTTTCATGGAGATCAAGAGACTTCTGGCTTCTGGATTGATTGGTGAGGTTAAAAATTTCAGTTCAGAAATGTATGGGGCCACTGTGCTGAAAGATTCAAAGGCCAGTTGGCGCGGCAAAAGAAAAACGGGCGGTGGATGCATGTATGAATTTGCCTCCCATTGCATTGATCTGGTTGTTTATTTGTTAGGCCAACCGGACAAGGTGATAGGCAGCGTTATGCAGAGCGTTTATTCATCTGACGTGGAAGATTTGGTGAGTTCAACCTTCATTTATAACAATGGCTGTAGCGGCACGATTATGGTCAATTGGAGCGATGAATCTTTTCGTAAGCCCACTAATATCATCACAATTTTTGGTTCCAAAGGAAAAATTGTGGCGGATAAGCATGCCTATAAGCTTTTTTTGAAGGAAGCGGATCAGGCTAACGGATTTCACAAGGGCTGGAACACCCGCTGCATTACAGATTTTGCCAAAAGTGTTCGCTTTTATGTAAGGGGCAATGAATTTACCCGCCAATTGGACTATTTCATTGATTGTATCAATCAAGGGCGCGCCGACAATATTGCCAGTTTTGCCGAGGCACTGAAAACCGATATCGTAATGGAAGAGATTACTAAAGATGCGTCCCAGTCACTCGTAGCGGAGGATGGATGGTCGCAAGCCTCGCCGATTTTGCCGAAGAGTTCAAGACGATCATCCATATGGAAAAAATTTTGGGAGTACTTGAAATAATGCAAAAGAAACCAATGCTTGACCGAGTCATTTTTGGTGATAACCAGTTTTTTGGGATTAATCATATGTCCGAGGAAAAAGCTCAGGCTCTTTCTGAAAGGTTCAGAGATCTGAAAGCAATTACTGACGTCATTGATATTGCCTATGATTGCGGGATCAGAGCCTTTATGCTCAATACACATGAAATAGCAAAAGATATTTGTGACCACTGGCGCCAAAATTCCACCCGATTTGCTGATATACGGCTTTATCCATCAATGCCCTATGCCCATAAATATGCCAATGCTGTAGCTGAAAAAGGAATTTTTGGCGCCCTTAAAGATATAATCATGGCAGATTCCAGCATGGGTGAAATCGCCGGCATGCTAACAAAGGGCGGGGCTTCTCTGTTTTCAAAGGATATGATCAAGGTGATGCAATTATTGGTAGATATTGAAATGAAGGCTTTTCGGGATCTGAATGTTAGGGTAATATTTTTACAGAATATCGTCACTGATCTCTTGCTTGGTTTTGGCGTAAAAGATGCTTTTATCGGTTTTGCCTCCTATATTAAGGAAAAATATGAGACCGAACCTGGCTTTGTTACAATGAACATGCCCAAACTGGCCGAATTTTTGCTCGATTGTGGTATTGAAAATCCCATTATATGCTCGGCAATTAATAAGGCCGGCTATTTTATGAATCCCGACATAGAGTCATACGAAAAGACACTTAAAGAAAACAAAATTAGACCGATTGCCATGTCCATTTTGGCGTCAGGAGCTGTCAAACCCAAAGAAGCGGTTGAATATGTCTGCCGGCAACCAGCCATACAATCCATTGTCTTCGGAGCATCCAGCAGGCAACATATAGAAGAGACCAAGGAGCTTATAGAGAGCTTTTCTTGACTGCTGCGAAGCTTCTTCATTACAATGTCCAGATCGCTAATACCGATACCCCTTACGCAAAGAAGCCGAGTGATCGATGAAACTAGTGAGGAAAGTCGGGAAAATCATTTTTTATGTTTTTATTGCAGCCGGAATTTTGACTGCGGGGTTATTCGTATTATCAGCATGTTGGGTGATAAATGATATTCCTGAGAAGGTAAACATTATTATTTGTATAGGGGGAAACGCACCAGATAGGCAAGAAAAAGTCCTGGAAATTTATAACATGGGCTATGCCCAAAAACTTCTTTTAACGAATCAGTCTCCCAATTATTTTCTAAAAAATGGTGTTTCTTCTTCCAATATTTACGTTACCGATATCCCAAGAAATACTTTCGAAGAAGCTAAATATTGCCGATGGTTCATGCAAGAGCACAAAATAGATTCTGCTTTAGTTGTCAGCGACTGGTGGCATTTGCGGCGTGTCAAATGGTCTTTTGAGACTGTTTTCCAGGGTGCTGGAAAGAAAATAAAATATATTTCTGCACAGAATCTGGAGACAAAAGTAGGATGGTGGTTGGAACCTCACCAGCTCAAATTGGTTTTGAAAGAAACAACTAAGTTGGTGGGATACTGGGTGAGATTCTGAAGTTGACATGACCATTATGCATAGGTACGATAAGAGAAATTTTTCGGGAAGTATTTGTCATGATTCCAATGGATCGGATTGAGATTAATCCAAAAGTTTGTATTGGAAGGCCTGTGATCAACGGAACCCGCTACACGGATTGCACGGACGTAAATGAGTTTGATAGGAAATATTAATTTGAAGGTCATAGGAATTGTTAAGCCAACCAGTTTGGCAAAGATTGCCCTCTATGGACTTCTGCTTATCGGAGTCTATTATTCCTCTCTTGCCTACATGATCTCCCAGTGGGAAAGAGAAGACTACAGTTACTGCTACCTGATTCCCTTTATAGTCCTTTACCTGATCTGGGAAAAAAGAAACCAGTTGGCATCGCTCCCTTCGGTTTCCTCATGGAAGGGCCTGATACCGTTTATTTTGGGAATAGTCTTTTTTTGGTTGGGGGAGTTGGGGGGAGAGTATTTTACTCTCTATATCTCTTTTTGGCTGGTAATGGTGGGCATCTGCTGGATGCATCTTGGCTGGGAGAAATTAAAAACCATTGCATTTCCTCTCCTCTTCAGCCTCACCATGTTTCCCTTTCCTAACTTTCTCCACAACAAGATCTCGGTTAATCTTAAGCTGATTTCTTCCCAATTAGGCGTGGCCATGATGCAGCTATACGGCATGTCTGCTTACCGGGAGGGTAATGTCATTGATCTGGGGTTTACGCAACTTCAGGTTGTGGATGCGTGCAACGGTCTCCGGTATTTGTTTCCGCTTATTATCCTGGGGATTCTTCTGGCTTACTTTTTCCGTGCTGCCTTTTGGAAAAAAGCCATTCTTGTTATTTCAACTTTGCCCCTCTCGATTATTACCAACAGCCTGCGCATCGCCTTAACCGGTATTCTTTACGAGGTTTGGGGCACTAAGGTTGCTGAGGGGTTTTTTCACGGGTTTTCCGGGTGGTTTATATTTATGTTTTCTCTTGGGGTTCTGTTGCTGGAGATGTGGATATTAAAAAAGGTTCAAGGTTCAAGGTTCAAGGTTCAAGATTCAAAGCAGCAGGAGAGAGGGAGGGTGGGAGGTATTCAAAACTCATTTTTCCTTCCTCAGTTTGTTGTAACTGTTATTCTACTGGGTGCCACCTTGGCGTTGTCTCAAGGCATCGAGTTTCGGGAAAAGATTCCTATTAAGAAATCGTTTGACCGGTTTCCGCTCAAGGTGGGTGAATGGAGCGGAAACCGTCAAACCATGGAGCAAAAATTCATCGACGCCTTGGATTTGAGCGACTACGCAATCATTGAGTACCAAAACTCAACAGGTAAAAGTGTGAATTTTTATGTAGCTTATTACGAAAGCCAGCGCAAGGGAGAGTCAATTCACTCGCCGGCCACCTGCCTGCCGGGCGGGGGATGGATATTCAAACAGGCCGGCGCTGTTGGCATTCCTTTGCCGGCCAATGATGGCGGATTCATGAAGGTTAATCGCGCCTTTATGCAGAAAAGCGGGTACAAACAGCTTTCCTATTACTGGTTCCCTCAGCGAGGCCGCATTTTGACCAATGCCTACCAGTTAAAGATCTTTGCATTCTGGGATGCCCTCACAAGGCAGAGGACAGACGGGGCCATGGTGAGGGTAATTACGTCTGTGCATGTGCTTGAGGATCTGGAAGAGGCTGAGAAAAGGCTTCAGGGATTTACGCGGGAGATTGTTCCGGTGCTTGGGGAGTTTCTCCCAGATTAGAGCGACAGAGACACATTCAACAAACCCAACGTTCAACCTATGATTTATTTCTCCACATTCCTCATCTCTATGTTCATCACCATTGTCCTGATACCTATTTCCAGGAGACTGGCTATTTGGGTACATGCCATGGACTATCCAAATGAAAGGAATGTCCACCTTATGCCCATGCCTAAGAGCGGTGGCATCGCTATGGCGTCTGGGATGCTTGTGCCTATTCTTCTGTGGGCACCTGTCAACCATGAGGTGGGGGCGATTTTGATTGGGGCCTGGATCGTGGTCCTTTTCGGGCTCGTGGATGACTTCAAGAACTTGGGGTACAAGGCTAAGTTTGCCGGCCAGGGGGCCGCAGCCCTGATTGTGATCCTGTACGGGGGAATCAAGATCAAATCGTTTGGTATGCTTCTTCCAAATGATGTATTGTTACCCGACTGGTTCGCCATCCCGTTGACACTCATCGTGATTGTGGGTGTAACCAATGCCATTAACCTTTCCGACGGTCTGGACGGGCTTGCTGGAGGCATCTGTTTTCTGAGCTTTTGTTGTATAGGGTACCTGGCTTACCAGGGAGAAAACATCGCCATTGCCCTGTTATCGGTTAGTGTGGCAGGGGCGATCTTAGGCTTCCTCAGGTTTAACACATATCCGGCAACTTTATTTATGGGGGATGCTGGAAGCCAGCTTCTGGGCTTTTCGGCTATAATCCTTTTGCTGGGGCTCACGCAGGGGAATACTCCACTTAGCCCCCTTTTGCCTTTGATCCTTTTGGGTTTTCCTGTTCTTGATACGTTGACTGTTATGTACGAGCGGACCGCTGAAGGAAGGTCGCCTTTTGTAGCAGACAAAAATCACTTTCATCACAAGCTCATACGCCTAGGCTTTTATCATACAGAGGCTGTCTTTGTGATTTATATCCTCCAGGCTTTTCTCGTTACCTCTGCCTTTTTTTTCAGGTTTTACTCTGAATGGTTTCTTCTAATAGGATATCTAATCTTTTCCAGCGTCATCTTGTTCGGCTTTTCTATAGCAGACAAGTCAGACTGGAAGCTCAAGCGATATGGTCTGTTCGATAAGGTTATTAAAGGCAGGCTGAAAAATCTCAAAGGGAAAAACATTCATATCAAGATTTTTTTCAAAATAACCTATATGGGGTTTCCCGCTCTTCTCCTTTTTTCCTGTTTTCTCCCAGAGAGCACTCCAAAGTATTTTTCGTTTTTCGCAATCGCTTTGGTGAGCATGATCCTTGTGACGTGGCTTGCCAAAAAGGAATGGATAGCAAGCGCACTGCGGCTCATCATATACATCTTTGTTCCCTTTGTGATATACCTGAGCGAAGCAAATATGACTCCCTGGATGAACGGGCAGCCTGGACAGGTTTATAACCTTTCTTTTGGGGTGCTGGTGATCTTTGCGATCCTCACAGCTAAATTTTCAAGAAGAACAATGGGGTTTAAAATCACCCCTATGGACTTTTTGATCCTTTTTATCGCTCTGGTGGTGCCGAACCTTCCGCATGAGCAGATCCAAACCTATCATATGGGGCTGGTGGCAGCAAAGATTATAACCCTTTTCTTTAGTTGTGAGGTGCTTATAACAGAGCTTCGAGGTGACCTCAATACACTAGGGATAGGAACTATAGCAGCGCTGGGGGTTATTGGTGTAAGGGGTTTGATTGTTTAAATAGGAGGCTAAATGTACATAACCTGTAAAAAATCTATTTTATGGCTTTGTATTTTCCTCACGGCAACCGTGATTGTATCGTGCGACGGGCCTGAAGAAAAAAAGATGAAGTTTTTTAACAAGGGAAAGGCCCTTTACGAAAATGGCGAATATGTGAAGGCCCGACTGGAATTCAAGAATGCCCTCCAGATTGATCCAAACTTTGCCCAGGGCTATTACATGCTCGGCATGGTGGAGCTACACGAAAAGAACTGGAAAAGAGCCTACGGTTTTCTCTCTAAAGCAGTGGATCTTGATGTGGATCTATTGGATGCACAAGTGGCCATTGGGAAAATCCTGATGGCGGCAAAACAAAAGGGCAGGGCCCGTGAAAAGGCAGATCTTGTTCTGGCCGGAAATCCGGACCATGAAGATGCCCTTTTGCTGCTGGCCACCTGTCTGATGGCAGATAATAAGGAGGAAAAAGCAGAGACAATATTAAAGTCTCTCATAGAGAAAAACCCAAAAAGACCAGATCCCTATCTCATGCTTGTCGGTATAAGACTCAAAAGCGAGGATGCATCTGGCGCCCAAACCCTCATTCAAAGATTGTTGGCCCAGGATGAAGAAAATACAACCGGTCGGCTGATGCTCATCAAAATTCTTGAAAAAGAAAACGAACTTTCACGGGCCGAAGATGAGTACAAGACTCTGATCAACCAGGATATTGAAAATGATTTGCCAAAGTTACTATTAGCAGACTTTTACAACCGGACAAACAGGAGCAAAGAGGCAGAAAAAATTCTTCAAGATTTGATAGCCATACGTTCTGACAAGCTGGAGCTACGTCTCTACCTGGCCAGGTTTTACAAGGAAAAAGAGCAAAATGATGCGATGGTTGGGGTGCTGGAAAAGGCCATTGAAGATATGCCGGACAAATATGAGCCGTGCGAAGTACTGGCCAGGCATTATCTCCAGACAAAAGCGAAGGATAAAGGACTTGAAGTGCTGGAACAGTTCATGACAAGGGTTCGCACCGGCCCTGATTTCTTGAAGGCAAAATTTTTTATGGCTAGTATTCATTATGAGGATAAAAAAATAGATGATGCCCTCAAGCTTGTGGAAGAGGTGCTGAAGGAGAATCCAGCAGATGTGAACGCCCATTCCATGAAAGGGAGTATCCTGGCTGGCCGCCATGATTTTGTCGGGGCCATTGCAGAGTACCGGGCTGTTCTTCGCCAGGAGCCACAAAACATTCCAGCTTCTTTAAACCTTGCCAAGACACATTTTTTGAACAACGAAGCAAAGCTTGCAGAAGATACTTTTAAAAAGATTCTTGAGATTAATCCGAAAGAGAAACAAGCCCGATTCGGGCTGGCGGATGTCTACAGACAGAAGGGAAAGATTGAACCGACAAGAGAGCAACTGGAAAAAGTTCTGGAGATCGATGCTGATGACAGACAGGCGTTGTTGGCCATGGGTGACATATCGCTTGGAAGAAAGGATGTGGAAGATGCCCGCAAGTATTTTGGCCGCCTTTTAACCCTCGACCCCGATTCCGCCCTGGCTTGCTACAAAAACGGAATTGTAGAACTGATTGAGAAAAAGAAAGAGAAAGCAGCCACCCTTTTTGAAAAGGCATTAAAGGTCGAGCCTGATTTTGTACCAGCTATGAGCCAATTGCTCAATATGCTGGTGAAAGAAAAAAAGTTGCACAAAGCTATCGTTCGATGCAGGGAGCAAATTGTTAAAAGCCCGAAGAATTCCCGCTATTATGTCTTGTTGGGAAAGCTACATTCTGTTAACAAAGATTTTGATACTGCCCGCAAGAACTTTGAAAAGGGGCTTGAAATCGATCCGAACAGTTCTGATGCCCTGTTTAGCCTTGCTCAGCTTGAACAGTCTCTGGGCTCTATTGATACGGCAATCGCAAAATATCAGAAAATAAGAGAACGAAATCCTAGAAATCAAAGTATAGCTATGTTGATCGCAGTGCTTCTGGAGCAAAAAGGAGAACACGTCAAAGCAAAAGCGATTTACGAGGAAGTGTTGGATAAAAATCCCAATGCATCAGCAGCAATGAATAACCTGGCCTTTTACTACGCCGAGTACGACCCGACAAAGAATAACCTGGCAAGGGCGGAGAAGCTCATTTCTCCGCTGGTTAAAAAATTCAAGGACAATCCTGAGGTGATGGACACTGCGGCGTGGATTTACTATCGTCAAGGGCACCTTGCAAGGGCAAGGGATCTGCTGGTGGGCGTTGAGGAAAAGCTTGAGAATCGTCCCATAATCAGTTATCATTTGGGTATGATTTGCCTCGGTCTGGGACAAAAGGCTCAGGCGCGAGAGTACTTGAAAATGGCTATTAAAAACAAAGAGAGCTTTCCCGGCCGACAAGAGGCGGAAAAGGTCCTGAAGGAGCTGGGACGACGTTGAGAGTGCTGACTTCCGATCAAAAAAGTCGCCCAGGATTCATCCCTGAGCGGCTTTTTGTTTTTATGTTCTGCGTTTTTTCGACCTGTGCGGTTAGGATTTACCGTCATGAGCTGTCAGCCATCAGCTAATCTGGGCAATCAGTCCGACCAAAGTCAGCCAGCATGAAATCGCTGCATCAGTTCATGGCTGAAAAGCACCTCGATTTTGCTGCACGCTGCAATACTAACCTGCCATCAGTTGAAAACCTCAAAGTAAAAACGACATTGGGTCAACCGATAGCATACCGGCTTCTTTCAATACCAATATACATGACTGAGCGCCTTGGCGAATTAATAGAACAGGCTCTAAGAATTAGCTATGATCTGATGGGCTAATCCGGACAATCCGTCCTTCCGAAGTCAGCGGCAGAGACCGCTATGTCCGAATGATGCTACCACAGTTTTTTTCTCTTAAGATAATTAACAAGACGATCAGCTATATAACTGCCATAATTGTGAGCTACAATGACCAAATTCAATTCTTGCTCACTTAATTGTGGATTTGCCCGTGAAATAGCTCTTCGAGAAAGTTTTATTGCTGTTTCAGAAAGTGAACGAGCAATTCCAATTCTTCGTGCTATCCCTGCCTTCCGAATTAATGCTATCTGAACTCTTTCTGCCTCAGGGTGTGTATCAAATGATTGAGTTATCATTTTTCCGCGTCCCTAAGGCCTGAAAACACCTGCTTTTGGGGCGGATATTCTGATAAAGCAGTAGGTTATAACTTGGTCCGATCCGGGAACGGAACCATCCTTGAGCTGTTGGATCACTTCTCTCTGCACTTTAATCCGAGCCTGTTCCCTATTTTTTTGTTTTTACCCGAACTTTTTCGAGAAGTTACGGATTTTGCAATCCAAGGTTTTTGGCGAATTCTGCCAAATCAGAACCATCCACATCCTCATCGCCATCAGAATCGCCAGGACAATCTCCAATGCAGTCGGCCCTGCCAAAATCGGCTGCAAAACCCCCTATGTCTATTATGTGTTCTACCGTCAAATACACAGGAATAATCAGTGGATTTTCATTCGGATCATTGCTGGTGATGATGATGTCTGCATAATAATCACCGAGGTCAAGACTGGTGGTGTCAAATGTTACAGTGATACTCGCTTGAGTGCCCGGGTCTACTGTGCCATTGGTTGGGTCTTCTGATAACCAATCCACCTTCTCCTTCAACGCAGTTTGACTGCCTGTGCCTCCTGTGCCGGGGGGCACATAGCCATACAATCCGGTATGGTTAATATCGTGATGGAACATTCCCCATTCTATATTATTTGAATCATATGTACCAAAACAATCCCAGATATACACCTTGTTATCATCTGAACCAACCACGACTTCTATGTCACCGTCCCCATCAATGTCACCAAGCGCTGGAGATGAATACACGTCAGAATACACGTCACTGCCGGTTGTCTTTGGCCATCCGGTCACATCAGAGCCGTCATGATGCCAGGCATACACCTTTCCACCATGTGAACCAACCACGACTTCTATGTCACCGTCCCCATCAATGTCACCAAGCGCCGGAGATGAATACACGTCACTGCCGGTTGTCTTTGGCCATCCGGTCACATCAGAGCCGTCATGATGCCAGGCATACACCTTTCCATCATGTGAACCAACCACGACTTCTATGTCACCGTCCCCATCAATGTCACCAAGCGCCGGAGATGAATTCACGTCACTGCCGGTTGTCTTTGGCCATCCCGACTGGATGAATTCATTCGTTATATTAAACTCCAGCACACTATTTCCACTATTCCCAATGGTCAAAATATGATTCGACACAACATCAGGTAGCAGTTTTATGTTAAACAAAGCTGGACTAATCCAAATTGAGGGAGAAGGGGGGCCAGTAAAACCTTTGCATATGCTTTTAACATACATGCAGCCGTTTATACCAGCAGCAACCACTTGGTTGCAAAATTCATAGGTTCCAGGCTGCCAACCTCCTGATGGAGGAGCTACATTCAAAGGATATTCATTGTATTGACCCGGACCGAGGGATCCACTACGGGAATCAGTATCGAGTGTATGTCCGGATGGATCTTTCAACGTGATTGTCATGGTAAAATCGACCCTTCTGGACTCATTGTTACTTATCGATGCAGCGCCCTCAAAGGTTTCATATTTGCCATAGCTTGAATCGCAACGAACACCTATTGATATACTGCAAGCTGCCATTACCGATGAGGATACTGCTATGATTGACAGCGGCACAATAGCTATTAGTGCTGTTAAGAAATACCTCTTTGTTTTTTTATTCATTTTTCGGCCCTCCCCACTCTCTTTATCCTTGCGATACTGCTGGTAGAAGCTGAATCGTTCCGATCACTTTTCCTATCCTTGAGAATCCGTTCTCAGCAATCCCATTGCCTTCGGAATTACGAGGCCCGGCATGCATTCTATGCCGAGATCTTCGCCATGGTAGCGTATGTCCATGAGAATTAAATCAATATTCATCTTCAGTGACCTATTATCAACCCCTTCATGGAGATCCTCTGATCCTCTGTATCACGTATAACATCTATCCCCTCATCTTTGCCAATCACAGAGACAATGGCCTCCTTGCATATCCAGTTATCTTCAAAAATGAATACCCTTAATTTGGCGACATTGGTTCTTTCTTTCACCGCAGAGAACGCTAAGAGCGCAGAGGTTTATCCGATTTTCTGGCCTAACACAAAAAAATCTTATGACCCCGGCTTGATAAAGAAAGTAGGCTTTGTCCAATAACGATGATCATAATTGAGGTAGTAGGTTTTTACGAACTGCGATTTTCCATTTTCATTGAGCTGAAGAACATCAATTCCCCGCCTATCTTTGGAACCCTGAGTAACACTGCCGTTACCGAAATGGTCGACAAATCTGGAGCTAATGTAGATAAGGTCATCAGGACCGACTAAGACAGAAGAAGCGCCGAATTGTTCATAGTAGCTCATCATCGTTTGAGTGCCCACATCAATCACATAAACCCCACCTTTGCCATAATACGAATTTCCATAACCGCCGATAAAGGCGATAGCTCTGTCATTGGAAAAGGCAATTTGGCCCATATAATCGGAGAGACCGTTAAATTGAGAAATTGTACTGCCAGTTTCCATATTGATTATATCTAAGGCCCCTACAGCCCAAGAATAGGAAGTCACAAAACCTAAGGTGCTATTGGGAGCAATAGTAGAAGTCCCCCAAATGACTCTTTGCTTTGCGAACGGGATTGCAGCAACGATTTCATCATTTGAGAGGTCTATCTTCGTAAAAGAGTTGCTTGAACCCTGGATGAGCAAGTTGCCGGGAAAAACCGTTGCAAAGCGGCCATCAATCGGGACTGGAAGTTGGCTGGAAATCAATGTCCGGTCAGCAAAGCGGATCTTTTCCGTGCCTGCATAGCAAAAAATATCATTACTTGAGAAAACCGGATAAACTGCGCTTTGGCTGAAGGGCAAATGCTCACCGAATAGTGTATGGTCTGAGGTTTGATAAACATTGCCATGGGTGTCAACAACATGTCGCCCATCATGGGTGGCAGCCACGATGTTGATTTCATGCAAAACTCCCAAAATAGAGCCTCTGTTCAGATCCAACACAATGGTTTCAGGCACATCAGGATTATGGCTGTAAAGCAGGGCATGATTTTCAGTTGAGAGTTCCGGATCGTAATTGATCTCCAGGGAAGATGAGTCAGAAATTTCGTTGTTTCTGATGGCTTTAATCTCATAAGTGTTCAGGCCGGAATTCAGGACAACATCCTTTCGGTAACCGCCATAATCATCCACAGTTACCGGTTCATCATTGATTCTAACTTCCTCTGCCCCTATAAAACAGCCTGCAATGGGATAGTTGCTTAGATTGGTGAAAACCTTCACGTATTCCCCGGGCCATTCGATTTTTTCTTTCTGCCAGGCAAAATCACTAATTACCACTTCATCACCCTGATCGCTGGCAGGCGCATTGCCTTTATTCAGCCAGAAATTAAACCGCACATTTTCATTACCTGGCTCAGGTACATATTCGCCGGCATACGTCCACTTGTGGATCAGGGCGCTTGCGGGCGGACTGTCACTATGTTTTCCGTAATAGGTTCTGAACTCGACGGTATCGTGTTGCCAGACCAGATAATGAGTGAGGTCACTCTCTTCATTTGTCAGATCAACTCTGAAGCGGGTGCAGCGATCACCGCATCCCGGGCACTGGCTGCAAGGATGAACCACATATTGGGCATTCGTATATTCACTGGCATTGCCCCAACGGGTGAATTCAATGTCCATTTCGCGATAATGTTGGTCACAAGCTTCTGTATCCCAGGTAAACAAGCCGAGTACCATCATCGGATCAATGATATCGACTCGTCCGTGTGTCTGGAAGATATAACTCCCATACCCGAAAGAGGCATCAAGGATGACTTCGGTACAATACCAATCGCCATTGCGCTCACTGATGGTTAAATGGAGCCCTTGCTCATCAACCCAAACATCTTCCTCTCTATCGGAGAAATAATTGTGTCCAGGTCCGGCAGGGAAATCTTTTAGTTTCACCTTCCAGTCATAGCCGGCAAAGGAAATGCTTCTTGGCTCTTTGATGCTTTTATGGCAAAAGGCAACTGCTTCCGGGATTTCCGGTAATTTGCAGCAAGGTCCGCAAATTGGCGGTTCAACTCCTTCAGGCAGGAGATATGCGGCAATTTCAGTGGCATAACGGTCATTGCCGCCGGTTGTAATGTCACATGTCCAGGTGCCATCGGCTTTAATAGGTGTTTTTGGTGAAGCATAATAGGGCTTGGTCCACCAAACATCTTCAACCCGGATATAGACCGCCACAAAGTAATCATCAGGATTAACGCCAGTCACATTGCCTTCCAAATTCTCATTACCGAAATTGGGATATTCCGGCACATGAGTGAAATTGATCGAGATCAGGCAATCATCCCTGCCAAATTCCTGAGCAAACAGAGCAAGATCTTCCAGGTCTATCTCATAAGCAAACTTTGTTGCAAACTCAGCCAAATCACTTCCGTCTACATCCCGGTCATAGTCAAAATCGTATGTACAAGGAACGGAATCATCCGCAAAAGATGGCTGTAATGATAGCTCTCCTATACCTACCATTGTGACAAACAACGCTACACAGAATACCCTCAATAAAAGATTATTTCTGTACATTTGTTCCTCCTTCCCATAACTGACAACCTGTCCTGCCAAAATGTGCCGCAAACGAAAAAACATCCAAGAGACTCGGGTTGGCTGCAAGTCGGGCCAGATCAGAACCATCTACATCGCCGTCTGAATCAAAATCCGCTGGGCAGATAGGTGGTTGATATATAGAATCTAACCCTGCTTTAATGTTGACATTATTATTGGTTAAATTCCATACAAAACCACTCCTATAATTTTCGATAGCCAATAGCAGTGGGCCTTCGTCTATTCCCATCATCATATGATTTACCCAGTACCCGCCGTTCAGCCAGGTTGCGGGATGTATTTCCAGGTTACCATCTTCGTCTATCTCGAAATAATGAGGATCAGAGCTGTATGCGTCTCCGAAGCCAAACAGAGGGCTCCACAAGCAGGTATTCGAATAATAGTGTCGCAGTGCGCTGATCGCCTCGCCGCATCAATATTCTTACAAATAATTTTTCCCGTTCCTAACCTGCGCATTACTCATGAAATGGGCAATCGGTCCGCCCGAAGTCGGCTGCAAAGACTGCAAGGTCGCTTCTGTCTACGTCCCCGTTTTCATCGAAGTCGCCCTCGCAATAGCCACTGCAATCCGTTCGGCCAAAGTTGGCTGCAAACACGGACAGGTCACTTCCATCTATATCAAGATCAGAGTCAAAATCCCCATTACAGGTTTCCCACTGGCAAGCACCCGGCCCACCATAAGCACCCATGTCATTTTGTACAGCTCCCAGAGATGGGGGAAAGCAGACATCATTGTATTGAGGATCAGGATCACCCTTGTCAATACACGGTGAGACAAAAGGCATTAATTGCAAACATGATCCAAGAATCGGATTCTGGAATATGTTTCCTTCTCCTTCCCAACTGTCCTCAACGCAACTGTAAGTTGCTGTCACTGTTCCAGAAATTTGTGCAACTGAATTATCAAAGAATATTGAATTTATTGCTGTTACTGTACCACCCTCTCTTCTGAGACCGTGATTGGTATTATTGACAACAGTACAGTTTTCCAGATCCGCTGTTCCACCATAGACATGGATGCCACCGCCGTAAGCGTAACAGTACTCAGCGCTCGATGCACTAGTTGAATTCTCTGCAACAATACAGTTAACTGCTGTCAATACTCCAGAATAATGGTAAATACCGCCACCATAGCCGTAAGCATACTCAGTCCTCTTGCCAACTGAACGTGCATGAGTAGAGTTATTTTCAATCCGGCAATTCGCTATATTTATGTTTCCATTGCAAAAAATGCCTCCCCCCCTACAGGTGGCACTGCCACCCCAGCTTGTGTTATAAGAGTAGCACGTATTGCCGCTGATTCTGCAATTGCTCAACGATAACGCCCCGTTTTCCCCCATGCCTGCGTGAATGCCGCCACCGACATAGTTGCCGCCTGCGTGTGCAGGATTGGAATGGTTGTCGCTGATCTCACAGTCTGTCAGGTTCAGGGAACCTGTTTCTGTATTGGCACTTATGCCACCGCCGTGGCTTGAGGAAGTGTTACCAGTAATCATGCAGTCATCCAGAATTAACGTACCATCTCCCAGATCGGCCCTTATGCCGCCACCGTAGCCTGAGGAATTATTGCCGGTAATTGCGCAGTCTTTCAGGACAATTGTTCCTGCCGATGTGGTCAGGTCAATGTATATGCCGCCACCAGAGCCACTTGCACCGTTGTTATTTATTGTGCAATTCTCAATGGTCGGCTCAGTATTGTCAAATCGTATCCCTCTATTTATTGAATCCTCGATCGTGCAGTAAACAAGCTCAGAGCCCGGAGTACTCTGATGAAAAAAGATCCCCTGCCAACCATTCTTATTGGTATCTGCGCTGGTGAATATAATTGGATCCTGCCCGGTTCCTGTTGCGGTTAATACACCGGCAACCTCAAAGACATAATTACCCAGAAATTTCACCATAACACCGGGCTCGATTGTCAGACCGGCTGCGAGAATATCACCTTCCACAAAATAAGGAGAACATTCCTGTGTCCAGGTCTCATTGTAAATCATTCCAGACACCTTTGTACATTTTATGGCTTGATAAATCCTGGAATTTATAATGCAGGTTGAATCATTGCGATAATTTGCCACGGCCAGATAGGTCTCCCCGCCGATCTCAAAGCTCTCCCAATCAAGCGCGCCAAGAGTTGCAATAGCCTGAAACTCAACAAATGCGGTTCCGTCCCACTTGTAGATCCTGGAATTTATATTGTAGATTGAACCATTGTATTGATTTGCCACTGCCAGGTAGGTCTCTCCGTCAATCTCAAAGCTCTCCCAATCATGTGCGCCATTGGTTGCAACAGCCTGGATCTCAACAAATGAAGTCCCGTTCCACTTGTAAATCCTGGAATCTACATTATAGCTCGAATCATTGTAATAGTTTGCCACAGCCAGGTAGGTCTCACCGCTGATCTCAAAGCTCTCCCAATCCATCGCGCCATTAGTTGGAACAGCCTGGAATTCAACAAAAGAAGTCCCGTTCCACTTGTAAATCTCGGAATTTATATTACGGGTTGAACCATTGTAATAATTTGCCACGGCCAGATAGGTCTCACCGCCGATCTCAAAGCTCTCCCAATCATGTGCGCCATTGGTTGCAACAGCCTGGATCTCAACAAATGAAGTCCCGTTCCACTTGTAAATCCTGGAATCTACATTATAGCTCGAATCATTGTAATAGTTTGCCACAGCCAGGTAGGTCTCACCGCTGATCTCAAAGCTTTCCCAATCCATCGCGCCAATAGTTGCAATAGCCTGCTGGGTCTCAAATACAACTGCCAGATCACATAGACCATTGTTCCAGGCTTCATCGGACACGGTCTGACCAGCGAAAGCTGATCCACCGGACACCATAAGGACCATTGCCATAGCCACTGCCAGAACAAAAGACCTTGGTTCTCTCAACTCCATCTTACTCCTCCTTTCTTTCTTTCCCACCGACATCCTGCCAGTGCTTCAGTCTTTGTCGAATCGTAAATGCCGTGTGAGCCGGATGATTGAATTGTTGTAACACTTTAGCTTTTTGAAAATATATTCGCTTCAGGTATAATACATTCAAACAGTTTCCTGTTTTGAATATATTACACCTGACGCTCGCCTGTAGCCAAAATTTGTTTCATAGGGCTATAATATTACATTTTATTTATGCCATTTTATAATATAAAAACAATAAGTGGAAAGTATGAAATTGTTCTTATTTTTTAGGTGATAATGCCTAACACATTGGTATTAGGAAAAAATTGAGATAGGTCTAAGCTGGTGTAATCTTGTAATTTTTATAGAAACATGGCCATCCCTTTATATTCAGACCGCAATACCGTTTCTGATGCTCTTCCGCTAATACTTTGAAAATAGTCAAAGTCAAAGACTTTTTGATCTCGTCATTCTAATCAGGAAATTTTAGCCGGGATAAAAAGGCAAACAATACCTGGCAAATGAACGGCGCAGGAGCGCTCACCAGCCCGGCCATTATCAATATTATCTCCATGGCCATGAGAGATCGTGATTTTATCTGCTTTCTCCCAAAAAGAGACATTCCTATCTCTGAACTTATGCTATGGACAATTTGTCCTGCCAAAATGTGCCGCAAACGAAAACACATCTAAGAGGCTCGGGTTGGCTGCAAGTCGGGCCAGATCAAAACCATCTACATCGCCGTCTGTATCAAAATCCGCTGGGCAGATAGGTGGTTGATATATAGAATCTAACCCTGCTTTAATGTTGACATTATTATTGGTTAAATTCCATACAAAACCACTCCTATAATTTTCGATAGCCAATAGCAGTGGGCCTTCGTCTATTCCCATCATCATATGATTTACCCAGTACCCGCCGTTCAGCCAGGTTGCGGGATGTATTTCCAGGTTACCATCTTCGTCTATCTCGAAATAATGAGGATCAGAGCTGTATGCGTCTCCGAAGCCAAACAGAGGGCTCCACAAGCAGGTATTCGAATAATAGTGTCGCAGTGCGCTGATCGACTCGCTGGAGGTATACATAATGGAACTCCCTGCGCCGTACACGGCAATGGTGCCCAAATGTGGGGCATCAGTAGAATATTGAATATTCTGCTGGGTGGGCAACGCACCAAATGCATAATACTCACTGGGCGGACCGGAGGAAGGGTCGACTAAATTATCACAAGCCGTCAACCCCCAACTTAATTCACTGTAAGTTGTGTACTTGTCATCGCCATCATCCACGACAGTATCTTGATGATTGATGCAGAATTGCCGGTTGGCGACAATGGCACGCCTATTGTTTTCCCAGATGTTTAGTGGATAGGTCGCGTGTCGGTCAACGCCTCGGTTCTCCAAGTCAAGCCAACAACTCGCAAAAAAGTAATTGAATAATGAACCCGTCCAGGCCGCTGCAATACTATCCGAGCTTGTTGATGGATAAACCCCAAAAAAGCGCGACCGAGCGTTATAGGTTGCCATCGTTGTGGGATACGTGCTCGAGCCCAAGGCGAGCACATCTACCAATAGGGCTTCATCCGTATATCCATCTGCATGTCCTTCAAAACCTGTTTCCGGTTTCCAGGCCAGGAAGAATTGGTGTTCATGATCTCCGGGAGATGTATCAACCATCTCGCTCCATTCTACTGAATCATACAAGGACTGCGCTAACGCCTGGATATTCGGATTGTCAGGGAAACACTCCTTGGCGCTTAGTATGCCATGCATCAAGAGCGCCGTGTCGTATAGAGACAGCTCTACCTTATCCTTATCTTCCGTATCTTCAGCAACCTTTCTTCGACCCGTATTTGCTTCCAAAAAATGATAAAAGAACCCCTTATATCCCGCGTTGATCGTGCCGGGCTCCGGCCCCATTGGTAGCGACGCGAGATTCTGCAGAATCGTTTCAACCCGAGATTCCAAGTCATCGGCCCAGTTCCTTTGGTGACCTATGCAATAGGCCGTTAACTGGAAACCAATCGCCGCTACACTCACCAGGTCCGAAAACGTAGATCTATCCAATGCAAAGCCCAAGTCATCAGTGAAAGTTAAGAAATACTTGAATGCACGGTGAGCCACAACGTCCAGGAACTGATCATCGCTCCATGTACTGGCATCATAGGAAGTTTCGGTCGTGCTAAACAAAAGATCGTCTAAAAAGAAATGGCTTGTTCGATAATTATTTTGATAATCCGTGAGCACAAATACCACCTCTTTCATATGGGTTAAATCAACATTACTCATTTGACTGACGGGGAACTCATATTTTGTCCAGTCGCTCATGTTCGGTATGGTAAAGATCTGCGATGCGATATTATTGTCTGTGTCTTTCACTTCTACCTTAACGATGTGATCAAAAGCTCCTTCAGTCCCATTTCCTTTCGCCCAAAAGTTAAGCAGGGTTACCTGGACATCTTCAATATCCGCAGGATTTCCGGAACTGTTTTTCAAATCACCGTACAAATCAGTAAAATCCAAACACTGATTATCAAAATTGGCTTTGCCTAAAAGTGAGTTCCATATACCAGCATAACCGCCGTTGGGAACTGAATAGTCTACCCTTAAGCAGGTACCGTGACCTGCACGGGAATTTGCAATATCAAAAGACCAGTTCAGGCTACCTGGCGGATGTTCCCACTTGTTCCAATTTCCTGAAAAATTGTTGAAGGTGTCCTGATCATTGTAGTCTTCAAAGGCGAGTTCAATATAGTCTTGAGCCGGTGCGGCACTGGCGAGTAGGAAAAATATTAATATTAGTGGAGCTATTTTTTGCATCAATATTCTTCCCATAATCCTTCCCTGCATTACTTATTGTTGGGTTTCGTTCCTCAACCCAACCTACCTCAACCCAACCTACCTGGCTACCTGGCTGTCAAGAATGAAGACCTGCCCTAAAGACCTTTTTGCACCAATTATTTAACTTCTATAAGCTCGATGTCAAATATCAAATCGGCGTTCGGTGGAATAACATCCCCTCCTCCAGTTGCGCCATAACCCAGCGCAGAGGGTACCATCAGCCTGCGCTTACCCCCGAATTTCATACCGGCCACTCCGATGTTCCAACCTTTTATAACATTGTCCGTGCCGAGTTTAAATAATACCGGCTTTCCGCGATCACGAGAATTAAAAATTTCTTCTCCTTTTTCGCCATTATCATCTAACCATCCAATGAAATGGATAACTGCTATCTTTCCAACCTTAGCAGTAGTACCTGTTCCTGCCTCCAGGTCAATATACTTAAGCCCACTTTCTGTTAAAATAACCTCTTGCTCTGCGAAAGGAACCTTGGCGAAAATAAATAAAATGACAAGTACGCTCAGGTAACAAAGCAATTTTTTCATAATTTCCTCCTTTCTCAAGGCATACAGAATGGATCATCCATGCCCCACAACGATCGACACCATTGTTCTTCTGCCAGCACCTCGTGGCCTTCAACGCTCGGGTGGAAGCAGTCACCATCATTGATGTGAATATCTTCAAATTGAATGTCGAAGATATCAACATAATAGGCGTTGGGAAGGAGTCCGTTTATTTTATATTCCATAAGCACATCTCTGAGTTTAGGATTATAGATATCCCGGATCTTCGCATGGAACTGCTTTCTGCGAATGCAGTTTGTACCATCGTCGGGGTGAATATTGTCGGGATCAAGGTGAGAATCCCCGCTTCCACAGTCATTTGCTGGATTCGCCAACAGGTTTTCACAGGGTACGAAATGCCATGCGAACAATCGACACCATAAATCTGCCCGCTTGGCATTCCATAGCCAATAAATGGCAGGAATACTTGAAACATGAATATGGGCATTCCTCGTAGCGTCCGATGCTGCTAAAACATCCAGGCCGGCGCGGTATTGCAACTCGAATAGCGCCGGTTTGGTCATGTCATCAAGACCAGGTGCACAAACGTCATTGTTACCGAGAAAGATGGTCACCATTCCGACTTTACCGGAAGGCATTGCATTAGCCGCGGCTACCACTTCATTTGCCTGCGTCACAAAATCTGCCATAACAGAGCCCCTCACCGCATGGTTAAACATAACATCTCTTGTGGAATTGTTTTCATAGTAGCCTGTTGGGTCAAGATCCTCAAATCGCTCGTTTAGGCTGTAGACAATATCAGCAGGATCATAACCAGTCGACCACACCGCATGATGATTCTCTCCCCCGATATCATCGTAAGCCGCCTCGCCTTCACCAATCGAGTTGCCGATGTTGAACAGGTTTAATGGAGCCGGCAAGGGGCAATCAGTCCGGCCAAAGTCAGCAGCAAAAACAGCCAGATCACTGCCGTCTACATCGCAGTCCAAATCAAAGTCCCCTTCACAAGACGGAAGTTCAGACTCGCAGCAGTTTGTACGTCCAAAATCCGCTGCAAACACCGCCAGGTCAGATCCATCCACATCTCCATTACGATCAAAATCTCCCCCGCACTGGGCCAAGCATGGAATGCCTGTAGAAAGCTGAAATGCAAGAATTATCCCTATGACTAAAAATAGCTTTCTCATTTTCCTCCCCTTTTTCCCTAATTTTCTCAGCCCTTTGCTCCCCCCTGCTCCATGCCCTTTGCTTTCTGCCCTATGCTACTTCGGACAATCCGTCCTCCCGAAATTCGCGGCAAACACCGCCAGGTCACTGCCAACCACGTCGTTGTCGCAATCAAAATTCCCTTCGCACTTCTCTCCGGTATCGCAATCCGTCCGGCCAAAATCTGCAGCAAAAACTGCTAAGTCTGAGCCGTCAACATCTCCATCCAGATCGAAATCACCCTCACACGCTGAAAAGTCATAGTTAACAAATGGATCGTAATTGACATAATCACTCACCCAATCTCCTCTCCCATCAGGATTGGAAGTAGGGTGAGATGGTCCCGAGGCGTTCCCCCAGTAATTATATTGGGCATTAATGGCAACCGTGCTATCTGCGTTATATACACCATATGTTTTGTTGCCGCTTATGATGTTTACGCCTGCTGAATCGCCGGAGATAATGGGCTCTGAATCACTTATAGAATAAACACCATAATCGTTTAAGGTCATTTTACATCCCTTTATTTCAGGGGAAGCGTTGCTTTGGCAATAGACACCATAAGTGTTGCTTTTGAGAGTAGAGTGCGAAATGCCGGGAGATGCATTAGAGGTGCGTACTCCATACTGTGCGTATTCTATTCGGCAGCGTTCAAGGGTCCCAGCGCTTTCACTGTAGAAATATAAACCGCTCCAGCTATCAGCATCATACCTGGTAAAAGTGATTTCACGACATCCTGAGTCTCCTGAGGCAATCAATGAACCGTAAGTCGTCATATTTTGATTAGTATTAAAACCTATTGTCACCCCAGGCTCTATGGTTAAACTGCCGGAAACCCCTATGGTTGGGGTGTTGTTTACGACATAATCCAGGTTGAAATCGGGCCATGTGCCCGTAAGATTGCTTGTTCCCGAAACTACCCTGATAGCATTGGTCATATTGCCTGATGCAGGGATATCGCTTGAAGCGTCCGGGAAGGCGCCTGCGTCTATGCTCAAAGGCCAGGAATTTCCTGTTATGGTGTTGCCCGGCCCCAAGGTAAAAGGGCCTGAATTTTTAACCTCTATGGCACAAACGGTGTTATCAATAAGCGCCACATTATCTATGGTGCCCAAATCCGAACAGTTATTAAATCTGATCCCTGTTCCGCTATTGGCAATATCTGCATGGACATCAATATCGGGTGATGAGCAATTATAAAATCTGATGCCATAGGTCTTGTTATCCCTGATAGTATTTGTGGAATCAACAATGGGGGTAGGGGATGTGCATAAATAAAAATATATGCCGGTGTCATTATACTGAAAAGCGCAATTGGCGAGGCTGATGTCAGGATCAGAATCGGCATAGATTCCATTTGTGGCATACTCTATGGTACAGTGGGAAAGGGTACTTATAGACCCGTTGTAAAATCTTAGACCACCCCACTGGCTGCCTGACTGCCTGGTGAAAGTTATGGGATTGTCAGAGGTTCCGGAGGCGGTTAGGGCGCTTTTAATATATATATATTTTTCGGAGGAAATCCGCGCCTCAACCCCTTCCTCTATGGTTAAAGCGCCAGGGGTGTTTATGGTTAGGTTTCCAGTAACTATATAGGGAATTGCGGAAAACTTCGGCCAGACGCCTGTCTTATTGCTGCTTCCCCCTGTTACCTTTATGGCATTGGTTGTATTTCCTGATGAAGGGATAGCGCTTGAAGTATCCGGGAAAGAGCCGGCACCTATAGATAGCGGCCAGGAGTTTCCGGTTATAGTGTTATTGGTTCCCAGTGTGAATATTCCTGAGTCACGCATATATAGAGCGCCATAGGGACCTATGTTATCCTTCAATGTCACATTATCTATGATGCCCACATTCGTACAGCTCTCAAAATAGATGCCTGTGCCTCCGTCGGTAACATCGGCGTATATCTCGGGGAGTGAACAGTCCTCAAATCTTACGCCGTAGATCTTGTTATGCGTTATGGTATTGGTGGCATCTACCTCGGGTTTGGTACAGTAGTAAAAATGGATTCCGGTATCATTGTCCTCGATCACCTGTGAAGATACGCTAAACAGGGTTACAGTCTTAAGATATAATCCTGTACCATTGCCCTGGAACGTATTGGTGCCGAGAGTGGGGGCACACTGATCGCCATAAAAGCCGTAAGTGTTTTTCTGAAGGACGCAGTTTGAAAGGCTGACTGCGGCTGTAGAATTGCCTCTGACACCATAGTAGCAATGTTCCATTATACAATGGGTGAAATCACCAACGCTTCCAGCATAAAAATAAAGGCCTCTTCCATTAGTGGCTGTATTTCTGGTAAAGGTTATTTTGTTAGATGAGATTCCGGGTGCATTCACGGCGCCATCAACATAGATGTATTTGTTACCGTTAAATCTTACTTCTACACCAGGCATAATGGTGAGAGTGACGCCGGAAGGTACTGTTACATTGTCCACGATAATATGTGGGTTATCACCGGGATCCCAGATTTCATCTGTAGGTATGGGACCTGAGTGATCAGTGGCCACGGCCAATCCCGGCATCAACAATAAGATCGTCAGCAGAAAAAGATAAGAACCCAACTTACACATTTTTCTTGCTATTATAATAGTCTCCTTTGTTTTTTAATGGTTAAAATTTGATAGAGCACTCTACCCGTATGCTCGAACACAATGCAGCGTCAGTGGCCGACAATCTGTGAAATCAGTTAAAGCAATCAGTACTTCCGAAATCTGCTGCGAAAAGGGCCAAATCTGAGCCATCCACATCGTCATCGCCATCGAAATCACCTTCGCAATTGCCACTACAATCTGTTTTGCCAAAGTCTGCCGCAAAAATAGCCAGATCATTTCCACCGCTTGTGCATGTTATGAAAACACCATCCGGGTATGGATTCATATCAAAGTCATTTGTTTCGATTATGATGCGCTCTTCATCAGATCCAGGATAGGTTAAGTCCCAATCTACAAAGACAGTAACAGTTCTGAATTGTCCCGGTGGTATCGTAAAAGGGGCTTTGGGGGAGTAATCCAACCAGGGATCATTATCCCGTGTCGTTGTGGACATAATTTCCAGATCATTGTCGCCATCATTGTAAATTGTAAAGCTTTTTCCTCCGCCGGGATTAGCTGTCCACATTTCAAGACTGGGATCTCCGAAAACATGAAATAATTCGTATTCCACTTTACGGAGCGACCAGGGGTCCCCCCATAACTGATCCATGGCTAATTTTCCATGTACCAACATGGGACCTATCTGAGAGTTAGCTCCCGAGTCGTTAGGAATTTCACTGAGAAAATCTGGCCACACTGAATCAAACAAGCCTTCTGCCATGAAATCATTGTAACCACTATAGCTGCTACGGCTGGCGCCAAAAACACCAACAGCTCCGCCGCCCTCTTTACGTAAAAGCAGTTCGCAGAAGCTCTCATAATTTCTCGAAGGATGTTGATCAGTTTCTCCATCGAACCAACCTGTCTGACAATTAAAACTCATCACTACAGGTAACAGATTCCCATTCGTCAACTGGGAGATATGAGATTCAAGAAATTCAGGATCTCCCCAACCGGTATGGGAGTAGCCACCGTTTCGATCCATACCATGGTCACGATGGATAATAAAAAATATACCGTTGTTAATGGCCGAGGATATATCTTCAGCAGCGCCATTCCACAGGAAGCCACTGGAACGTAATAACTCCATGGGTAAAGGCTCACCTTTTCCATATCGATCATTATTATACGTAGTCGGATCTGAAGTGCTCTCCGCACGATAGATTCTTTGGACGTAATACCCTTTACCCACCAGAAAATTCCTGATTTCCTCCGAAGTCCTGATAAATCTTCGATCTTCCACCCCATCAGGAATTCCCTCATACGGGGTTCCGTCTTGAAAATAGGCTGCGACTGCCGCATTAGAATAAAAGGAAAGGAGTTGTGGTGGGTTTTTTTCATAATTGATAATCTTTTGAATAACTGTTTCAGCCTGGATAGCTGTATCAACAGATATTCGACCCAGGAACACATCAGGGACATAATCAGTTCCATCTACTGTTGAATAATATAAATCCGTGCCGATGATCTTTGTTTCATTATCTATTGAATGTGTTATGTAGCTGGTGGGAATAGTTTCTACATCCCCGAGTAGTAAAACATAGGTTGGAGATGGGGACCATGTTTGATAAGCATTTCGAATATAATTCTCGATCTCATCTCTCGTTTTGCCGGTTTCATCAGTTGTTTTAACAACTGTGGAAATCCCTTTAGTGTTTTTCCAATCGCGCAATGCAGTAGCCTGATTCAGAAATTTTGGTGCAGTGATGATCAGATACGCAGCCCCGTTTTCAAGCATCTCAGTTTGGAGCCATTGGGAGGAATCAAGGGCCTTGGAATTGAGTGTGAACCCTTTTATGAAACGATCAAAAACAGGAGAAGAAAGGCGAGAATCCAGAGGAAGGACGTGGCCAGTGAAGTTTACCTGCACATCGACTTCTGGAAAAACCCGAAGAACTCTTCTGGCTGGATTATACTGGAAAGGACAAATGCTCAGTAAGCGAATAGTTCGACCACGGATTATTTCAACGGGTCCCAGGGTTGCAATCTTGTCAGGAAACCACTTGTCTTTATTATAGGTAACTTTATCTTTATAAAAAGCTTTGTCCTTAACACCAACGAAATCCGGTTGCGGCTTCTGCGTAGGATACACAAGATAGTCGCAAAAAGTCACTGGAGCACCAACGTTTATCTGAATGGTAGCGGATTTGCCTTTGGGAACATTGATGTATTTTCTTACAGCCGGCAAATTAGGCTGTCCTGGGGGCAATTCTCCATTATAGCGTCCAAGGCGAAGCACTTTGTAGGTTTCCATATCCTCGGTTTGGTTGGCAACAAAAATGCCCGGTATGCTGAGTCCCACATGAAAAATATCATTATTTGACTGAAACACTACCAAATCCGGTTGAGCCTGGGGGGAATCTTTCATACTTTCAACCACTGGTACCCAATTTTCCTTGGATAATCCGAAACTCGATAGTCGTGAACTGTTGATAGGCTTATTCACAACGGTTTCATGCTCAGTAAATTTAACAGATGTTGGTGCAATGCGAATAGTGGGTTCTCCTTGCTGAGAAGGGATCTGCTTAACCCGTTTATGCTCGTTGTCATCCTCATTGGATTCAACTACGTCGTTTTCCACGTCACAGACGAGGTTCAGGGTATAAGTTCCAGCGGCGGGAAACGTGTATTCAAAATCCTCCGTATAAGCATAATATCCCGATTGCAATCCGTCTGTGTAAGCAAGGCGAACCATACTCTCATTGACGTAAAATTCTGAATAAAACTTTGTGTTGATATCCGCCGTACCATTATTAATGTAAGCGTAATCAATATGGGCCGTATCTCCGGCATATACCGTCCCTTCACTATGAGTGCCGCTTACATCGGATACTACTATCTTATTGTCCCAACCACTTGGTCGGTAGGGAGTCAGATTGGGTTCATTGGGATGAACCCAAATATCCTTGTTTCGCTGATACTGATTGTCGTCCTCATTTGATTCAGCTACGTCATCATCCACGTCACAGATCAATTTTAGGGTATAGGTTCCGGCAGCAGGAAAGGTGTATTCAAAGTCCTCTGTATAAGCATAATATCCTGTTTGTAATCCGTCCACGTAAGATCGTCGGACCAGGGTTTCGTTAATGTAAAGCTCTGAATTAAAACGTCCAATGATGTCTTGTGCGCCATTGTTGGTATAAGCATAATCAATGTAGGCTACCACTCCGGCATATACAGTGTTTTCACTATGGGTACCATTTACACCGGATACTACTATCTTATCGTCCCAATCACTTGGTCGGTAGGGAGTCAGATTGGGAGCATCTAAACTTCCCAATTTGTGTACATATACTTCATCCACAAAGGCTCCCTCGTCGGTAACTGAGGAATCACTTTCAAAATTGAAAGCAATCCAGACCTGATTTTGTCCGATGACATTACCAATATCCGGAACATCGGTTAAATCAATACTTTTTTCAACCCACCCACCTGAATCCCCGGAAAGCGTGTATCCATAAAAATTCTCTCCGTTTATGGACACAAGATAGCTGAAAAAATCGTAATCCGATTCAGTCTTACCCCAATAGCGAAAGGAAAAAGAACCTGATGTTGCATCTGACAGATCAAAAGGTCCGTAAATGGCCCAGGCATCCATATTGTTCCGATAATAGTAGTACTGAGGATCAATGCCTGATTTCCCCCCGTTGGCACACCAGGCACTCCAGTATCCTGTATAAGCCATATAATCATCATCATCCCATGTTGGATCTCCTAAAATTTCCCAACCAGTGCCTGGAAAAAGGCCCTCGAACCCCTCATACATGACGACAGCCGGATTTTCATTATACATTTTGATAGAATTTTCTGAGATTTTCCTGTTTATTGCGCTGTAATCTTTTCCAATCGAACTATAACTCTCGGGTACGAGTACCTTCATAATTTCCTGATCTTTATGAACAGAAGTTTTTTTTGTGAATTCATTTGCTTTCCTAACAGAGTCAACTTCATCTATAATGACTGATGCCTCTATCTGTGGACATTCACTCAAAAAAGGGGGATGAAGATAAATTGGAACCGACTTACCAAGTTTATCTTCATTGATCTGATCATCCATGGCTTCCACTTCAGCATGATTTTTTGGGAAAAGGTGTGAAATACAAGAATGCATCGGCTCACCTTGCACTGTTTGAGCAACACCTTCTGGTAGTGCTATTGGAGGTGGGGTGACCGAAGAAGCTGGAGAAGGATAAATCGTATCCGGCGTACCGGTTTTATCTCCATTTATTTTATCTGCTTTTGTACTACGATCATGAACGACTATAGTTTTCTCAAAAACAATGCGTTTGGAAAATCCGTTTGTCCCAATGGCAGCCTCTAAATTTTGGGTAAAATGATTTGCTTGGGCACATAAAAGATTTGGAGGAATTAATAAAAAGCTGATCATGTTTAGAATGAAGAGGTGCCTACAAAAGGTTAGCATGGAACTTGTTAAAGGTCTTTTCATCTTACACCTCCAGACTTAGACATGGTTTTCGGTAACTGGCTGTCGCCGTGGGGCCGGACCAAGCTATATTGTTGATATTTCAACGATATCATGCCAAAGGTAGGCGTTTCGGCCGCGTCCGCGAAATAAAGAACAGGCCCGCTACCAGTCCGGCTGAAGTCTGTTGCAAACACTGCGAGATCGCTCTCGTCCACGCAGCCATTATTATCGAAGTCGGCACCCGGATTATAGTTCAAGTCGCCGGATGTGGAACCAAAAGCGGATGCAAAGGCAGCCAAATCCAAACCATCCGCATCACCGTCGTTGTCAAAGTCGCCTGACAGAATGATCGCGGACAGGGTAATCCCCTCGAAGGAGTAGCTGTCACCCAGGCTACGTAAATGTCCTGTGCCATTACGCAACCAGTCCCCAGCAGGAAGAGACTTGTCAAAATGAAACATGAAAAACAAATAAATAACCTCTTCATTTCTGCCTCCTTTCTTATCGGAAATTCAACAACTTATTGAAATTATAGAGTTTTATTTGTATGGTTGCATGATCTCTTCTCCCATCTTTTGTCTTTATCGTATATCCTGCAAGTTCTATCGGATGAGAAACAAAAACCTTCCCTGATCGGCTACCTCGTTACCCCCTTGCCAGGGATACAGAAACACAATTACGGACGGATCGGGCAATCACTACGCCCGAACTCTGCTGCAAATGCGGCAAGATCGCTCTCGTCCACGTAACAATCCTTGTCAAAATCCCCTTCGCATTCCTCTCCGGTATCGCAATCCGTCCGGCCAAAGTCGGCTGCAAAGAGAGCTAAGTCAGAGCCGTCTACATCGCTATCTCCGTCAAAGTCGCCTTGGCATGGGGGAATGAGTAACGGGGATTTCATCTGGGCAAGCTGCTCATTTATTGGAACATAATACTCCGATGTCTCAACGCCGTCGATACCCATAAACCTGGTCAACGTTAATCGTTCCCCGCCATAAATAGGTTTGGTTGTATAGCTCTGAAGACTGAACAGATTATTGAGATCAATATATGCCTCTGGAACAGGTACACCGTCCCCGACAAAGCGAGATATAGGATAGTGACACCCTTCAACCTCCGCTACCAGTAGCGTGCCTTCCGCAGGAGTCGAGCTTTCCGGAAGGTAACATTCCGCGTTTATCAGGTCATTGGTAAAAGGAACTTCGGCTTCTCCGCACATTTTTGTTCGCATGACTAAACTTTCAGTGGTGACACCGGGAAATGACGGGTTTGCAGGATGGAGGGTGACATCATCAAGGGTAGATTTTGAAGTCGTGACAGTCTGAAAATAGTAAGTGGTGTCCGGCTCAAGACCGGTGACCCTTGCCTTCAAGACCCCTTTGTCTTCTGCCACCATCCCAATGCCATTATTATCACTTTCAACCGGCTGCAAAGTGATGACTGCATCTGAAGTTGGTACTGTACCCTCGGCGTCGTCATACACATTTAGACCGGGATAACTTGCTTCGCTTGATGCCCATATCACAGAGAATGATTTCGTAGTTACATCTGTAACCATGACCTCAGTGACATACGGCATATTTCCATAGGCAACGGCTGGTAACAGGACAGCGAAAAGAAAAATAACTGAACGGACGGTTCCTGCTTTTTTTATTACTTTCATATTTCCCCCCTTGGAATTGCTAAAATTTAAAGTTCAAAACCTCCTGCTTCATAAAGATGAAGTAGCCTTCACCAGGAACAATCAAGAAGTCCACCCCCACAAGTTGCCCTTCCGGGCCGAAGGCGGCTGTCTCGAATGCGTCTGTGGTGGTATTGAAGCGCTGGATCGAGGTCACCACATCATCGCCGAGTTCCTCTAACAATTTAAAGGCGGTCAGATCATCCGGCGCCGTGGGGTGGCCGACAAGGACCGTTTCCGTTCCTTAAACGCATATCCACCGCCCAATTCTTGCCGTATAAATAGAGCTGGACATTACGGCTATGGGTTTGACTGGCCTCCCGATTTATAACGACCGGAAAGACGTCATTGCGGCGGCCGAAATTTTGCGTCCAATAATAAAAAAAGGGACCCTTGCCAAAGGTGTCAGCGTTGCAGTCGCTGTCACTGTCAAGTCGAACGGTTGCGCTGTCACCGGCGTCATAAACATAGCCGATACCTAACTCACAGGCCGCACTGGAAAGGATGTTTGCACGGTGACCCGTGCTATGCATCAAAGCGTATATTACCGCCTCCGGCGTGGAATAGCCGCAGGCAATGTTCTCTGCGGCATAGTTCCAGTTATAGCCGGCGCTCGACATCCGTTCCCAAGCCTCAGCGCCGCTGTCCAAGTCGCAGTGTGCGAAAAAATTACGGCTCGCCATGTTTGAACTGTGGGTTTCAGCGGCATTGTCGAGCAAGTCGTTGCGCTTGAGTGGCGGAAGCCTGCCATTATCCCAGCGTGCCTGGTTCACAAGTTCCATGGCCTGGTCCTCGAAGCTTGGAGTTATTTCCAACTGAGTCGCCGGGCCTTCCGGCCACGAAGAAAAGGGCTTGACAAACAAAGGCGCCGGCAGAGGGCCAATGCGCTGTTTGGTATCAGCGAAAGCTTCTGCGCCGGAAGCTGACAAAAGGAGCATCCCCAGATAGATAAAAGCACGAATCTTGCTCATGGTAAACTCACACCTACTTTATCACCGCCTGCTTCGCTCAAGATGATGAGGTCGCAGAGAGAAACAAAAAAACAATCTCTGCGCTCTCCGCGTCTCTGCGGTGAATCTAATCTTGTTCAAAAAGATAAAATCTAATATCGAAGCACATCTCTGTGCATTAAAACAAAGTATCCCTCACCTGGAACAATAACAAAGTCCACACCCACAGGCATGCCGTCCTGCCGGAATGAAGCTATCTCAAATGCTCCCTTATCTGTAGAATATTTCTGGATGCTGGAGACATTCTCACTGCCGAGATCGTTCAGAAGCTGGTAAGCACTATAGCCATCCGCAGGACACGCAAATCCGATGAGATTAAAGCCTTGTCTTAGATCATGAGTTGAGCAAAGCATGGAAGTAAAGGTGATTTCTTTATCCTGCTTCGCATATACAAAGAGGCCTTCACCACCCTGGAGCATAAAGCTCGGATTTGAGGCGTCACCAGTGATCAGGGTGATGAATTTGCCCGCCTGTCCATCATATACCATCACCTTTTCTATTTTAGAGCTGCCTCCAAAAGCCGGCAGCCAATCCTTGAGATCAGGCTGGTTCGTGACATCTGAAGGAATAGCGATCAGGTTAAAGCCTTTCTTCAGGTGAATAGTAGTTTGGGCGGGGTATGATGATGCATTGGAAGGATCTGATTCTCCGGCATTGGTAGCGCCGTTGTGGTTGGCATCTTCTGTACCATCCCATGCGCCGTCATCATCACTATCCTTATTAAGTGGATCGGTTGTGGTGTCTGAATCTGCATCAGCAATGAATACATTTGTATCCGTTCCAAGCAGAGGTCCATCTCCATCAGGATCCGGCACGGACGCAGTGATGCCCAGCTCTGTGCCATCCTGAATGCCGTCACCGTCTGTATCTATACTGCAAGGATTGGTTTCACCGGGATCTACGACGCCATTCTTGTTTACATCCTCTGCACCGTCTGAGATACCGTCGTCATCAGTGTCGACATCAACAGGATCAGTACATGTTGAATTTTCAAGTGTATCAGGCAGGCCGTCACAGTCAAAGTCGAGAACTGGATTCATTAAAAAAGCATGGGTTTTACCATCGACATCAAATTGTCCCACGATTTGCCCTAATTCATTAATATCGTTAGCCTTTAAATTTGTATAGGAGATTTCGGATTCGATTAATTCATCAAGATTATAAAGCCGGCCGTTCTCATAAAGAAAGTTGCTGCCAACAATTTGGCCGATTTCATTTATTGCAGCAGCTCCGGAAAATCCCAAATCAAGAACATTACCATCTTCAAATAGCCATGAACTCCCAATAATCTGGCCATTGTTATTAATATCTATTGCTTCATTCAATATGCCGCTGTATCCGTCAGTAATCAGATTATTTAAGTCGTAAAGGTTGTCATTCTCCCAAAGATAGGCAAACTTGTAACCCTCTTCGTCGTAAACATAGCCCCACCCCACGACTTGCCCGTTTTCATTGATTGCGTTTGGGCCGCTATGCATAATACCGTTAAGTGATTCTGATACTATAATCTTCAGGCTGTCATCTTCCCAGAGAATAGATGCTTCAGAACCCCACACTTCAATTACAACTTGTGAATTCTCGTTGATATCTGTTGCAATTCCTACACTTCCTAAATCATTTATATTATTTGCACTATCCCACATTACAGGATAATACCAATTCCCCATTGGAGAAAAACCAACTATTTCATTTTTATCATTTATCGATTTTGCGCCTGCTTCCAGAAGAATGTCGGCCAGAAAAGGCAAAATAGTAGTTTGTCCGTTTTCCCATTTGAAAGCACCCCTATAATAATCTATACTACCAACTACAACGCCATGGTTATTAACAGCCGACGCAGTAGTCTCCTCCCCCCCCATATTACCTAGATCAAAAATTGAATATGTAGTTTGGGCTGGGTATGATGATGGATTGGAAGGATCTGTTTCTCCAGCATCCACACGGCCGTTGTGGTTGGCATCTTCTGTACCATCCCATGCGCCGTCATCATCACTATCCTTATTAAGTGGATCGGTTGTGGTGTCTGAATCTGCATCAGCAATGAATACATTTGTATCCGTTCCAAGCAGAGGTCCATCTTCATCAGGATCGGGGACAGGCTCGGTGATGCCGAGTTCTGTGCCGTCCTGAATACCGTCACCGTCTGTATCTATACTGCAAGGATCGGTTTCACCTGGATCTAGGACGCCATTTTTATTGGCATCCTCTGCGCCGTCTGAGATACCGTCATCGTCGGTGTCGGCATCAAAACTATCTGTGCAGCCTGCATTTTCGAGATAATCGTACAAGCCGTCATTGTCAGAATCGATTGTATTCGTCGCTGCCAATGCGTAAAGGTATGCAGTGCCAAATTCTTCCCCCACTATAATAAAATTTTGCCCATTTCCTTTTATGTCTCCAACACGAGATACAGACCATCCGAGCTGATTTATTCCAGATAATATCAGGGAAGGCTCGCTTGAAACACCTTCAGGTGAACCATAGTAAATTGAAGCATAGCTGCCATATGGGCATCCAACAACTATATCGTCGAAACCATCATGATTAAAATCTCCAATGCCATCTACTGATTCACCAAATCTTACATTGTACTCCGGGTTGGGATTATCAATTATCACGTCTGCTGAATTAGAAAGCCCCGAAGCCGAGCCGTAGAAAATGTATGCTTTCCCCTCCCTCAAATAATCGTCGTCAGCCCATTGATTTCCGATTAGAAGGTCTGCAAAACCGTCTCCATTCAAGTCACCAGCAG
>JAJSZW010000005.1:56395-57939 GCA_030262895.1 Deltaproteobacteria bacterium | reverse complement strand
TGGGTGAAACTCATATCGGGTGCGGGAATGCGATGATGCTTGATATCAGGAAAAATGTGTTTGTGGAGAGGGAGGGTGTAAACAAACTCCTCATAGTTACGAAGCGACAGGAATGGGTTCATGCCGAGCTGTCCTTTCGATGATACCGACCAACGTCTCTATGCGTTCCCGCAAAGGATTACAGAGCATCCAAGTCGTCTCAATCCTTAAAGGTTATAGAAAAAGTGCCTAAAAACGAAGATGTGTATATAATTTAGATGGTTGTACGAAATTAAAAAAAGACCCAAAAAAGGGGGTGGTTACAGGAAATTTATAATTATTTGTTATTGCTGATAAAAATTGTTATTGAAGATGGGAAATAAGGTGGTGAAGAGATGAAAAAAGAGTCGAAAAAGAGAGGTTACAGAAAAGGCTATTCTAAGTATCTGTATTTATTGTCTGGAAAAAGGCTGCCATCTGAAACTGAGACCTGATGAATAAGGGATTGAGCGCCTGCGGCGTAGGGATGTAGGGACATAGGGATGTAGGGATTAGAAGTGCAGGGATTAGGGATGTAGGGATGCAGGGGAGGAAGATGGGGAGGATAGAATCTTTTAGGGAGTTAACCGTTTGGCAAAAATCCCATCAGTTATTTTTGGATATTGTAAATGATGTGGAATTATTTCCCAAAAAACGTGTTGCCTGGATCATAGCTGATCAGATATTAAGGTCGAGCAGTCATAAATATCGCCCTCACAAAAATAGATAAAAAGCACAGCATAATGCATGATATCATGAAAAAAGAACAAGAATTAATCACAATGGAAGGGTTGTTGGAAGCCAACAGGTTTCTTAACGGTGTTTTGGATGGTATCAAAGACACAATTATGGTTGTTGACAGGAATTACAGGATAGAAGGAGTAAATGAATCGTTTGTAAGAAAAGCCGGCCAACCAAGGCATGAAATTCTTGGCAGACGTTGTTATCGGCTTCTTCACCATTTGAACAAACCCTGTGTTCACAATCATCCTTGTCCGGTGAAAGATGCATTCAAAACAGGTAAAACCGCCGAGGTCCTTCATATATATTTTGAAGGGCATAACGTTGCATATTCCAGGATCATAGCCTATCCAATATTGGATGACCGGGGCGAGGTTACACGAGTGATTGAATTGGAAAGAGACGTCACCGAATGGAAAAAAACCGGTGACCATTTGTATAATATACAAAAGCTGGCATTCCTGGGAAAGTTGGCGGCTGATCTGTCCCATGAATTCAACAACCCTCTGGCGGTAATCCTTGGGTTTGTTGATCTTCTTTTAGAAAAAACGGAACAGGGCACCCAGGGCTACGAGATTCTCAAGACCATAGAGAGACAGGCATTTAATTGTAAACGGATTGTTGAAAACCTTATAAGCTTTGCCGCATCTCCAGACGTGACCAAGCATTCTACTGACGTCAATGCAAATCTTGAAAGGGTGGTTTCTGTGGTTGTGGATATCTTACGTGCGGAGAAGATCGTTATAGAGAAAAACCTTGCAGCAGATCTGCCAAGAGCAAAAGGA
>JAJSZW010000005.1:0-56385 GCA_030262895.1 Deltaproteobacteria bacterium | reverse complement strand
GCGAAAGTTCTCTTTTAATAAAATCCAGGGCATTTACGGCAGGTCTTTACGAACCTGATTACCAATGCTGTTGCCGCTATGCGCGGAGGAGGGCTTTTAACCATTTCTACCAGACACAATAGCCCTGAAAACAGAGTAGAGGTTCTTTTCAAGGACACAGGACATGGAATTAAAACGGAATACAGAAACGAAATATTTGATCCTTTTTTCACCACAAGAGAGGTGGGGGAGGGGGGAGGCCTGGGTCTTTCGGTCTGTTATGGTCTGGTGTCCAAAAACGATGGAGAGATAACCTTTGAGACAGTGACTGAAGAAGAGGATAGAGAGAACAAAGGCTCCACCTTTACCGTGTCTCTGCCTGTCGCTCCTTGACGACCTGGTGCCCTTGTGGCAAGATGTCGGTGTACTTATGGTTAACCCCTTAGGTAAGAATAAAATGAAGAAAGAAAAAACATATTTCTCCGAGAAATACTCTAATATAAGAAGGGCTATTATCCTTGTCGGCATTCTTGTTATGGCGCTCCTCGTGGTTGCATTCTGTCTGAGCATGTTCTCTGCAGGGCAGATGAAAGAGATCATCTCTAAAGATTTTAACCGGCAGCAATTGGTATTAGCAAAGTATGCCGCCAATCGGATGGAAAACAGCCTGGATTTTATTAAAAGAGAACTTTCGCTGTTAAACCTTTCTCCATCTATTCAATATCTGGAAAAGGTATCCTGGGCCAGTCGTATGAATACTACCTTATCTGCAGTTAAGGATAACGGGGTCCTTGAAATAAGATTTATAGACCACAAAGGCAGAACTGCCTATATTGTTGATGAGCGGGGGATGTCCCATGTGATACAGGGTCGTTTTGCAGATACGGACTATTACAAATGGGCCAGTCTAAAGAAAAATAAGAACAGGATTTATGCTGGTGAAATTACACGAGAGAATGAAGGATATCCCGGCCAACTTGTTATGTGCTTAGCCATAGCTACTTATGAGCAATCTGTTGATGAGGCTTATCCGGTGGCTACCGGAAACTTTTCCGGAGTGCTTTTTTTTACGATAGATGTTACACGTTTAGTTGAAAAGGCCGTCAAAGGTATAAAATCGGGTAAGACCGGATATGCCTGGGTTATAGACAATAACGGTATGTTTTTGTACCATCCGCACAGAGAGTTCATCGGAGAGGATGCCTTTAATGTCCGTGCCATGAGAAAACCCAAGATCTCTTTTTCCCAGATTAATATGATTCAAAAGGAAAAAATGCTCGAAGGTAAGGAGGGAACCGGGCGGTATACATCGGGGTGGCACATGGGCATAGAAACCGAAATGAAAAAATTGATCGCATATGCGCCTATCCATCCTCGGGCGTATTCTCAATCCTTCTGGTCGGTGGCTGTGGTCGCGCCCTTAAGCGAAGTTGAAGACGCTGTCCATTCGGTTTTTATCCGCCAGTTTTATATCCAGGGCAGCATTTTTCTCGCTATTATTTTGGGGAGTGCGTATATCATAAGTTTTGAGCGACGCTGGTCCAAGACACTGGAAGCAGAAGTAATGAAGAAAACACAAGATCTAAAGAACTCGCTTGAAGAACTGAAAAAATCAGAGGAGCAATACAAGACCCTTGTAGAAAGTGCAGAGGACCTGATCTTTACTGTAGATGAAGAGGGAAATATCCTGTCCATGAATAGATGCACTGCTAATTTCTTCAGAGACTTCCCGGACGATCTGATCGGCAAAACTTTTCGCGACCTTTTTTCTGAAGAGAGCGCTGAGTTGCAGTTGCGTATTATCAGGGAGGTGTTTAATACAGAAAAGAACGTAAACGTAAAATATCCGGTGGAAGTCGGGAACCGTGAGTATTGGTTTTCCAGCAACTTTGCGCCCCTTAGGGATGAGAGAGGCAAGGTGTTTGCTGTTCTGGGAATTTCGAGGGATATTACAAAGGGAAAAAAGCTGGAAGAAGAACAGATGTATAATACAGAAAAGCTGGCCTCTTTGGGAAATTTGTCTGCCGGTGTAGCGCATGAACTCAATAATCCCCTGGCGCTGATCCTTGGTTTTAGCGATCTTCTTTTGGAAAAGGTGGAGCCTGACAGCAAGAGCCATGAGATTGTCCAAACCATAGAAAGGCAGGCGCTCAATTGTAAAAGGATAGTTGAAAGCATTTTGAGCTATGCCAGACACCCCGAGGCAATTGAGTACTCTGCTGATGTCAACGAAAACATTGAAAAAGTGATTTCCGTGGTTAAAAATATTTTGGTTACAGAAAAAGTTACTTTAGAAAAGCGCCTCACAAAAGATCTGCCAAAAGCAAGAGGAGATTCAGGACGCTTGCAGCAGGTCTTCATGAATTTTGTTACCAATGCTTTTAGCGCTATGAAGGAAGGCGGAGTTTTGACTGTCTCTACTAGGCTCAATAGCTCCGGAAACAAAGTAGAGATTCTTTTCAAAGACACAGGACATGGTATTAAGAGGGAATACAGAAACAAGATATTTGAAGCGTTTTTCACCACAAAAAAGGTGGGAGAGGGCACAGGCCTGGGTCTTTCAGTCAGTTATGGTATAATAAATAAATATAATGGAGACATAAGCTTTGAGACAGTGGCTGAAGAAGAGGACATGGAAAGAAAAGGCACCACCTTTAAGGTGTCTTTGCCTGTTGCTTCTCCGGACAGTAAACAACAAACGGATTAGGCCCGAGGGCTCGCTCTGCGGATATAACTAAGGAACGGGGACGAAATAACTTCCCCAAGTAGGCGCATAGATTTGGGTCAAATTTGTTCGATCTCAAATCACAAAAGTTGATGGAATAGCGGGCTATTTTGATATTTTTGTGATTTGAGATCGGGCAAAGGTGGCCTGAAGCTGTGATGCATAGTTGGGGAAGTTATTTCGTCTCCGTTCCTAACACAGGAGGTAGGAAATGGCTGCACAAATTTTGGTTGTTGACGATGAACTTGATATGCTTGCGCTTCTTGCTATGATTATTGCGGAAAAGACCGAGCACAAAGTTACTACCACTAATAATCCCTTAGAGGTGCCGGAATTGATTAAAACAGGAGACTACAATCTACTGATTTCTGATCTCAAGATGCCGGGTATGGATGGTGTGGAAGTCATAACTGAGATTAGAAAGATAGATAAACATATTCCAATACTCATCATCACGGCCTACGGCTCTGTTGAGTCGGCAGAAGAGGTTATACGTAAAGGCGCCTATGATTGCATCACCAAGCCCTTCCGTAAGGAACAGATATTGATAGCTATTGATAGGGCATTAGAGTGGCAACAGATGAAAAAGGAGCTGCGCCAACTAAAAGAGAAAACAGTGAAGCGTTAAGTTATAAAAACGAACGTCCAACGTCGAACATTGAACGTTGAACATCGAATGATGAAATCGCTCCGCTCTGCCGGTTTATAAATTGGCAGAATACCTTATTCAACATTCGATGTTGGACGTTCGATGTTCGATGTTCATTTTTTTTCAGTCCCTCTTGGGCAAAAGGGCGTGTAGCTCACGGATCCTGCTCTCCTGAATTTTTTGTTCATGGGCCTTTTTCTTCTCATAGGCCTGGCTCATCTTTTCCAGCAACTCATCAAAATCTGCGGGTTTCATGATGTAATCAAAAGCGCCGAGTTTCAGCCCTTCAATGGCCGCTTCTACAGTTGAGTGGCCGGTGAGCATAATCACCTCCATGAGCGGCCTTATTCTTTTCATTTCCTGAAGAGTTTCCACACCGTCCATACCCGGCATTTTGACATCCAGTATTACCACATCAAAAAGTAGTTTATCCAGAATCTCCAGTGCCTTTTCCCCGCTTTCAGCACCAGTAACATTAAGTTCTCTCTTTTGAAGACGTTTTATAAATGTTTCGCGAAAATCATCCTCATCGTCAACGACTAAGACCCTAAGCCCTTTCATTGTTATCCCTCCTTGTTTTTATTCTGTTCAGCAAACTTCAAAACTTGCATTGTTTTTGTTTCTTTGCAAAAATTCTATTTGTACATAACGCCCCTTTTTCGCCAAGTTTCTTTTTTATGAGCCCTCCAAATTTTTTGATCACTTTAGGATCAAAAAATTCATCTATCGTATGATAATCCTTGAAAACCTTGAAGCGCTTTTTTTTTATGCTTATAGGTCTTGATACCCAGGAGAACAAGGCTCTTTGTTTTTTGGCTTAAAACATAATGATAACTTATTGTATTAGTAGTAAATTATGATTTTATGAGTCAGGTCGGCACAGTAGTGGGGGATTCCGTTCAAAAGGATATGCATATGGTTAATTAACTTATCTATGTATATATCTGTTAACCTGTTTTTATTATACAAAATATTAACTTAAAATTATAAAGGAAAGATGCAACAGTACGAACGATTGAGGGAGATTCATGGACAAGCAATGATTGTTTCATAATGATGACTGGTATCCTTTTATGATTTCCCAATTCCAAGAGCGCATATTTTATTATATAATGAACTTCGGCTTATTCCAAGAATCCTGGCGGCCCTTGTCTTATTGCCGCTTGTCTCTTCCAGTGCCTTTAATATAGCTTTCCTTTCCGCCTCCCGGCCCGCGGCCTTGATTACGGTTTTGAACGGCGCCAACTGCTTGGTTTTATAGGACATCATTTGCCTGACAGGCAATGGCAGCGAAGCTTCATCAATAAGTGTACCAGCACTTAGAAGTACCGCACGTTCCATGACGTTTTCAAGTTCTCTGACATTTCCAGGCCACGGATTTTGCATAATGGCTTGCATGGCATCAGGCGTGATATCGGAAAGTTTTTTGTCATAAATCGCAGCATATTTTTGCATAAAGTGATATGCCAGCATAGTGATATCAGACCTTCTTTCCCTCAACGGAGGCAGATCGACGGTGACCACAGCCAACCGGTAGTAAAGATCCCTTCGGAATCTCCCCTCATGCATGGCCTCCTCAAGGTCTATGTTTGTGGCTGCTACCACACGTACATCTCCCTCAATACTGGCAATGCCGCCTACCGGTCTTACCTCTTTTTCCTGAAGCACCCGGAGCAGATTCAACTGCATGGCCGAAGAGATGGTCCCGATTTCATCTAAGAAAAGCGTGCCCTTGTCTGCCGCAATAAACAGCCCTTTTTTATCTTTAACCGCTCCGGTAAAGGCCCCCTTGACATGGCCGAAGAGTTCACTTTGCAAAAGATGTTCCGGGAAAACACCGCAATCCACAGCAATAAAAGGTTTGTCTCTCCGGCTGCTCAGGTCGTGGAGAAGCCGGGCGATCAACTCCTTGCCGGTACCGCTTTCTCCCTGGATCAGGACTGTCGCCTGGCTGTCTGCCACCCTGGCAACGAGTTTCAACACATCCCGCACGGCTTTGCTCTTTCCGATAATCTTTTTAACTCCATCTTTGTCTTTCAGCTTCTCGCGGAGTCGTTTGACCTCATTACGAAGTTCGCAATATTTTAAGGCCTTGCCTGTTACCAGAAGAATATCATCTTTGCGGAAAGGCTTGGTCAGATAGTCGAATGCACCTGTCTTCATAGCCTCAACCGCAGATTCGATAGTGCCGTAGGCCGTGATTACAATAAAAGGAATGTCCGAATATCTGGCTTTTACCTCCTTTAACAGGTCCATGCCGCCAAGGTCAGGCATCAAAAGATCAGAAAATATTAGATCAAAGTCATTCTTTTCGAATAGACTGATTGCCTCGGTTCCACTGGCCGCGGTTCGCACCTCATGGCCTTGCCTTGTAAGAATTTTTTCAAACAGCTTGAGCATGTGCTGCTCATCATCCACCACTAAAATCTTCGCCAACACCGTATCCACCTCAATCTTGATAAACTCGTAAAAACTAGATTATGCCACTCTGCGGCACTGCATACAAAATAACTTTTGCGTAATGAGCTTCAGGTATGATTGAATTTAAATCAGGAAACTGTCTGAATGTATTAGAAATCGTTAAGAAAGAACCGGGTAAAATATTGTTATTTATAAAAAATCGTCGGATTATTACAATGGTTATTTTTATTATGGCCTGTTCTTTCTTTACGATTTCTTATACGTGAGTTTTTCCTGGTTTAAATTTAATTATACCTGGAGCGGCGTCTGCAAACAACCTCCTTCACCGGAGTGACGACTTTTTACGACGCCATCAATCTTTTAAGGGAAAATAAAGGTTGCATATAGTTCCTGCCCCCTTTCGATTCTCTATTTCAATTTTTCCTTTGTGGTCTTCCATGATACGCTGACAAACGGAAAGCCCTAATCCTGTCCCCTTGCTCCCCTTGGTAGTAAAAAAGGGATCAAAGACATGCTGAAGAGCCTTTTTGGATATCCCGTTACCTGTATCTGATATGCTGATCCGAATCCAATCGCCGGATTCCGGCGACCGCGCTTTGTGTACAAAACCGATACCAAGAGCAAGAACACCTGCGTCAGGCATCGCTTGAATAGCATTAATCATAATATTAAGAAAAACTTGCTGGATAAGCTGCGGATCAACCTTGATGGAGGGGGGCTCCATTTTAAAATTCCTTTTGATACTCACCTTATTTTTCTTGATTCTTGGGGTCAGTAATACAATTGAACTTTCAAGAAGTTCAACGATGTCCACAGAAATTCTTTCAGGAGGCCTTAACCTGGCAAAATCCAAAAGGTTTTTAACCACGTTTACACACCTGGCTGTCTCTTTTTCGATAATTTTGATCGGTTCAATCAAAGGATCATTCAAAGGAATCTCTTCTAAAATATCCTGGACAAACCCGAGGATAATGCCAAGGGGATTGTTGATTTCGTGGGCAATGCCTGCGGCCAGCTCACCCATGAAGGCAACCTTGCTGGATCGATGAAGCTGATCCTGCAACATATTTCGCTCTACAAGCAGCCTGCGGTATCGCTCCTCATCTTCCCGTGTTTTTACTTCCCGGATCCGCCTGGCGGTTACGTCCCTGACAATTATAAGCAGATGCCGCGCCCGCTGGTAATCAAAGGGGGCAAAAGAAACATTTGCTGTAAATATCTCACCATTTTTTTGCTGAAGATCAATATCAACCTCGGTCGTTCTTTTGATATCAGGCAAACACGAGAAAATATATCGGCTTTGTTCATAAGGCGCACACAGATCTTGCAGGTTGTTCTTCAAAAAGTTCCGCCGGGTATACCCCATACACTCTTCCAAACATTTGTTGGTAAAAATTATCCGGCCTTTGCTGTCTGCGATCAACAGGGGAAGGCTCGCCTCTTCAATCATAGTCTTAAACAACGGCATCTCCGTATTTTAGGAACTGGGGCGAAATAACTTCCCTAACTATGCATCACAGCTTCAGGCCACCTTCGCCCGATCTCAAATCACAAACATATCAAAATAGCCCGCTATTCCATCAACTTTTGCAATTTGAGATCGAACAAATTTGACCCAAATCTATGCGCCTACTTGGGGAAGTTATTTCGTCCCAGTTCCCTAAGGGATTCACAAAAAAAATTACTGTACAACACCCCGGCATAACCTTGCAACAGGCAAAACCGGCAATCTCTCCACAAAAAACGATTTTTCTCATGACTCGATCTTTTTCTTGCATTAAAGCTATTTCCGATTATAACCTGACCCAAATGAATCTCCAAAACCGACTTAAAGTCAATATAGTTGCTCTGATAATCGTCTGGAGTATCAGTTTTCTCTGTTTTGTTCTGACACTGATGCCAGCCATGCGATCGCCCTATGCCGGACCAAATAGCTTTGTTTGGCTTCAAAGTCTCGGCATTTTTACTTTACTTTTAGGAATAGGAAGCGGTTTGTATTATGGCCGATGGCGCTTTCGCAGCCTTCAAAATCAAATTTTAGATCAATCGAAAGAAATCAAACGATCTAAGGAGAGATATCGGATTTTGGTGGAAAGCGCTGAAGACTTTATCTTTACAGTAGATCGCTCCGGACGCTTTCGATCTCTCAACAGTTTTACCGCTGCTTTTTTTGGAGGAGTCCCCTCGCAATTTATAGGCCGGTCGCTTTCAGATTTTTTTTCACAAGAAGTTGCCGGAGAACAACTCAAGCTTATCAAATCGGTGTTCCAGTTTGGAAAAAGCATGCGGGATGAATTTATGATAGTCAGAGGGGAATATCAGATATGGCTTAGTGCTAACTTTATGCCGCGCAAGGACGAGAAAGGCAATGTAATCTCGGTTCTGTGCATTGCCAGAGATATTACAGAAAGCAAGAAGCTGGAAAACCAGCTTATTAATACTGAAAAACTTGCTTCAATGGGAACCTTAGCTGCGGGAGTTGCACACGAGATCAACAACCCGCTTGGTATTATCCTGGGTTTTACCGATCTTCTCCTGGAAAAATGTGAAAAAAACAGTCAGGGTTATCAAGACCTGAAAACAATTGAACGCCAAGGCCTTCATTGCAAGGCAGTGGTGGAAAACCTGCTGAGATTTGCCCGTCATGGAGAGGACATTTACGAATACTGTGATATCAATGAACCTATCAGAAATATCATGGACGTGGTTAAACACTCATTGGACATGAACGACATTGAGCTTCGATTGAGTCTCGCGCCGGATCTTCCTGAAGTTAAAGGTGATTTACGACAAATGCAGCAGGTAATACTGAACCTGGTCAATAACGCAACGGCTGCAATGAAAAATGGAGGTATCTTGTGGATAAGTTCAGTTCTTGATGCTAATAATGAAAAGGTAGTTGTAATTGTTCGCGATAATGGACATGGTATCCCGCCTGAACACAGGGATAAAATTTTTGATCCGTTTTTTACAACAAAGAGTGAAGGGGAAGGCACGGGTTTAGGTCTGTCTGTAAGTCATGGCATCGTAACCAAGTACGAGGGAACTATTACCTGTGAAAGCAATACAGCCGATTCCGGCAGCAATCCAAAAGGAACGACTTTTACCATTACATTCAGTATTAAACAGGACTAATTATGGATGGAAGAATTTTAATAGTTGACGATGAAAAGGATATGCTTGTCCTTTTAAAAAGAATAATTGAAGAAAAAACCAACCATATTGTTGAAACAGAATACGATCCTTTGAAGGTCGTAGAACTGCTGAGAAAACAGCAATTTGATATCATAATAACTGATTTGAAAATGCCGAAAATGGATGGGATAGCCATCCTTGATATGGTAAAAAATATTCAGTCCTCTGCTATTGTGGTAATTATGACAGCATATGCCACTATTGAAACTGCAATAGAAGCAACCAGAAAAGGGGCTTTTGACTATATATCCAAACCCTTTCGTAAAGAACGGATACTTATAACAATTGATAAGGCCATGGCATGGCAAAAGCTCACACAAGAAAATATAACCCTGAAAAAGTCCCTCCGGCAAAAAAAAGGATCTCTTCCTATTATCGGTTCCAGCCCTGCTATTATGTCAATCATAACAATGGTTGATCAGGTGGCCAAATCAACAGCTACGGTTCTTATAAGCGGAGAAAGTGGTACTGGTAAAGAACTGGCAGCAAGAGCTATTCATTATTCAAGCCATCGCAAAGACAAGCCTTTCATAACAGTAAACTGTACTGCCATGCCTGAACAAATAATAGAAAGCGAGCTTTTTGGGCACATCAAGGGTTCATTTACAGGAGCATGGAAAGACAAGAGAGGAATTGTTGAAGATGCGGACCAGGGCACTCTTTTCTTAGACGAAATAGGAGATCTGAACATGGCCATGCAGGCCAAATTGCTTCGGCTCCTGCAAGAAGGGGAATACAAGCCGGTCGGGGGTCTAACAACAAAACAAGCAGATATCCGTTTTGTAGTTGCAACCAATCAGGATCTTAAAAAGCTGATAGAAGCAAAACAATTTCGAGAAGATCTTTTTTACAGGCTTAATGTTATCAATATACACATGCCCCCTTTAAGGGAAAGACAAGAAGATATCCCAACTTTAGCACATCATTTTCTCAAAAAATTCAAGTCGTTAAACGATAAAAAAATAAGTGGTATAGATCCTGAGGCAATATCAGCACTAATGTCCAAAAGCTGGCCCGGAAATATCAGGGAACTGGAAAACTGTATTGAGCGCGGGGCCATCCTCTGCCAATCCGATATTATTAAAATCTCAGATATCCTGCCACAAGAACCTGTAGCGCATACTTCGCCTGTTCTTGATCACAACATTTATACACTTCCATTTAAAGAGGCAAAGGAAATAGTTATAAAGGCTTTTCATAATAAATATATTCATTGGATCCTTCAACAAAATAAGGGTAATATTTCCAGGGCTGCCGAGCAGGCTGACCTGCAAAGACAATATCTCCACAGACTCATAAAAGAAGAAAATATTAATGCTGAAATATTTAAATAAAAAATATAAAAGTTCACCACGGAACGACAGAAATGCAAGTTATAACTGTGTCAGGAATATTAAATTTGGACTTAGATTCCGTGTAATTCCGTGAAAATCCGTGGTAAAATTATTACAGAAAATATAAATCACTCTCCGACATCCTTGCTGTAAACTAATTGTTTCACCATCCTAACTTATTGATATTTCATAATCTATCTGTCAAATCTTCATCCCTGCACACCAATTACTGTCACCTGATAGTTTACAAAAAAATTAAAGTCCAAACACAATTAATAAAATTAAAAAGCAATTAATAATTATTACAGGTAATTAAGATTTTATTCCCACCGACTGATTTTTTTGGCATCTGCATTGCATTTAGCTAACGCTTGTAACAGTTAAGCCACTAAGGCCTAAAGAAGGAGACCCTTTCAACAAGGAATATAATGGAAAAACTAAAGGTTAAAGATATTACTCTCCTCATGGATGAAAATCTTTCCATAAGGCCATCTGTTTCTGTAGAGGACAAGATTACAGATGCAATTGAAGTCATGCTTAAAAACGACCTCGACCGCATTGCCGTCACAAGCAAAGATAAAATCCTCGGCATGATAAAGCTTAAAGATGCGCTTAAAGTAATTGGATTAGAAGACGACCTGAAAAAAAAGGCAGCAAAGATTATTACCAGACATGGACGTAAAATTATAATAGAACAATAAGCATATTTTGTAACTACTCAGGAAGGGAGGGGATTAAATTATTGAATTCATCGTTTTGAATAACTAACTGATATTGAACACAATTTTAAAACCAGCGGAAAAGGAGAAATATTGCTATGAATTTCTTTAAACATTTGGGCAGCTTTATGATGATGGGCGCAAGAGCCCATGCAAAATGGGAGCTTAATGTTTCCAATACAATACTTGGTGACAGAAAGCGGCTTCTTATTCTTGGCCTGCTTACCATTCCCGTTATATTGGGAAGTATTGCATTTGCTGATCAGGTGGGCGGAGCCCTTCCTGAACTACTTGGCGGCAAAAAAGCTTACAGCCCGGCTTTTTACAGTACAGGCATTTTTATCGTATCAATCCTTATCGGAATGGGTGCGGGCCTGATTACCGGCTGTATCGGTGCTGGTGGTGGTTTTATCATCGCTCCAGCCCTGATGAGCGCAGGGATCAAAGGTATCCTTGCAGTTGGAACCGACCTCTTCCATATCTTTGCCAAGGCGATAATGGGAAGCGTAATTCACAGAAAGTTAGGAAACGTATCAGTGCCTTTGGCCATAGTCTTCCTTATAGGCGCTATCATAGGTGCAACTGCCGGCGGAGTTCTTAACCGCGTACTTTACGAAATCAACCCTGTTTTGAGCGATGCCTTTATCACGACTGTCTATTCACTTATGCTGGGTTTTCTGGGCATTTATTCTTTGATAGACTTTCTTAAGGCCAGAAAGGCCCCTGGTGCAGCAGATGAGGGTGCACATGGTGGAAAAAGCGAAGGCGCCGAGATGGCCAGCCTTCCTCAAAAACTCCAGGCTGTTAAAATACCTCCTGTTGTTAAATTTGATTTCGATCTTGTACCGGGAGGCAGAGGCATTTCATGGGTATTTTTAGTACTCAGCGGCGCACTTGTAGGACTTGCTGCAGGTATTATGGGTGTTGGCGGCGGATTTTTGACGTTCCCCATATTCGTTTATGTTCTTGGCGTTTCATCAATGACCACAGTTGGAACCGATATCTTTCAGATCGTTTTCACAGCAGGTTATGCATCAATAAGCCAGTATGCTATTTACGGCTTTATCTTTTATACGCTCGCTATGGGCATGCTCCTTGGCTCCCTTCTGGGAATCCAGATAGGCGCATTGGTGACAAAAGTCGTCCCCGGCATCACGATCAGAGGCTTTTATGCAATGGCGGTTTTGGCTGGTTTCGTTAATCGTATCTTTGCCCTGCCCGCAAAACTGAATGCAATGGATGTTATTAAAATGGACCCGGGAACCGCAAGCGTACTTGAAAGCATAGGTGTCTGGGCATTCTTCATTGTAATAGGTGTATTTTCAGTCTGGGTAATTGGAACGTTTCTGAGAAACATTCCAAAACTTAAGGGAGAGGAGGTGTAATCATGATTGCTCATAAAAAAGAATTTTACGGCGGTTTTGGATTATTGGTGGGTTTTTTTGTTGTCTTGTTTATAATATTTTCACCTGTCTTTAATGGACAGAACGGCATGGAATATCTGGATTCTCTGTACAACTCCATTTCCAAAGGTTCAGCCAACTATATCCCTAAGGTAAAAAAAGAAACAGATACGCTTAAAGGGAATACTGTAAACATGGCCATGAAAATGGCGGACGAAAAGCAGGCGCAACAGACAGCCCTGCTGTTTACAAATGCTGGAGCAACAGCGGAAGTATCAGGAGCCCAGCTAAATGTATCGGGCGATCTTGGCAATATGCTTGCAAACTGTATAGAAGATTCAAAGAACATGTATAATAATGACGGAGCAACTGTCTCAAACAAATATGGCTACAATGAGAGACAGGTTCTTTATAACTGGCATACGGCTCTGAAGGCAGCAGATAAAGACTTGAAAAAGCAGAAGCTGTTCAAAGAAGCTAAAGTAGTTGCATCGGTTATAAAGAAGGTTGTTGAAACTTCTTATAACTACTATACAATTGAACCACAAAAAATTACCGACAAAATGGGAATCGTTATATTTTCTCTAGTCTTTTATGTAGGTTACACGCTGTGGTATGGTTTTGCCATCTTATTCATGTTTGAAGGATGGGGCCTGAGGCTGGAACATTAAACTAAATAGTAACTACTCAGGTGTTTAGACTGAAGGAAACAAATGATTCCTGAGCGTTATTCTCTATGTTTAAGACAAAATTTCCGGCCGCTTTAAGAAGATATTGGCTTCTGGGAGTCTTTTTCCTAAAGGTCTTCAGCCTTCAGCCTAACCAACCTGAGTAGTTGCACTAAATAAACAATTGCAGGGCCATATTTGGCCCTGCAATTTCCGTCCTTATCCCAAAGATTCCATAATACTATATTTTTTTATCTTCCTCCATAAGGTTGTTCTTGGGATATCAAGTATTTTTGAAGCTCTTACCTTGTTATAATTGGTAGCCTCAAGCACCCTGATTATATGAGCTTTTTCTTCTTCATAAAGAGGAAGCAAATCTTTGTTCTCAACAGTTTCAACTACCAGGCGGTCAAGATCCTCCGGAAGTTCGTTTTCATCAATCCAGGCTCCTTCTCCCAGAGCAATGGCGCTTGAGACCATGTGTTCAAGTTCTCGGACATTTCCCGGAAAAGAATATTTCATCAAGAGATCTTTGGCTTGTTTTGTAAAACCTTTAATCATTTTGTTGTAAAGTCTGTTATATTTATCTATAAAATGTTCTATTAATAGAGATATGTCTTTTTTCCTTTCCCTGAGTGAGGGAACGCGTATCTTGACTACCTTTAAACGAAAATAAAGATCCTCTCTAAACCGTCCGGCCTTGATCTCGTTTTCAAGCTCCTTATTTGTTGCAGATATCACCCTGATATCCAGGTCAACAGGATCAGATCCTCCTACTCTCAGCAATTTCTTTTCCTGAATTACTCTGAGCAGCTTTACCTGCATGGAAAGAGGCATCTCTCCAATTTCATCTAGAAAGACTGTGCCGCCCTGCGCTGCTTCGAGCAAACCTACTTTGATATTTTCCGCACCGGTAAATGCGCCTTTTTCATGGCCAAAAAGTTCATTGGATATCAATTCCTCTGTAAAACTGCCGCAATTAAAACTGATATATGGCTTGTCCTTCCTCGGGCTGCCGAAATGTATCGCCCTTGCTGCCAGCTCCTTACCAGTCCCGGTTTCACCCTGAATAAGAACATTACAGTTTACCTTGGATACTTTTTGAATTATTTTAATTAACTCACGGACAGGAGAACTGACGCCAATGATTTTTCGTACATTATCTTTTCTAAGAAGATCTTCATTAAGCCGTTTATTTTCGTGGACCAAACGCACCTTATCAACAGCGCGGTTTAATATCAGCAGAACCTGTTCAGGCGTGAAGGGCTTTTCAATGTAGTAAAAAGCGCCTTGCTTAACCGCCTCAACGGCGCTTTCTATTGATGCGTAGCCGGTAATAATTATAACTTCTGTCTTAGGATAATTTTTCTTGATCTTTTCTAAAACCTGCATGCCATCCATTTCCGGCATGCGTAAATCGGTGAGGATAATGTCGAATGGCGCTATTTTCATTCGATCGATTGCTTTTCGGGGATTTTGAAACGTTTCAACCTGAAAGCCGCTTTTACTAATTTTTCTCTGCAAATTTCGCAGGACCAAAGGCTCATCATCAATAACCGCAATGCGTATCAATATGTTTTTATCGTCTCTTTTCAACGACAAATTTCCTTCCTTAACGTCCTTTGGGCGAACTCTATATCGCTATCAATTTCGCCTTTCGCTTTTCGCCTTTAAATCTGCAGGAACATTTAAAGAAGGAAGAATAACGGTAAACCTGGAATATTTTCCTTCTTTAGATTCAATACTGATCTGCCCACCATGTATATTAACTATTCCATGGGAAACAGAAAGACCAAGCCCGGTGCCTTTTCCAGGTCCTTTTGTGGTAAAAAACGGATCAAATATATTGGGCAAAATATAGGCGGGTATCCCACATCCATTATCTTCTACCTTAACAGATAGAAATCCTGGGGTCTCAGCTTGTTCAAGGCTTATTTTAATAGTTCCATCTTTTTTGACAGCATCTAAGGCATTAAGGATTAGATTCAAGAAGACCTGCTTCAATTGCTGTTTGTCCCCGCGAATCTGGGGCAGGTGGGTCTGAATTTGAGTTTCTATTTTTGTTCCTGATACTTTAATCTGATTCTGCGCTAATTTAATCGTTTCGTTAACTAACACTCCCAGGTCAAGGGGTCCCGAGGCAGACTCGCCTTCTCTTGCAAAATCCAGCAGATTGCGAATTATCTTTCGCGACCGGTCTGCTTCGTTAATGAGATCGTTTATCATTTCAAGCAACTCATCTTCAGATAAATCATTATGTTCCTCAAGAATGGCATGTGCTGTTAGCATTATATTGTTTAAAGGATTGTTCAATTCGTGAGCAATACCGGCGGTTAAAGTTCCGATTGCTCTAAGTTTGTGCGACTCAACCATCGCAACTTCACGCAATTGAAGCTCTTGAATCATGTGGTTGATAGCCAGCTCCACTGTTGTAAATTCACCACGGTATTTACACATTGGAGGAATCGGAGAAAAATCTCCTTTTGCTATTTTTTGTGTGCTTTCAACAAGGAGCTTAAGTGGCTTTATCAATCTTTTTACAAAAAAACATACTAAAAAAGTTGTTAATAACAAAACAACTGCAAGAGAGTAAACAGGAATCCTCTGAATGAGCTTAAGCATAGTATTCATGGAAATTTGCTCTTTAAGAACTAGAGCGGCCGCTACTTTAACCATCTCAGAACCATGTTTTCGCAAGGAGGTTTCGATCTCGTGTTTTTTTTCAGTATTCTCAATCCCATTTTTTTCTAACACCGATAGCTCTTGCAGAAACTCCCTGTATTTGTCAAGGTGCTGCACTATGGTTGCTGTCTTTTCCGGTGATAAAATAATTGTAACATTTTTCAAGTTATCAGATAAAATATTTTTTGCATTATTAGCACTCTGAACTGCATCTTTGAGATTTGTGCCATACAGAAAATAATTTTTTTCCCACCTTCTGGCTTGCGCAATATCAAAAAGATATTTTTCAGTGATTTGAAAGAAGTGAAGCTTTTTTTGTATATGGTTTATGGCTATGACTGAACCAATAACAAGAGCCATCGACAAAGAGGATAAAAGAATAAACATCAGCAACATATGTGTCCGAAGGCTAAAACGTGGCCGTGAAAGCACATCCGGGCAATCGCTATCCAGTGTACATTTTTTGGAGGATACTGTTTTCTTTGAATTGTTTATAGAGTTAGAACCGGATTCAAGAAGATTTATCATAATATATATCTGCCCGATTTTTTTACATTAATAATAATTGTAACTACTCAGGTGGATAGGCTGAAGACTGTTAGGAAAAAACGCATTAAAAGCCATGTTTGATGCAAGAATCAGATATTTCCGCCAAGGTACGGCAATCGTGCTCTTCTGACCCCTTCAGCCTTCAGTCTAAACAGCTTCAGCCTGACTACGTGAGTAGTTACTAATTATTTAATAATATCTCACGATAGCCTTGAAATATCAAGCAATGGATTTTTTTCTTGCAGCAATTTTTATGCTTTTGCTATAATTTTTTTATAGCCAAGTGAATCCGCGGCTTTTGTTATTACAGAATGAAGTTCACTGGGCTTGAATGGCTTGGCAATCATATCAAAAGCACCTTTGTCCATAGCTTCACGAGCCAGAGCTACTGTTGCATAGCCTGTAATAATAATTACCCTGGTGGTATCTGATTTTTTTCGTACCTCTTCCAAAACCTGGATACCGTTAACATCAGCCATCATTATATCGGTAACAACGATATCAAACTCTTTTTCATGGATCCTGTTTAGAGCTTTTTGGGGATCTTCAAAAACTTCTACATCATAACCAGCTTTTTCAAGAGCTGGTCCCAACCTGTTTCCAACTATAATTTCATCATCCAGTAACAATATCTCTAATTTTTCTTTCATTTTTTATTTCCTCCACAAATATTAAAATAAGGCATTTAAAATAAATTTCTTATTGTTTACTGTCCATGGGAAACGTTTGCAAACAAATCATAATCTATATAAACTTCAACATGTTTGACTCCTTCAAGTCTCATCACCTTTTGTTTCATTTCTAATACCTTATCCTGTGCTTTTTTCTTAACGGCTTTAGTATATATATATATAGTACCTTCATCGGATTTTACCTGCATTTTTGGATCTATATCCGCCAGAGTTGCCCGAACACGACATGACCTTGCAACATTTTTCATACATCTTAAGGAATATGTCATCGGCTGAAATTTCTTGTGCTCTACAGTACTAATAATGGTTTCCAAGGCATCTTCAATATCATCACCCTTGATATGCCCGATGTTTATTACCAGATCATATAAGTTCGGATCTGTAATGTCTGTATTGTAAACAGCCTCAACCCACTTCTTTAGTTGCTCATCTTCCTTTGTAACTGCCTTACGCGCCTTGTCCTGAGATACATTATCCAGCTTCATTCTGTTTTTTATTCTGCTCTCTAAATTAGCAATAATATTAACTTTGAGAACATGGGAAACCTCCTGGATAAGTGGAAGTCCGACGACTCCATAATATACCATATTATTTTTTAACAAATATCCTGTTATCAAAGTCTCAATAAATATTATGTGTTCAGGTTTGGCCTTAGAAAACATTCCAACGTTTGATGGTGTATCTTTAAGAGCTTGTGCAAGCTTAGATTCAGAAACACCGAATTCCTTGGAAACCAGTGATAAAATATTTTCACTATCTACATACTCGTAATTCAATCTTTTGGCAGCACTTTTGGCTATTTGCCTTCCATTGCTGTAAGAACTATCGGTAATGGTTATAATGGACACTTTGCCCCTCCTTAAAATGTTAGGTATAAATTAAATGCCGTAAAATAAATAAAGCATGCCGATTAATACTGCTATAAATAATACAGTCATAATCCCGCCGGCCTTTATAAAATCCACACTTCTATATCTTCCGGGGCCCATATAAAGTGCATTAACCTGATGTGTCGGCAGCATAAACGAGTTAGAAGTCGCCAGGCCTACCACAAGAGCGGCCATCCTCGGATCAACTCCTGCCGCCATGGCCATATTCACTACAAGCGGCACAAGAAGTACCGTTGCACCAACATTTGAAATAACCAGAGTAAAGAATGTGGAAAGTACCGCTATGGCCGTTAAAAGCACAACAGGAGAAACATCTCCTATTAAAGTAAGAAGAGTATGGGCAATCCAGGCCGCAGCGCCGGTCTTCTCGGTTGCAATACCAAGTGGTATCAGGCCGGCCAAAAGAAAAATTGTTCTCCAATCAACAGACTTGTATGCCTCGTCAATAGTCAAAACCCGGCAAACAATCATTCCAAAGGCTCCGGTCATAAGAGCTACTGACAACTGGATTTTGAATATAATTATCATTACAAGAGCCACTGCCAGCCAACAACCGGATATTAAAGCTTTCTCTGGTTTGAGAACTTCACTTACAGGAGTTGAAAAAATAAAATTGTGTCTTTCCTGTAATATTTTAAACCTTTCCCAGGTTCCCTGAAGCAGTATTGAATCACCTGAGCGCAATACAAAATCCGAAAGTCCGGAATAAAAAGCTTTGTCTGAGCGGTAAATTGCCAGGGGGTTTACCTGAAACTGTTCCCAGAAGTGGGCTTTTTTGAGGGTCTTACCAATAAGATCGGAACGTGGTGCAACAACCGCCTCAATTGTTCCGGATATGGCGGCAGACATTTCATTTTTAAATACATCCAATGAATCTTTAATACTTATCCCAAGTTCTTTAGCCATTTTCTCGACATTTTCCTGCAGTCCGTAAACAACAATATCAGCATCAGACCTTATCTCCATGTCCGGAGCAACGGAAATGAACTTAAAACCGTCCCTTCCGGCAATTGCAACCACATTCACTAAATATTTTTCTCTGATATCTTTAATAGTCAGCGGGTCCCTGAAATCGGTGAAATTACCGGGCACTTTTAATTCAAAAGGATCACCAAGATGTTCGTAGGAACTTTCTAAACCTTTAATAGATTCATCAGAAGAACCACTATCTCCAGCTTTTCCTTTTGGCAGCACAAATCGTCCGAAAAAAATGAAGAATACGATTCCGGAGCCGACCAGCGCCAGACCGATAGGTGACACATCAAATAGACCGAAAGGTTCAAGGTTAAAGGGAGCAAGCAAATCGTTCAAAAGAATTAACGGACTGCATCCAACCAGGGTGATAGTTCCCCCTAGAATTGCACAAAAACCAATAGGCATTAGCATCTGAGAAAGCGAGATATTCATTGATTTGCTCACGCGCTTAATAGCAGGGAGGAAAAGAGCCGCCGCTCCGATGTTCTGCATAAAACTTGAAATTACAGCTACAGTGGCGCCCATCGCTATTACAACTCGCGATGAGCTGTTGCCGGCTACTTTCATAACAGGCTTAACCAGCCTGTTTATGAGGCCGGTTTTGTCAAGGCCGGCGCCTATAATAATAACAGCTATGATGGAAATCACGGCATTGCTGCTAAAACCGGAGAACGCTTCTTTAGGTGTAACTAAATGGAGTAAAGGCAGGGTAACTGTCATAAGAATAGCTACCATATCAACGCGAATCCATTCGGCGATAAAAAGGAATACCGCCAATCCGATCATACTCATGACTAAAATCATTTCTGTTGTTAGCACATTTGCTTCCATAACTACTAAATCTCCTTTTTTGTTGCATTTAGGTGTTTAGGCTGAAGACTGAAGACTTTTAGGGAAAAGACTCCCAAAAACCAATATTTTCTTAAAGCGGCCGGTAATTTTGTCCTAAACATAGAGAATAACGCTCAGGAATCGTCTGTTTCCTTCAACCTTCAGCCTTCGGCCTTCAACCTAACCAACCTTCTTTTTTACTGTCAATACTCGGCATGACGTCATCTGAACCAGCAAGGATATATTTTTCTTGATTTTATTATAGTGCTCGTCCTTTTTATCAGGAACGGCAATCACGATTTCGGCAATGTTCAAATTCCGCACGAACTCGCAGACCTTTTCAATGTATTCACCACAACACTCGTACTGTTCAATATTGATTCCTTCCATAGTACTTCGGTCTATAAGCAACTCTATTTTTTTCCTTATTTTCTTTTCTCTCTCCACTGCCTGCGAAACGTCTGTCACAAAATGATCCGACCTGGCGTCATCGTTTCTATATAAAAAAAGAAAAATTGGCTTAGAACCGCTTCTCTTGGCGAATTCAACAGCATAGCGAGCCGCATTAAGCGATATCTCAGAAAAATTATCCAAAGGTACAAGTATCTTGTTCAACTAAGCTTATCCCTGATTTGTTAAATAAATTGTATAGGTTAGGCTATAAACGCCACCACAGTTTCTTATAATCAATGCAATTAAATACAAGCTTGATTAAATCTATATTCAAACTATATTCAAAAAACATGCCAGATGCACTTATTTAATAATTGCAGATAGTTATATTTTAAAGGGAGGTTAGGGGGTAATTGACCAATGTTTCAATATGAAACCTTAAAATGCGTTAATTATATTTCAGCCTACCGAGCTCTTATTTGGGCTAATACCTGGAATTGTGTTTCATTTTGGGACTATGTTTCATTTTGGAATTAAGGTTGCGCCCGGAAAGGAAAATTCCTGGAAGGAAAATATTATTGTAAGCGTTCACGGAACATTGAAATTAGAAATTAGAAATTTGGCCTTCATGCTTTTGTACTGTTGAAGAACATATTCAATTTGGGCGCAAATTCTACCAAGTTGTTTTCGACCAAGCCCTAAGTCGAATTATTCGACATCATTTCCGGTATATCGACAGCACCTATACCTTTCTCATTAAATAATCTTTTCTCACAAGCCAATCTCAACTTCGTTATAAGCTCATCTTGATCAAAAGGTTTCATAAGGTAGTCAAAAGCCCCCAACTTCATACCTTCGATAGCGACTTGAACTGAGGCATGACCGGTAAGCATTATTACTTCCGTCATTGGCTTGATTTTCTTTATTTCTCTGAGGGTTTCTATTCCATCCATTCCCGGCATTAAAACATCCAGCAATACTGTAATAAAATCCTGCTTTTTAATCTTCTCAAGGGCTTCGCTGCCGTTTATTGCAGTACTGATATCAAAACCCCTTTTTATCAAGAATCGTGAAAGGTATTTAAGCATTGTTTCCTCATCATCAACAAGTAATATCTTGTGGTTCATTGCATACTCCTTAACACGGGCTAAAAATTTCAATCTGAAACAATAGTTTCATATTGAAACCATGCCTGCGAAGCCTGTACCCATTTTGCCATTATAATGATTCATAATATAACTATCCATAAAGATGTTTCGCTTTGAAACATCTTTATGGCTTCCAAAATGCTGCACAAATATAACTATTTGTAATTTAACTAAATCTGATCTGGCATGTTTTTTGATTATAATTCTACTATGCTATGCAATATCCGTGCTCAAAATTAATCTACTAAACCCAAGTTGAGCGATTGTTGAGTCTGCCCGATATGTAAAGAGACCTTTGAAAAATGTTCAATTTTGTTCAAGTTCAAGGAAGGCGAAAATTTTAAATGCAGGAATACATTGAGTATTTCGAGGCTTAAAATTTGAGACTGACGCCGAAATTGGATAAAATGGAGCGTTTTGCAAAGGTCTCGTAAGGCTCAGCTTGGATAAACTGAAGTTCGGAGTAAAGATGTTTGGATTCAAGCGGTCAATAAAAAAAATCTTTTCGGGTAAAAAGCAAAAAAGCCCAACTCCCGAAAAATCGCCCGATGATGTCATCCGTTCCCGTTTCAAAACAAAGTACTGGAACTTTAAAAGTCTTCTAAGCATTAATAACACAATCCTTGAGATCATGTCGGAAATGGAACTTGCTTTGCGTGGGAATCAAAGATTCGGCATGGAATTCATTCGCGCTAGCTGCATATCCATCTCAGTAAATATATATAAACTAATTGAAAAAATAAACGATATTTCAGACAATCGTTATGAAACTCTTTATCATGCTTTTGCTGATATTCAATATAAAATAAATCAAATACTGGAGGAAAGGGGAAAATCAATTGGGGGTGAACTGGTCCTGTCAATTGAAGAAATAAATAAAGACAGCGCAAACTACACCGGCAGTAAAATGGCTAATTTGGGCGAAATTATGAACCTGACAGGCATTAATGTTCCGCATGGTTTTGTTATTACTGTCTCTGCATATCATCTGTTTCTGAAGCACAGCGACCTGCAAAAAAATATCAGCCAGCAGCTTCAATCTGTTGATATTGAAGACATAATGATGCTTGGAACGGCCAGTTCAAATATACAAAATCTTATCATGCAATCGACTATTCCTCCGGAACTTGAAGCTGCAATATTTGATGGATACAGACGCCTGGAAGAAAAAACAGAAAAAGATGTCAAAGTATCAATGCGTAGCAGCGCCTTGGGTGAAGACAGCCGGGAATCCTCTTTCGCAGGTCAATATCACACAGAACTGAATGTCAGCTATAAGACACTGATTCACTCATATAAAAAAGTTCTTGCCAGCAAATATTCCCCCCAGGCTATTACATACCGTTTCAACAAGGGCTTTCGGGACGAAGATATTATTATGTGCGTCGGATGTATGGCCATGGTTGAAGCTGTCTCCAGCGGCGTTATGTATTCGAAAGATCCCGGTGACATTAACAACAATCAGGTATTCATAAATGCGGTTCCCGGATTAGGGAAATCAGTGGTTGAGGGCAGCATATCACCTGATTTATTTGTAGCCTCCAGGGAACCGACAATTAAAATCCTTAAAAAAGAAATTCATGTCAAAGATCAGGGAGCGTTATTTTTTTCCAATAAAGAACTACTAAGTGTCAAATTACCTGAGCCGGAGAAATCCGTGCCGGCCATCACGGATATACAGGCGCTTTCTCTGTCAAAACAGGCAGTTACCCTTGAAAATCACTTTAAAAATCCTCAAGACATTGAATGGGCTATAGAAAAAGACGGTCTGGTCAGGATACTCCAAAGCCGTCCACTGAAACAGGTAGGAAAAGAAGATAATGAATTTAAAGATACCTTAGCCATAAAAGTTAATAATCATACGATACTTAATGGAGGCGTTGCAGCAAGCCCTGGTGTGGCCTGCGGCCCGGCATTTATTTTGAATTCTATAGAAGAAATTTACAAATTCCCTGCCGGTGCTGTTTTGGTAACAAAAAACTCTTTGCCTCAATGGGCCGCAATACTAAACAGGGCCGTTGCGGTGGTAACCGACCGCGGAGGGATTGCCGGTCATTTAGCCACAGTTTCAAGAGAATTCGGCATCCCTGCGATTTTTGATACGCTTACAGCAACCGACAAAATTAAAAATAAAACCATAATCACAGTTGATGCCTATGCACGGAAAGTCTATGAGGGAAAAGCCGAAGCATTATTAAGAGCGTCGCCTGCGGGAGGCATCAGTACAATTAAAGGAAGCCCGGTTTATACAACGCTTAAAAGAATGCTAAAGCATATCACCCCGCTAAATCTTACCAATCCAAAAGGCAATAATTTTACGCCTGATGGCTGCCACACATATCACGACATCACCCGATTCTGCCATGAAAAGGCTGTAAAAGAAATGTTTGATTCCGGCAATAACAACAGGAAAATCAGGGCAGGAAAAAGACTGGTTATAAATGATGCCCCAACACAGTGGTGGATTGTTGACTTGGGCGATGGCTTAAAAGGATCAATGGAAAAAGATACTGTAAAACTTGAAAATATAGCATCAGCTCCGATGCTGGCCCTATGGGAGGGAATGACTGCGGTAAAATGGGACGGCCCGCCCCCGATCGATACCAGGGGGTTTATGTCCATCATGGTTCAATCTACCATGAATCGTGATCTGGGCGCATCAGGTCAGTCCAGTTATGCGCAAAACGACTGCGCTATTATTTCAAAAAACTTTTGCAATCTCAGTTGCCGGTTCGGTTATCATTATTCGGTTGTGCAGACCTTTATCAGCGACCAATCCAGAGAAAATTACATAAGATTTTGTTTTAAGGGTGGTGCTGCAGATCTTAACAGAAAATTCCGCAGGATGAAGCTTATAGAAGAAATCTTGGTCAAGTATGATTTTCAGGTCGAAATACATGAAGATTATATGAACGCTAATATCGAGGGATATGATCAACTTTTCACAATAAACCGTCTTAAGATACTAGGTTATCTTACAATGCATACAAGGCAACTGGATATGATAATGAGCAACCCTGCAAGAGCAGCTTACTATAAGGAAAAATTACTGAAAGACATCTGCTTCTGGTTCCCGCAAGCAGGTGAATAGGCTGAAGGCTGAAGCCCCCCTAACAGCCTTTTACCTTCAGCCTTCAGCCTTCCACCTTCAGCCTAAATACCTGTGCAGTTACAATACCTTAACTGTAAGATAGACTATATATCCAACATAGCAGGATAAAAGGACAACTCCGTCTCTTCTCATAACTGTGTTCGTTTTTCTCATCATTACCCACGGAAGAAAACTAATAAACATCATAACCAGGTAATCAATTAGTAAACCGCTCTGAATAAAACCACCCGGGATCAAAACAGGTCTAACCAGAGAGGCTGCCCCAAGCACCCCGAGTATGTTGAAAACATTGCTTCCCACCAGATTGCCGATGCTGATATCCATTTCCTTTCTCATAGCTGCTACAACGGAAGTGGCAAGTTCCGGAAGCGAAGTTCCCAATGCTACAACTGTAAGTCCAATAAACTTTTCGCTTATGCCAAATGTATGCATAATTTTTACTGCTGAATCTATGAGTATCTGTGCACCTGCTACTACGAATAGAATTCCCGCCACAATCAAGGTAATTTGCCTCGCCCTGGAAGGAATGTATTCAATGTCCTCTGCTACAAGCTCTTTACTAAAGCCCTCTCCGCTTGATGCTTGTTTAGTTCCTTTTACCGCATAATAATAGTTCAAACAGACATAAATAGTTATTCCACCTAACAGAGTAGCCCCCTCAAGCCTTCCTATTTTAGAATTTAGAGAAATCAGCAGGAGATATAAAGATATTCCGAGCATAATAGGGATATCCCGCTTAACAACAGATTCATCACTTTTAATAGGCATAAATAAAGACGACAGGCCGAGGACAAGGGCTATGTTACAAATATTGCTTCCCACAACATTGCCTACAGCTATCATGCTTTTTTCCTGAAAAGACGAAATAATACTTACAACAAGCTCTGGTGCCGAAGTGCCGAATGCAACTACTGTCAAGCCTATAACCAGTGGCGTTAAACCAAGGCTTCGCGCGAGATCGGATGCTCCTTTTACAAGCCATTCCGCTCCATAGTAAAGCATCAACAATCCGACAACAAATAACACCCAGGCAAGCACCATACCTTAAATCTCCATTTATAAAGCCATTATAAGGCCATCAAGTACTGATTAATTTAGTTTAAATAGGTGTAACTACTCAGGTGGATAGGCTGAAGGCTTTTAGGAAAAAGCGCATTTTGAAGCCATGCTTGGTGCAAAAATCAGATGTTTCCGCTAAAGTACGGCAATCGTACTCTTCTGACCCCTTCAGCCTTCAGTCTAAACAGCTTCAGCCTGACTACGTGAGTAGTTACCAATAAGTTATCTATAACAAATGTTTCAGAGTTAACAAACAATATAAATTTCTGTAGCCGTTCACGGCTTGAAACTTGAAATTAGAAAATAGAAATTGGGAAGAACAGTACAAAAGCATGAAGGCCAAATTTCCAATTTCGACGTTCCGTGAACGCTTACGAATTTATTTTGTATTCTGATAACAACTCAAGTATAAGAATCAAATTCAAAGAACTTGGCTGGGGCCTGCGCGCACTGACCAATTGTGTTTATGCACTTGTTCCCCAACATTAAAACAATTGCGCTAATTAAAAAAACTCCTTGCATTTTAAATAATAAGGGTGCTTAATTAAGTTTATTGTTGATTTCTTAAATAAGTGGCGTCTTTATTAAAATTTTAATGGAGCGATTAGTGAGAAATTTTAAAGCAGGTCAATATATAAATCAAGGCACGCATAAAAGCTTCCAGCCCGATAAAATCAATAGGAAATGGAATGTTGGGAACATGGAGTTAATAAATCTTTTAAGCCAAGCCGACAGGCAATTAGGTCGCCTTGATATGTATTCCGAATATATTCCTAATATTGATTTATTCATTAGTATGCACGTATTGAAAGAAGCATCTCAATCAAATAAAATTGAAGGAACAAAAACCAATATTGAAGAAGCTTTATTAGATAAAGAAGATGTCAATGAAGAAAAGAGAGATGACTGGGAAGAGGTTCAAAACTACATTTTAGCGCTAAATACAGCGATCACTACCTTGGAAAAACTCCCGTTTTCCTCAAGGCTAATAAAGGAAACCCATCAAATTTTACTAAAAGGAGTTCGAGGAAAACACAAACTGCCCGGTGAATTTAGAAACAGTCAAAACTGGATTGGTGGGGCAAGTATAAATGATGCGACATTTGTTCCCCCATCACATACTACAGTAAACGAATATATGGGAGATTTGGAAAAATTTGCACATAATGACGAACATAATTTTCCAGACTTATTAAAAATAGCATTAATACATTATCAGTTTGAAACAATTCACCCCTTTTTAGATGGGAATGGACGTGCAGGACGTTTAATAATCACTCTTTATCTTGTCGAAAAAGGACTTTTAAAAAAGCCTGTTTTATATTTATCTGATTTTTTTGAAAGAAATAGAACTTTGTATTATGACAACTTAACACGTGTTCGTGAGAAAAATGACTTAACACAATGGTGCAAATTTTTTCTTGTTGGAGTTATTGAAACAGCACAAAATAGTATCAAGACATTTGATAGCATCCTTAAATTGCAAAAAGAAGTTGATAGCAAACTTCAAAAGCTTGGAGTTCGATCAAATAATGCACAGACAATTATTAATTATTTGTTTCAACGTCCCATTCTTAACGCTCAAAAAGCAAAAGAACTTACTAATCTTTCATTTCCAACTGTTTATAAATTAATAGATGAAATGGAAGAGCTTTGTATAATTGAAGAAATTACAGGTGCAAAAAGAGGTAAATTTTATTTGTTTAAAGAATATATTAAACTATTTAAATAACGTTTATTTTATCTGTTTACAGGCCTTGGGATAGTTTATTTTTTTTATTATACAAAGCGGCAAAGAGACCTTTGGCCTGACGAATCCGTTGAAGAGCTAAGCAAAAAAGCCATGGAAGCAATACAAATGAAGAACGGCAAACAAGGCGCTTGAGAGGAACTGGGCAAAGCCGTGCCGTTTTTGGAGAGGCATGTCTGAATCAAAAGTTTTTATCTTTATCATAGGTTTGTTTATCGTTGCCCAGCCTCTCAGTTTTGCGTTATACGGGCGGGTGAAATAAGGTATATCGTATAACATCTACAATTCAGCCAAATGAGTGACGTGAGGGAAGATAGTCGAAATGGTGCAACATAGCGATAAGCAAAAGAATATGCAAATCGGGGTAGATAAAGGTTTAGTTGAAATGTTTTTAAAAATGACACCTGAAGAACGCCTTCGAGCAAATGATAATACAATACGAGCACTTATTGAGTTAAGAAATGCCTTCAAAAAACGAAAAACCTCAGGTCTCCGATCTAAGCGCTCTGCTTAAGGGACTCAAGGAGCCCCAGTTACCAGATGAGAGAAGAAAATGATTGATAAACTGATAAATATTCCTGTTAAGACAGATGCGATAAAAAAATATCTGGAAGAACGTTTTAGCGGAAAAGTTGAAATTCTTGGAGTCAAAAAACTTGGAAGCTTTACTGATACAATAAAAAAGTTGGGCTATGGAGATACATTTCTGGTTACATTTCGCAAAGAAGGTAAAGACCACTCGGTCATATTTTCTACAATGCGAAAAGATAAATACGGCCACCAGTATTTGTGGGACAGAGCTAACGTTTTGATGTTTCAGTATGATGCCGGCCAACGCCTTCCCAAACACGCCCATCCCCTGGATGTCGGATATTTCAACCCTGAAGGGACAGCTCATTCTGTTCGAGATGCAAACATCTTTTTTTTACTCACGGAAAAAGTCGAAGGAACTGACTACTTTTTAGATTTAAAGCGCCTTAAAACTGAGACCCTAACCGACCTTGATATAGAAAGGGCAAAAACGCTTGGCGAGTATCTGGCTGAAATTCACAGCGAAAAAAAAAATGAGCCCGAGCTTTATACAAGAAAAGTCAGAGAGCTTCTTGGGCATGGCGAATGCATAATGGGAATTGTTGATGGATACCCGGGAAATTATGAATTTTTCTCAGATGCTGCTTTTTGTGATATTGAAAAGCGTTGCGTTGAATGGCGCTGGAAGCTAAAACAATATACCCACCGCCTGTGCCGTGAACACGGTGATTTTCATCCGTGGAATATCAAATTTAGAGAAGGAACAGATTTTTCAACATTTGATCGAAGCAGGGGAGAATACGGGGAGGCTGCTGATGATGTTTCCACATTGAGTATCAATTATCTGCTTTATTCTCTCTTAAAGCACGGCAAATTATATGGTGAATATAAAAAACTGCACGATATTTTTATAGAAACCTATCTGGAAAAGACAAAAGATCAGGAAATTTTTAAAGTTATTCAACCTTTTTATGCTTTCAGATGTCTTGTAATAGCTTCTCCTGAATGGTATCCAAACCATCCTGTAGATGTACGCATAAAGCTTTTTAACTTCACAAGAAATATTTTGGCAACAGATACAATGAATATAGATGAAATCAACAAATATCTCGAATAAAGGGCTCGCTAAAGGCTGGGCTGTATGGTTTACAGGGCTTCCTGGCTCAGGCAAAAGTGAAATATCAAAGCTTGTATATGATATGCTGGCTGATGAAGGAATAACCTGTAAACGAATTGAGCTTGATGCAATACGAAAAAAATATGTTAATAAACCGGAATATACTGATAGCGAACGTGATTTTATCTATAAAAAACTGGTTGATCTTGCAACGGAAAATGTGCAAAATGGGATTAATGTCATAATAGATGCCACCGCTCATAAACAATTATACCGTGATAATGCCAGAAAAAAAATCAAGCGTTTTGCGGAGGTAATGATAAAATGCCCTCTTTCAGTATGTATAGAACGGGAATCTAAACGCAAAAATGGTCATATTGTTTCGCAAATGTACCTTCGGGCTTTGGAAAGAAAGCAAAAGGGCTCAAAGTTTGAAGATTTGGGCAAAGTGATAGGGGTTGATATTCCATACGAAGAAAACCCTCTTGCAGAAATTATTATTGACAGCGGTAAAAATATAGCTCAAAAAAACGCCTCAACCGTAAAAAATGCCCTGTTAAAATATCTTAAACTGAAATAGTTCAGCCACAAAGACACTAAGGCACCAAGATATAAAATATATTTTTCTTAAAATTCATAATTTGGAAATTTTTCGAAATTTATCAATCATATCCCTTCTTTGTGTCTTGGTGACTTAGTGGCTGAACCGTTACCTTAAACTGTAATTAGGTCAAAAATTGAGGAGTTTTTAACTCAACGACCGTTGAAATAGTAAACAAATTTTCAAGGAGTAAAAAATGCCTATATATGAATTTAAGTGTCTAAAATGTCAGGCCTATTTTGAGATGCTTGTTATGAATAACGATGAGGAAGTTGAACTTAAATGTCCCGAATGTAAATCAGAGGATTTTGAACGAATCATCAGCTCTACTAATTTTGCAATGGGAGACAGCTCTGATTCCAGCAATAAACCCAGCGCCACAACAAGGACTTGCTCGAGCGGCTCATGTACTACTTATGAAATACCAGGCCACTCCGGATAAATCACAAACATGATTATCTTCTTCATACAAAAGCATTTAAAAAGCCTTATAGACAACCACTTAATCCAGCATTATTGTTGAAAATCATTCTCAATCAGGAATTAACATGAAGCAAGTTCACAACCACGAAAAGGAACAGTTCAAAAAACTTTTTAAGCAAGAAAATATTTCTGATTTTGAAGATAGATTCAAGGTACTTGAAGTCTTTCTGCAAACCGAACATCACCTTACCGTGAATGAAATAATTCCGCTTCTTAAAGAAAAGGGATATGAATTAGACTCCGACTTTGTCAGGGAAACGCTTAAACTTATATGCCGCTTCGGTTTTGCCCAGAAAATCAGATTTAATAGCGGACCTGTACGGTATGAGCACAGGCATCTCTGCCAGCATCACGATCATATGATCTGCACAAAATGCAAAAAAATTATTGAGTTCCAAAACGAAAAGATTGAAAATTTACAAACACAAGTGTCCCGTGCTTATGGTTTCCACATGCTCCAGCATAAGCTGGAAATCTATGGTATTTGTTCAGAATGTCTTAAAGACCATTTAAAACTTATGCCCCTTGTAGTGGCAAAACAGGGTGAACGACTCATAATCAAAGATTTTACCGGAGGATCAACTGCACGCATGCGCTTATTAAGCATGGGGCTGAGAATTGGAGACGAGATTGATGTCATTACCAACAGCGGACATGGACAGATGGTTATAGCTTTAGATTGCAACCGTTACGCTATCGGACACGGACTGGCGCAGAAAATAATTGTTCAGACGATTAGCTAATTAGTAGCTGACCGAAAACCTCCTGTTTTTCGGCCAGAAATTCGAAATCCGAAGCACGAAATACGAAACAATGACAAAAATGCAAATGCTCCAATAACAAAAAACCACCGATTCCCAATTACTTAGTTTTGGTCATTTTTTAATTTGGTATTCGGATTTGTTTCGAGTTTCGGATTTCGATATTCGGATTTTGCCTGAAGGGATTTTTATAATGTTGTTAAGCGAAATGAAAGAGGGGCAAACTGGAATAATTGTCCATGTAAAAGGTAATAATGGAGCCTTGCGCAGAAGGGTGCTTGAAATGGGACTAACCAAGGGAACAAAAATTTACGTAGAAAAATATGCACCTTTGAAAGATCCGCTTGAACTGATTATTAAGGGGTATCATATATCCCTTCGGGTTGAAGAAGCTGCAAATATAACCGTCGATAGATTGATGATTGTCGATTGTTGATTGAAGGTATTCTATTAATTTTATAACAAAAAGACAGAGCGAAGCGATTCCACAAATCGACAATAATCAAAAGAAGTTAGAACCATGCCCAAACTAATGCACAAAAAGAGTATTACAATAGCCCTTGCAGGAAACCCAAATTCAGGCAAAACAACAATATTCAATAACATTACCGGAACAAGACAAAAGGTAGGAAACTGGCCGGGTGTTACGGTTGAAAAGAAAGAAGGTTCTGTAAGTAAATTCGGGCATGATCTTAAAATTATCGATCTTCCCGGAACTTATAGTTTAACCCCTTTTTCCATAGAAGAAATTGTTGCACGGGATTTTGTTCTTGAAGAGTCCCCGGATGTTGTTATCGATATAATTGACGCATCCAACCTTGAACGCAGCCTTTACCTGGCTACGCAGTTAAGAGAACTTGACTGCAAGGTCTTATTTGCCCTGAATATGGCCGACCTTGCAACTTCACGAGGAACCAAAATTGATGCCGATAAGCTGTCTGAGCTTCTAGATGTCCCGGTAGTTTTCACAATAGGAAACAAAAATACAGGTATTGACAGCTTGCTGAAAGTGGCCATAAAATTGGCCGGGTCAAAATCAAAGATCTCCCAAAAACGCAAGGTCAAATACAGCAACGATATTGAAAACTCCATCTCAAAACTTCAAGGCTTCATCGAAGAACGCATAGAACAAAATCTTCCTTATAATATAAGATGGACAGCTATAAAGCTTCTCGAAAATGACAAAATCGTTAGAGAACGCATTCGTCAAAAAATCGGAAATAAAAGCCTGGAAATTTTTCGGGAAGTCGAGACGCATCGCAAGCATCTTTTGGACCGTTTTGATGATGATCCTGAAATAGTAATGACAGATGAACGATATGGATTTATCGCCGGAATCATAAAGGAGGTTGTAACAAAATCAACAAAACGGCGCATAGACACTTCAAGGAACGTTGACCTTGTCCTTACGAACAGATTTGTCGGGTTCCCTATCTTTATACTCTTTATATGGATTATGTTCCAGACGACTTTTGTTGTTGGATCCTATCCAATGGAATGGATAGACAGCGGAGTCAACTGGTTGTCGGCAATATTAGAACTCTTTCTTCCTGATAGTCTTTTTAAAGATCTTCTCTTAAACGGAATAATAGCAGGTGTTGGAAGCGTTATAATTTTTCTTCCAAATATTCTGATACTTTTCTTATTTATCGCAATTTTTGAAGATACAGGCTATATGGCAAGAGCGGCTTTTCTGATGGATAAGATAATGCATCTTATAGGGCTGCACGGCAAATCCTTTATCCCCATGCTCATGGGCTTTGGCTGTAGTGTCCCGGCAATCATGGCAACCCGCACTCTTGAGAGCAATAAAGACAGAATCCTTACAATACTAATAACTCCCTTTATGTCTTGTTCAGCCAAACTGCCAATATATATTCTGCTTGCCGGTACCTTTTTCAGCGCCAGAGCAGGAACTGTAATATTTTTAATCTATATTACCGGCATTATTCTCTCAATTATAACCGGACGCTTATTCCGTTCTACACTATTTAAAGGTGCTGATGCTCCATTTGTGATGGAACTGCCCCCATACAGGGTTCCAATGATAAAAAGCCTTATCATCCATATGTGGGACAGGAGCAAGATGTTCCTGAAAAAAATGGGGGGCATTATTCTTGTTGGCTCGGTTATTGTGTGGATGCTCACAGCTTTTCCACGCAATATAAACTATTCAATGGATTATAATAAAGAAATAAACAAGATCAATACGTCCTTTATGGACAAATATTCAAATGCCGATGATTATGAAAAGAAACAGATAGAAAAACAAAAAAATGCCGCGATTACAAAACTTAAACTGGCTGAAAAAGCTGAAAAAGCTGAAAAATCTTTCATGGGCAGCATTGGAAAAACCATAGCCCCTGTATTTGCTCCCATTGGAATAGACTGGCGTGGCAGTGTAGCGCTTCTTACCGGTTTTGTTGCAAAAGAAATCGTAGTAAGTACCTTGGGAATACTTTATACTGCCGAAGAAGCAGATGAGCCGGATGCTCTCAAGAACACACTTTTAGCTTCTGAAATGACGTCTCTTTCCGCACTTTCATTAATGATCTTTGTATTGTTATATCTTCCTTGTGTCGCAACAATAGCAACAATACGCAGGGAAACCGGTTCCCTGAAATGGACTTTGTTCAGCATAGTTTACAACACTTCTATAGCCTGGGCGGCAGCCTTTTGTATCTATCAGGGTGGAAAGATTTTAGGTTTAACCTAAGGGGTTGATGGAAAAAATATTTGCCATAGGGGACATCCATGGATGTTTTGACAAGCTGTGTGCACTTATGGATAAAATTAAGATAGATCGCAATAATGATATCCTGTTATTCTTGGGAGATTATATTGACAGAGGTCACAGTTCTTTTGATGTTGTTGAATATCTCATTGATTTAAAAAAGCATTTTCAAAAAATTATATTTTTAAAAGGAAACCACGAGGAGATGCTGGAAAAATATCTTTCAGGAAAAGACAGGCTTACATATCTAATAAATGGAGGACGGCCGACTCTGGAAAGCTACATGAAAAAAAGCCGGACGACCGGTTCCCCTCCGATACCTCAAGAACATCTTGATTTTTTTGAATCACTCTCACTTTATTATGAAAGTGATAATTATATATTCGTGCATGCAGGGCTTAGAGAAAACATCCCGCTCGAAATGCAGGATCCTGCAGATTTTCTCTGGATACGTAAAGATTTCGTACACTCGGATTTTGATTTTGGGAAAATAGTTGTTTTTGGGCATACACCTTATAAGGAACCATTGGTAGAGCCCAACAAAATAGGAATTGATACCGGCGCGGTTTACGGCAACAAACTAACCTGTGTTGAATTGCCTGCACTTTTGTTTTATAATACATAATAAAAACGGTTCACGGTTTACAGTTAACTGTTGATCAAAACAAAACTGTGAACCGTTGGGGGATAGACATGCCACACAACATGCTGAAAAATATTAAATGGCTTGGACATGCCGGATTCGCAATAAATGCGCATGACAAAATAATTGTCATTGATCCATTTCAGATAAAAGAAGTCGTGCCCGCAGATATAATCCTGATTACGCATTCTCACTATGATCATTGTTCAATTGACGATATTGATAAAACAATAAAACCAGGCACTGTAATCGTTACTGAAGCAGAATCAGCCAAAAAACTTTCAGGTGATGTCAGAGTTGTAAAACCAGGAGACAAAATAAATGTCTCTGGAATCGATATCGAAGCGGTCGAAGCTTACAATACCAACAAGGCTTTTCATCCAAAAATCAATGGATGGTTAGGCTTTATTATAACTATTGATGGAATCCGGATTTATCATGCCGGAGATACAGACCTTATCCCTGAAATGGACAAATTTGAAGCTGATATCGCCTTGCTGCCGGTTTCGGGCACTTATGTGATGACCGCTGAAGAAGCTGTTGAGGCAGCAAAACGCCTGAAACCTGAGATTGCAATCCCCATGCATTTTGATTCAATTGTTGGATCAAAAGAAGATGCAGTTAAATTTAAAAAAGACCTCGAAGGAATATGCGAAGTAAAACTTATGTCCTGATAAAAGCTTGTTCTATTGCTTCTGTTTCAATAGTTCTGTTAATTATTTTCAGCAGTATTGCCATAGCTGAACGCCTGACTGCTACATCTTCTATAGTCAACATACGCTCCGGCCCCGGTACAAAGTATGACATCCTGTGGCAGATTGGAAAATATCATCCGATTCTTGTTCTGAAAAAGTCAGGTAGCTGGTATCGTTTTCGTGATTTCGAGGGAGATAAGGGGTGGATTCATAAGTCTCTTGTCCGCAAGATACCGTCAGTTATTACAAATAAAGAAAACTGTAACGTCCGATCAGGCCCAGGCACAAAATATAAAATTTTATTTGCAACTGAAAAAGGAGTTCCATTTAAAACCTTAAAGCGCAAAGGCAACTGGATTCATGTTCAGCATGCTGATGGAGACAAGGGGTGGATTCATAAGTCTTTAGTATGGTAAATCATAATATAGACTTTCAGATAATTAATTTCACAAGGCCGGAAGGAGGAAGGCGTATTAGTTATACGTCGACGACTGATAACGCAGTGAAATTATTTATCTGAAAGTCTATAAGGGAGGAATTGTGGCGAAAAAACGCGTAAGCCGATCCAGGAAACGACAGCTTGAAGAACCTGATAAATTTATCTCTTTCTCAGCAAAATTTCTTGGGTTCTTAACAAAATATAAAGTTCCAATGTTATCTGCAGTGGGAGTGATTTTTGCTATAATAATAGTCTGTTCTTCAGTCTACTATTATTCAGACAGCGCTGAAAGCAAAGCTTCCGTTATGCTTGCAAACAGTTTGGCCAAACATGAAAAAATTAAAACCGAACAAGGAGCTGTAAAAGCCTGCCAGGAAGTGGCAAATGATTTTAATCAGATTATTGAAAACAACTGGGGAAAAGATAGCGCCAAAATAGCAAGGGTTATGTATGCAAATATCTGTTACAATGCTGGTGATTTTGATGCAGCGACGGAATTGTATAATAATGCCCTTTCAGACTTTGAAAACAATCCGTTTGTTAAAAACCTTATATTGAGCGGTCTTGCGTACTCTCAGGAAGGAAAAAAAGATTACAATGCTGCTGCACAATATCTCGAAATGATTATGTCCGGATCTAATGATGCAAATAAAGATGAAGCTCTGTTCAATTTAGGACGGCTTTACGCAGTAATGGGAAACAAAGATAAAAGCGCTGAGGCTTTTAATAAAATTATTTCTGACTATAAAGATTCCAACTATTTAGAGATAGCAAAAGAAAAAATGTTTCGCGACCTTTAATTTTAGCCTGTTGAAAAAGAATCTGACAGGATAACAGGATAAACAAGATTTTATATAAAGTGCACAAACAAAGCCAACTCTCATTGTAGCTATCCAGTAAATCATAAAATATAATCACAACATGAAGAAGGTGTGTATCAAGGTATAAAGATTTAGATTTGGATTAACAGGAAAAGTTTCGATAATTTAAATCCTGAATATCTTGTAAATCCTGTCCAAAAAAATAATATTTAAAAGCGCTAAAATATTACAAGTCGTTATTTATAAAATGGCAGGTTCGAAAGAAGGGTTTTGAGATCATCATCTAAAAAGTTAATTCCAGCCCCGATAAAAAAAGATTCATTCCCTTCATCGCTTATAAAATCATCAAAACCCGAGGTTATATATAAATGCTTAAATGGTGTAAAATCTGCTTTGAATTTCAGGTGAGCATTGCTGTCTGAATCAAAATCAAAGGCTTCCAGTGAGAGGGTCAGGCGATCTTTGAAAAGATAGTAATCAAATGCGAAACCGCCTGTAGATTCAAAAATTCCACCGCGCAAGCCAAGGTCATAGTAACGCTTGGCGATTTGGGCTGAAAACTTAATTTCATTTTTTTCGTTCTTTTCAATATGCTCTGTCGTGGTTACTCCGTTTGTAGTCGTTGTAATATCGGTTTCAGATTCCACTCCTCCCGGATCATCAACAACCTGAAGCAAATAATACTTGTCCTCCCTTGGTTGAATACGAAGTGTAAGATAGGATTTAACCTCATTGCTGTCAAAAAGATATTCTCCCCTGTAATCCAGATATGTTCTGAAGGATTCCTGCTTTTGCATATAATCATTTATGCTGGTAAGGGTTGAATTTATATTTTCAACAGTTTCTTCTTCATTAATCAGCTTGCCTAATGATCCTTCTCCCCTGTTTATCTTTTCAGTTATTTCTTTAAGCGACGCGAGTGTTCCGTTTAACCTTTCAACTGTATCCTCCTCGTTAATTAATTTCCCTACGCTTCCTCTTCCTTTATTAATCTTTGATGAAATTTCATTTATTGTCGCTGAGAACTCGGAAAGATTTGCTATTATTTTTACAAGTTCTTCGTTGTTTTCCTGCACGGTTCTGTCCAGAGTTTCAGCCACAGACTTCATAGAATCAACTATTGAACGAAGTGAAGCTTCGCCCTTTTCACCTCCCATTACATTCGCAAACGAACGTGTCAGCTTGCTGATATTTTCCGCCACCTCTCCAAGAACATTCATCAGGGTATCCAAATCTGTTGCAGTGGTAGTGCTAACAATGCGCCCATCCGGTTCAATCAAGGGAGCTGCCGGGGAGCCCTGAACCAGCACAACATATTTATCACCAAGTATTCCCCTGCTTCTGATTGAAGCTTTAACATCTTTTCTAAGTTTAACATTGGAATCTATTCGAAGAATTACCAGCGCTTTCCCGTCTTCAAGTAAAATCTTGCGGACCCTGCCCACTTCAACCCCTGCGATCTCAACTGAAACATCTTCTTCAAGGCCGGATGCTGAATCAAAATATATATTAACATCATATCCTTTATCCATTTTAAAACCAAGCTTACCCAGCCGCATGGACATGTATCCAAGAATTATCATTCCAATTACAACAAAAACACCGACTTTTGCTTCTACGCTTAAATTCGACAAAAAAATCTCCCTAATCCCTTAATCCCTAATCCCTTAATCCCTAATCCCTTAATCCCTAATCCCCGATCCCTGCCCTCTTAAATCCTTAATAAATCGTTTAACAAAAGAATTGTTTGATGAACGTATTTCATCCGGTGTCCCAACAGCAACGATTTTACCCTGATATAACATGGCTACCTTATGTGCAATCGTAAAGGCAGACTCAATATCATGACTAATAATAACAAAGGTCGCCTTTGTCCTCTTCTGGGTCGCTACAATAAGCTCATCAACGCTTTCGCGCATTATAGGATCAAGGCCTGTTGTGGGCTCATCAAATAGTACAATTTTGGGATCCAGCGCAATAGCCCTTGCAAGTCCAACGCGCTTGCGCATACCACCGGATAGTTCGGAAGGCATTTTGTGTGTCACATTTTTCAATCCAACAAGATTTAACTTCTCATTAACTGTTTTATTGACCTCTTTTTTTGATAATCGCGTGTGTTCGTTTAAAGGAAACGCTACATTTTCACCTACCGTCATCGAGTCGAATAAGGCTGCATCCTGAAAAAGCATACCAAACTTTTTTCGTACTTCATTAAGCTTTTTGTCGTTTAGGTTTGAAATGTCAATTCCGTCAATAATAATCTGACCTGAATCAGGCCTTATAAGACCTATAATATGCTTTAAGAGAACGCTTTTGCCTCCTCCGCTCTGACCAATAATAACGGTAATCTTTTCAGGATCTATATTAAGATCAAGTTCGTCCAGAACTTTTTGGGTGTTAAATGATTTAGTTATCTTTATTAGGTTAATCATCAGAACATGACTGCCGTAAGAAAATAATCACTAATAAAAATCAATATCGATGACAAGACCACCGACTGAGTTGTTGCTCTTCCAACTCCCTCAGCGCCGCCGATTGTATAGATTCCCTTGTAACAACCTACAAGAGAAAGAATTAATCCAAAAAATGCAGCTTTTATAAGTCCATTGTAAATATCATCAAGTTCAACAATATCAATTATTTTGGCTATGAAAATTCCTGAATTGATTTTTAGAAGGTTAACACCAACAAAATAGCCGCCCACAATACCGACAAAATCAGATATAATCGTCAAAACAGGAAGCATTAATATTGCGGCGGTTATACGAGGCATAACCAGATATTGAACGGGATTGACTGACATCGTATTTAACGCATCAATCTGCTCTGTGACTTTCATGGTACCAAGTTCCGCAGCCATCGCTGAACCAACACGCCCCGTCACCATTAAGGCTGTGAAAACCGGCCCAAGTTCGCGCGTCATTGCCAGGGCCAAAGTTGAGCCCACCAGGCTTTCACCCCCGAACATTTTAAAACCATGATACGTCTGAAGAGCAAGAACCATGCCTGTAAAAGCGCCTGTAATCAGAACAACGCCAACGGAATTGACTCCAACAAATTCCATCTGCTTAAAAATTATTCTAAAACGAAACGGCGGACGGAACGCCCACGATATGGTTGACAGCAGAAGGAGCATAATTCTGCCGCATTCTTCAACAAAAAATACAAGCGGCCTCCCTGCAAATTCAAGAAATCGTATCATGGATTTTTATTCAACTATTAGTCGATATAAAAAGTTTAGAAGTAAGGACAGAAAAATTAAGTTATTGCAAACATAAGGAAATTAACCATTAAAGTCAAGGTAAAGCTTTATTTTCATTGATAGCATTCTTGGGCTTTAGCCTGTATTTCTCAATACCGCTCACAAAAAACTTTGTAACTACTCAGGTTCACAGTTCCAGGGTTCACGGTTCCAAGTTCATGGTTAATCGCTTTACGACTTTTCCCTCAGCAATTGATCTCATTGGGTGAACATTATGAACCAATCAACTTTTTAATCTGTGAACCGTGAACCATTTAACCTGACTCCCAAACTAGAAACCAAGCTTTTCGTCAAAAATATTGCTCCATAATTAACCATTATTAACGAGGTCTATACTATAAATAGTTGTTGAATAACTATAAGCACAACATGACGTAATTATATATAATTACGCATAATTAACTTGACTTAATAATAATGTTATGTAATTAATCCACAGTTCCGGAAAAATATTACAACTTATTAGCAATGCATGACGAAAAGTAAGGTTTTTTATGAGCGGCAACTCTTTAAAAAAAATTAGAGAATCTCTTATGATGAGCAAGTCCGAACTTGCAAGAGAAGCAAAAGTCTCTCCGATCACTATTGCTCGAATAGAAAAAGACATGCCGTGCCGTATGGAAACCAAAAGAAAGATTCTTTTGGCCCTGGGATTTAAACTTTCGGATAAAAACAAGATATTTGGCGATTAAGGGTTTATTAAATGATATTTGGAAAATCTCCCAGCTTAGTCGGCCTTGATATTGGCTCCAGCTCTTTAAAGGCCGGAGAAATTACGGCAACAAAAAAGGGGTTTGCCCTGAAGAGTTTCGGAATGATAAGTATTGCCCCGGGAGCAATTGAAGAAGGTAATATAAATGACCCGGAAAATGTTGCCGACTCAATTCGTCAACTATTTAAGGCGAATAACATAAAAGAAAAAAATATTGCCCTATCAATCGGAGGTTATTCAGTTATTGTCAAAAAAATAGAGGTGCAAACCGCAACCGAAGAACAACTCCAGGAAACCATTCATCTGGAAGCAGAACAATATATCCCTTTCGACATCAGCGAGGTTAATATAGATTATCAAATCCTGGGAGAAACGGAAACCGGCTCAGATCAAATGAGCGTTATCCTGGTTGCAGCCAAAAAGGAAATGATTAGTGAATATATTAATCTTGTTCAAATGGCTGGACTTAACCCATGTATAATCGATGTTGATGCCTTTGCCCTGCAAAATATTTTCGAAGCTAATTATGACTTAACTGATGAAAATGTAGTGCTGATAGATATAGGAGCAAACAAAACATCTTTGAACATACTGAAAAGCCATTCTTCTGTATTCATGAGAGATGTTTCCATGGGATGCAGCCAGATAAATCAAAAAATAATCTCTCTTATAGACTGTTCTTTTGCAGAAGCCGAACAAATTAAGCTTAGTAAACAGGCAGACAAAATATCTCCTGATGATCTAAAACAAATTGTTTCATCTGTGGTTTCCGAATGGAGTATCGAAATAAGACGCGCACTTGACTTTTATTATTCGGCAAACCCAGATGAGCAGATAAAAAGTATTATGATCAGCGGCGGTGGCGCCCAGATTAAGGAATTCCGTCAACTTCTGGCAACTGAAACATCATCTGATGTAGAAACTATTAATCCTTTCAAAAAGTTACACATAGCTGAGCATTTTGATCCTTCATACCTTGAGCAGATAGCCACTCAAGCATCTATATGCATGGGACTCGCTTTAAGAAGAGTTGATGACAAATGATAAAAGTTAATCTACTACCTTATAGAGCTGCGCGCAAAAAAGAGAACATACGCCTCCAGGTCTCGACATTTTTTCTCTCAATTATATTTGTCACTCTTTCCATGTATTATTATAATATATCATTAAACAATAAAATTAACGCTTATAATGTTAAAATAGAAAACATTAAAAACGAACTATCCAAATACAACAAAATAATTAAAGAAATAACGGATATCAAAAACAGGCTGGGCGTCCTCAATAAAAAAACGGGCGTAATAAAAAATCTTGAGCTTAACCGCAAAGAGCCTGTCCGTCTTCTTGACACAATGACATTTATGGTAATTCCAAAACGGATGTGGTTTACATCTCTTGAGGCAAAAGAAGAAGAAGTCACAATTAAAGGGTTTGCTCTTGATAATAAAACAGTGGCTGATTTTATGACTCGCCTGGAAGGCTCAAAGCTTTTTGACAGCGTAAATTTAAGGAACCTGAAACAAGAAACGCATAATAAGTACACAAATCTTAAAGGATTTGTAATTTCCTGTAATAAAATGCACAGGGATAAAGCTGCTACCGATAAGGCGAAAAAACAATGAAGAAATTCGACATTTCTTTAAAACCTATTGAACCCTTATTTGAAAAAGTTGGAAACATATCAAAACTTCACAGAATCCTGATATGTGTTGCGACTTTCATTGTAATTACAGGGTCGTTTGTTTATTTTTTATATCTTCCAAATTTTGAAAAGCTTGCCCAATTAAATTCAGATTACAAGAATCTTGAAAACAGGCTTGTTTCAGCCAAAAAAAAAGCTGCGCAGCTTAACCAATATAGAGAAAAAATGAAAACAGCCGAAGCTCAATACAAAATCGCCATGAAAGCATTGCCGGACAAAAAAGAAATTCCTTCTTTGCTGACCAATATTACCGAATCCGGCAAGGATGCCGGCCTGGAATTTCTTTTATTTCAACCTAAATCAGAAATTAATAAAGATTTTTATGCTGAAATTCCTGTTTCAATTAAAATTGCCGGTAATTACCACAATGTTGGACTCTTCTTTGATAAAGTTTCAAGGTTATCCAGAATAGTAAATATAAAAGATATTGTGATAGCTACACCCCGGGAGGGGAGCATGCTCAACACTTCCTGTACGGCTGTAACTTACAGGTTTGTCGAAGCTGAAGAAAAGGATGCGGCAAACACAGCGAAAAAGAAATAAAGTAACAGGTCCGGGGTTCAGGGTTAAAAAGCCAATGCGTAACCATATAAAAATATTAATAACTATAGCCTGCTTAACAAGCCTCTTTTTGTTCTATGGGTGCGATAATCAACTAGAAAAGCCCCAAAAAGCAACGGTTATCAGCAAAAAGATTGTAATGCCAAAAAAGGAAAAGCAGCCAATTAAGAAGGACCAAAAAATTGAAATCCCAAAGCCTGAAATAAAAAAACAAGCCTTAAAACCAAAAACCAGCAAAACAGATGCGGTTCCTGATCAAAAGCCCAATCAAAAACCGGACCAAAAGATTGAATTATCAGAAACAACTGTCAGTTATAAGGCTGAGGGGAAAATAGATCCATTTGCCTCAATTTTCAGAGTTGAATCTTCCGCCTTTGCTGATCAAAATGATAGAAAAAAGAAAAAACGCATTCCGCTTACCCCTATTGAAAAGGTTGACTTGAGTCAGTTGAAGCTTGTGGGGATAATCTTCGCGCCAGGCGGAAACAAGGCGCTTGTAGAAGATGCGTCCGGCAAAGGGTTTGTAATAAAAAAAGGCACCGGCATAGGTATTAATTCAGGCAGGGTAATAAAAATATTAAAGGGCCGTGTAGTTGTAGAAGAAGAAGCCGAAAGCATATTAGGCAAAACAGGTCTTGTTAAAAGAGAACTTAAACTTCAGAAGCCTCCTGGAGAAGAATAATATGAATTGCGGAAATTATAAATTGTCAAAAATCAGGGCAGCAGCCATTTTCCTGGTAATTTTAATAGCTGTATTTACAGGATGTGCTCAAAATATGGCTGCAAAAAAAGATATGGGAATTTCCCCTGAACCAAAGCTTATAACTGAAATAAGCACCTCCGAAGATTCAGAATCATTTAATGTGTTGGTTAAGGGGAATCGTGTGTTGACCTACATGTCTGTTAAACAAATATTTCCCCTCGCTGTAATGCTTTACTTTCCTGAAACAGCTCTTGATAATATCAAAACAAAGATTTCGCCGGAAAGCGAAATTGTTGGCTCAATAACTGCTTCCGAGTTAAATGAAAAAGGTCATAAATCAAAGATCGAAATATTACTAAAAAAAGATGTGCCCTATAAAGCAGCTAATGAAGAAACCGGTCTTAAAATATCATTTTCCAGACCATCTAAAGCCTTATCTTCCCCAATTTCATCTTCCTCTGAACCGGTAGAAAAACCAGTAGAAAAAATGGAAGAAAAAGCCAAAAAGCCTGCATGGGTTAATCGTATTGATTTTTCCAGTGATGAAGCCGGAAAATCAACCATCATTATTGGAACAACGAGACCTGTTGAATACCGAATAAAAAAAGCTTCACCCCAATTGTTACAACTAAAACTGCTGAATACCAGGCTGCCGGATTACCGCAAATTTCCGCTGATTACTACACGTTTTGAAAGTGCAGTAGATAGAATTATCCCTGTTCAAACACCTGCCATGAAAAATACTTCCATGCTCACAATCGAGCTGCGGGAGACCGTGCCTTATTTTATTGAACAAAATAACGATCTATTATTGGTCCATTTCGAAGCATCATCAATAGCGCCCAGGCCATTAGAAGATGCTAAACTTCCGGCCTGGAAAAAAGTTCTTACCCAAACTGTAACTAAAGAAGAAATTGAGACAAAAATTGATATTGATAAAGAAACACCTGAGGGTCTATTTGCTGAAAAATATACCGGCGAAAAAATAGCCCTGGATTTTTATGAAACCGACATTAAAAATGTTTTTCGAATATTACAAGAGGTAAGCGCAAAAAACTTTGCAATTGACAAGGATGTTGCCGGCAAAGTTACTCTGACTTTAGATAAACCTGTGCCCTGGGATCAGGTGCTCGATTTAGTCCTTAAAATGAATCAGCTCAGCAAAGTTTTTGAGGGAGATATAATAAGAATTGCCACAGCAGAAACACTTAAAAAAGAAGAAGTGCAATATAAAGACCTGTTAAAAGCAAGAGAAGAGAAGAAAGCCTTAGAACCTCTTATTACAGAATATATTTCAGTTAACTACGCCAATGCGCAAGAAGACATACTGCCGAAAATTGAATCGATATTAACGGAAAATCGAGGCAGCGCCAGCGCTGATCAGCGCACCAACACTATAATTATGACAGATATCCCTGAAAAGATAAAAAAGGCCAGGGAAATAATAAATAATCTTGATAAGGTAACACCCCAGGTAATTATCGAGGCAAGAATAGTTGAAGCGACCACTAATTTTTCAAGGGAAATCGGAACCCAGTGGGGAGCGGCGAGCGGCGAGCAGCCCTCAAGCGCAATGGATATCGCAGCAACCGGTGGAAATTGGTTTATCGATGATGGTACTGAACCTTATACAAGCGCCAGAGGTGCTCTTGAGAATACAATAGGGGTTGGGAATACTTACGGCGGAAACATTGCAATGAATGTTCCCATTGCATCAAGCGCAATGAGCTTAGGCTTTAACTTTACGAAAATTGCCGGCACCCCGTTTTTACTGAACGCCAAGCTGCTGGCTATGGAATCCCAGGGGGAAGGCAAGATAATTTCCGCACCAAAAATTGTAACGCTTGACAACAAAAAAGCCATAATCAAGCAGGGATTGCGCTATCCATATAAGGTGCTTGACGAAGAAACCGGCATTCCTACGACTAAATTTGAAGACATAGATCTCGTGCTGGAGGTTATGCCTCATGTAACCCCTGACGATCGCATTTCAATGCAAATAAAAATTATAAAAAACGACCTTGGACCTTTATATGGTACAGATCGATCATTTACCACAAAGGAAGCCAATACTGAGCTTTTAGTAAACGATGGAGATACTGTTGTAATCGGAGGCATTATTAAAACAACAAAAAGTTCTGGAGAAACCGGCGTTCCCTGGTTATCAAAAATTCCCTTCCTTGGCTGGCTTTTCAAATCAACTGAGAAAACAGATGACAAAGAAGAGCTTCTAATATTTATCACTCCAACAATTGTAAAACTTGAACAACGAAGTTTGGAGAATTGATTTAATTTTCACCTTGATTTGCTTATTTTTTCGACCTCTTTCTCAGCCTCTCGCGCAATAGCACTGTCAGGTGCAAGCTCAATGACCTTATTATAAGCACTAACTGCCTTTTTATATTCGCCTGACAAACTATATGCCTTTGCCAGATAAAAATATGATTCAGCAGAACGCGGATAATTTTTCACTGCTTTTTCAAGCATTGCCTCAGCATCCGCTGCTCTTTCCATTGCCATATAGGTTCGGCCAAGACCCCGCATGGCGATAATAAAATTTGGTTCCAGGTTAAGGGCATCGCTATAATATTTTTCTGCAAGCTCGTATTCCTGCTTATTGTAATATGCCCACCCCATGTTTGTAAGGGGATAGTGTGGTGTGGCATATAAAATATCATCAATAATCTCCTTAAAACAGGCTATTGCCACATCCCATTCTTTATTGGCAAGATAGGCTGTTCCAAGATTATTTCTAGCCGGCGTATAATCCGGTTTTAATTTCACTGCTTTCTTAAAGTGTTTTATTGCAAGGTACAGCCTACCCTTGGCCATATATGCAAGACCAAGGTCGTTTTGAAGATAGGGATCCTTGGAGTATATTTTTTCTGCTTTTAGAAATTCCCTCAGCGCTGAAGAAAAATCCCTTTGCTGCATGTATGCTTCGCCGAGGTTTCTTGATGCTTCTTCCTGTTTCTTTCGCACTTCAGTATTCGCGGCGCAAGAAGCTATACAAAAAATTAAAAACAAGCTTAAACTTAAAACAAAACGATTTGTTTTCATGCTTTTCTACTCCAAAATAAAAGGTGATTAGACTGAAGGTTGAAGGTTGAAGGCTGAAGGCTGAAGGCTGAAGGCTGAAGGCTGAAGGCTGAAGGCTGAAGGAAACAGATGATTACTGAGAGTTATTCTCTATGTTTAGGACAAAATTTCCAGCCGCTTCCAGAAGTCTTTTCCCTAAAAGTCTTCAGCCTTCAGCCTAACCAACCTGAGTAGTTACGAACTTATTGTCACTACTTTTAAATCTCTATCCCTTAAAAATTGAACAAGCTCCTTATGTAAAGGAACTGTCGCTATAATTATGTTGTTGCCCTCTGAATCTGCAACCAGAAATCCCGGTATGGTTAACGAAATATTATATTTTTCAGGCCGTTTCGCAACAAAAAATATTGGATCGATTGTGTAATCAAGCCCAATACCTTTAAGAAGTTTTTGTATAACGGTATTTATATTATCCCCTGTATCTATCTGAACAACCTCCATGCCGGCTTTTTTAATAGCAATTATTGCCTCGCCATAAATATTTCCGAAGTCAACAATCAGCGGAGCATCATCTAACGATATGAGGTTTGATAATGCTTCAACCTGAATCCCTTCATATGGAAATGTAATGTTGATATCTTGCTCATATTTATAACCCATCGCTTTAAGCAAATCATTAACAATGTCTTTTGTTTCCAGCGTGTTGATAAAGGTTATGTTTTTATCGGATTGCCGGTAGTTAACATCTTCTTTCTTATCTTTTTTTGTATTTTTTCCATCTTTGATTATGTCTTTAACAATTACACCTTGCGATTCAAGATAGCGACAAATTGAGACCGGTGTGCGTTCATCCGGATTTTCAATAAAATTCATACAAACAGGATGAGCTTTATTTTCATCGCCCAATTGCTTCTCAATTATCCACCTTGCAGTGATATTTACTTCCATGCCCTGATCTGAAAATGAGAATTTGTTTTTTATACTATCTTTAAATACTGAATTAATAACCGAATCAAACAGTTGGTCTAAAGATGATTTCTGAGAAGCTGGAACAATTATTACATTCTTCCAAAATGACCTTATCGCATTCAAAGCATATTCCTGCATATCATCTTCTTGAAAAATTATTCTGCTTTGATTTTTAAGGTCTATAACAGGAAACTTGGAAAGATCTAAACTGAAATCATCTTCTCCCTGCATTGGAAAGTAGTATGTGCCTTTATTCAGGAGCCTTGCATCCAGAGCATGAGCCAGTTGCCTAAAAGGAGATGGCGCAATATCTTCTTTTGTTGCTACAGCCGCAACTGCCGCTGTCTCTCTTGTGCGAGAAGTAGCTGTACCGCTCAGCGCAATTTCTTCTACAATATTGCCGGAAGCATCAAAAAGGGATTTATACCAGGGCTGGTTTCTAATGGATGGATTGGGAATATAAATTGTCTGGCCGGTATGAATAAGATTCGGATCAACAACCCCTGGATTGATAAGTCTGAACAATTTCATTCCTTCCCTGTATAATCTCTTTTTTTTATCATATGATTTTGTATTATGTATCTTGTAGCCTTGTGCAACTATTTTTGCCAAATAATCCCCTTCTTTTACTGTATATTCAATTGAGTGGTTTTTTAGAATTTCAGGTATATTTGAGATGGTTACAAACGGGATGGTAACTATGCCGGAAGATTGGCCCATCATGGAGTCCCGGCTCAATATCTTTAAGGGAATAAAAATATGCTGATCGGGTAAAATTTTATTTATGTTACGAATGTGAGGATTAATACGTTTAAATATGCTTACAAATTCAGGGAAATCCTTTTGTGAAATTTCACCTCTTTGCCCGAAAAGTTTAAATAGCCAATCATCTTTCTGAACGATATAAGGATCGCACAAAATATCTCGCCCCGTATCTTTACGAATCACATAGCTTTTATATAAAAAAGCTGCGTTTACATCATAAAGAGGGCTTATGGTAAATATTATTAAACATAGAAAGATAGAAATTAATGATTTAAACATTCTATAGGCAACTATTTTTTTGTAATAATCCAGCCACAAAGACACTAAGACACCAAGATTATAATATAATTCTCTTGATGCTTTTTTTACACACAACGTTATTGGGTGTCTCCTATATCGTGGCTAAGGTTTAAAATTCATATCCCCCTTTGTTTTGTGTCTTTGTGCCTTAGTGGCTAAACCGTTACACTTTTTTCAGATCCAACGCATTTGCGATTTCTTCTGATGTACGTTCGACAAACTGTTTAAAATCTTCTCCAGTTAACGGCTTGCCGGGCGCAGGAACCTTTTCAAGGTCTTTTGGCCGGATAAAAACAGGGGAATTAATTAAATCCGGGTTTGGAGAAATTTCAAATTCTTCCGGAAAGCTGTTTTCAAAATACATCTTCTGAAAACCCGAAAATTTCAGTGCATGAGCGGTTGAATCAACGATGGCAACATCATTTTTTTCTATAATCCCTTGTTCATATGCTGAAACAAGAGCTGCCAGAGATTCGCCGCCATGGGTACATGCAATGTGCCCGTTCCGATTTGCTAAAAGTTCCCAGTCCATGATGTCCTGCTCAGACACCTCAACAAAAAATACCTTTTGTTTGTCAGACATGCTGTTATAAATGTCAACCAGATGAATTACACGGGGCATTGATACAGGGTTGCCGATCATAGCAGCCTGAGCCACGCTGGACCTTACTGTTACAGGAACAAATTCCCGTTTTCCCGCATCAGGTTCCAGGTAATATTTGTAAACAGGATTGGCATGCTTTGACTGCACACCAATTATTTTTGGCAATGTATTTATAATTCCTGTTTCATAAAACTTTAAAAATCCGCTCATAACTGCTGTAATATTACCTGCATTGCCGATAGGTAATATTACGACTTTGTCGCTCATATCATATTCAAAATCCTGGGCGATTTCATATGAATATGACTCCTGGCCAAGTATCCTCCAGGCATTTTTGGAGTTTAACAGCGCTACATTATATTTCTCCGACAAAGCTTCAACAACCTTCATGCAGTCGTCAAACACACCTGGAATTTCAAATACCGATGCCCCGCTTCCCAAGGGCTGGGACAACTGCTGCGGAGTTACTTTCTTATGGGGAAGAAGTACCGCAGATTTTACATGAGGCTTAAGATAAGATGCATATAATGCCGCAGATGCGGAAGTATCTCCCGTAGAAGCGCATATTGCCAGCACATCAGAAGAAATATATCCTTTGCTGACTATAAATTGGATATAACTAAAAGCGCTTGCCATGCCCCTGTCTTTAAAAGACGCACTTGGATTCTGGCCATCATTTTTAAAGTAAAATCTAATTCCTGCCTTTTTCTGCAAAAAAGAATTTGCTTCAACAACAGGTGTATGACCTTCCCCCAGATAAACAATGGAATCCAGGGGTATAATTGGACCAATAAATTCGTGGTATAAATAAATTCCTTTTAGAGCGGAAATTTTGAGCATCTTGCGATAATCAAAAATTCTGTGCCATAATTCTCCCGAAATTTTTTTAAGCCTGTCAAAATTTGCATCATAAATAAGCAATACCTGTCCGCATTCCGGACATGTGTATAGCAACTTCTCAATGCCGTATTCCAGCCCGCATTCCAAACAGCGATATATAAGCCTCCCTCCCTCATCAGAAGTCAGGTCGGGAATTAGATATGGCTGGATATCTTCCGGAAAATTTTCAAGTTTCATGAGTAAATTCTTTCTGTAACGGTTCGGCCACAAAGGCACAAAGCAGGAATATGATTGATAAATTGCGAAAAATCCCTAACTTATTAATTTTAAGAAAATTATATTATACCCTTGGTGTCTTAGTGCCTTTGTGGCTAAACTATTACCTCTTTTTGAATTGACGAAGTCTTCATATATGGTTGAAGTGCTTCTGGAATTATTACAGACCCGTCCGGCTGCTGGAAGTTTTCAAGTATAGCCGCAACCGTGCGCCCAACAGCAACTCCTGATCCATTCAATGTATGGACAAGTTCGGTTCCTTTTTTCCCTTTTCTCCTGAACCTGATATTTGCACGCCTTGCCTGAAAGCTTTCAAAATTACTGCAAGACGAAATTTCTCTATAAACACCCAGGGCAGGCATCCAGACTTCAATATCATATGTCTTGGCTGCGGAAAAGCCCAGATCTCCGGTACAAAGATCAACCACCTGATAGGGAAGATTCAGCTTCTTAAGAATTGTTTCAGCATCGTTTAAGAGTTTTTCAAGTTCATCATAAGAAGTTTCGGGCCTGGCGAACTTTACCAGTTCTACCTTATTGAACTGGTGCTGTCTGATCAATCCTCTTGTATCCTTTCCATAAGAACCTGCTTCGCTGCGAAAACAGGGGGTATAGGCAGTATACATAATCGGCAGCAAATCTTCATCCAGAATCTCGCCCTGATGAATATTGGTAACCGGAACTTCGGCAGTAGGGATCATGAAATAATCCCACCCTTCCAGTTTAAAGAGATCTTCCTCAAACTTTGGGAGCTGGCCGGTGTTGGTCATGCTTTGCCGGTTCACAATAAAAGGAGGAAGGGTTTCTTTATAACCATGCTCTGTGGTGTGAATATCGAGCATGAAATTGATTAAAGCTCTTTCCAACCTTGCTCCGGCTCCGAAATAAAGCGGAAAGCGCGCACCGGTAATCCTGGAAGCTCTGTCAAAATCGAAAATTCCAAGGCTTTCGCCTAATGACCAATGGGGTTTGGGTTCGAAGCCGAAATCCGGACATTTTCCAACTTGCTTTATGGTTTTATTTTCAGAACTATCTGTTCCTGCAGGAACAGAAGTGTGGGGTATATTAGGCAGTCCAATAAGGATGTTTTTTACTTTTTCTTCCATTTCGGTCAAAAATTTCTCTAAATTCTTAATCCGGCCCGAAACTTTACGCATTTCATTTACAAAATTTTCTGTGTCTTCACCCTCCTTTTTCATCATTGCTATCTGTTCGGAGACCTTGTTGCGTCTATGCCTCAAAGCTTCTATCTCAAGAAGAATATCTCTGCGTTTTACATCGCAACTTGCTAAACTTTTAAGATCCGCTGTTTCACCTCGCAATGAAAGAACTTCTTGAACTAAAGACAAATTTTGAATAACAAACTTGATTTCCAGCATAAAATACCTATGTTTTTAAAATAACAGCTATTGTAAGGGCTCGGTCAAAAATGGGCATTATACAAATAACTCATACTATTTCAACCTAAGTTGAGCCATTTTTTACTCGACCTGCATCAAATTCTTGGCACATTTCTTCGAAAAAAATGGCTCAACTTAGGTTGAAAATTATCATAGAGCAATTGTTTGGTCAATGATTATTGCGAGTTGTCTTGACTTTAATGCCCTAATTGGTATAGACTAAAAAATTAGTAGCCGTTCACGGCTTGAAACTTGAAATTGGAAAATAGAAATTTGGGAGAGATAAAACGAGTTTACGAGCTGGATGTTTACAAACCAGCAGAAGCGTTAACAGATATGGTCTGGAATGACTTTGATAAAACGTTCCGTGAACGCTTACCTAAATTTACTCTGGAGAAATAATATGGAGGAAATTCGAGAAAAAAAACAAGGAATACGCAATAATATTGCAACGATACTTGAAAATCTTTCTGACAAAGAAATAGCAAAAAAAACCAAACAAGTTGAGGACAACTTGTTTGAATTTGCAAACTTTCTTGAAGCAAAAATTGTTTTGCTTTATGTCGATAATAAAACAGAGCTTAAATCCGGTAATATTATTAAAAGATGTTTTGACCACAATAAAATTGTAATTCTTCCTGCCTTTGATATCAAAAAACATAAAATAAAATTGATGAAAGTTGATGACCCTGATAATGACCTGATAACTGGTCCGAAAGGCATCCTGGAACCGGATATAAACCGCTGCAAAATCGTACCTGTTGACTGTATTGATTTAGCAATTATCCCGGGGGTTGCTTTTGACGAAAAGGGGGGAAGGATAGGAACCGGAGAAGGATATTACGACAGATTTATCCCTAAACTTTCTGCAACAACCAGAAAAGTTGCGTTAGCTCTTGAGTGCCAGATTATTCAGCAAGTTCCTGTTGAATCACATGACAAACATGTAGATATAATAATTACTGACGAAAGGATAATTTATAAGATATAAATGCAGGGATCGGGTACCAGGAATTAGGGGGGCGGAGCAATTATTCGTAACAAAAAATCGGCAAAGATTGAGATAAGTTAATCCCGGCATCAATAAGCAGAGTCGGGAGTTTTTTTTCTTCGTGTTGGCTCTTCCGAATAACACGTCTCTATCTATCTCTCCCACCCTTCACCTGATCCATATAATTTCACCATCACACCCCCAAATCACCAGCAAATCTTTTTGCCATGATCATTCTGCTTATCCCTGCGCATAAACTGGGTCACTAATTGTTGGCATAAGTGGGTCAGATATTTTTAGCGCCCAAGTCAGATGCTTTATTGATTCCTTTTATGGTTGGTATTTGTTCCTGAGATTTATTTTGCTCAGAAGTTTTACTTTGTGTGTAGCCGTTCGCTGAATACTTTGAGAACGTTATGTATTTTATAAGAAGGTATGTGCATAGTTATCTTCTAATTTATAATCCAGGACTCCATCCTATAAGCACTAAGTTAAAAATTAGTTATTAACAATTGATTATTGATTATTTTTCCATTCGTCCTTGAGAAATCTTCGCGCTTACACTTATTATTCTGCACAGTTCGGTCATGAATATCATCGCCTTTTGCCATAGTTAATAATCAATATTCAACAATTACTGGTTAATTATTAATGTCTTTTTTATTTAAGTTAGTGCTTATGGGGCTCCATCCAGCATACCTGATTAATGACAAGCATAGGCCGAATAATATATTCTGATAAAGCTCATATGACTTTCAAAGGCAATTTCCGGCAGATCGTTATAATTAAAATAAGCCGCATCAGATGCATCGTCGCCTGGTTTAAGGATACCATTATAATTTTTTACAAGATAACCGACCATAAGCACGCTATGATATTTTGGACTGATGTTTGTTGTAACTCCGAGAAGCATCTCGATTTTACCTGAAAGGCAGGTTTCTTCTTTTAGCTCTCTTAAAGCACCTTGTCCGGGCGTCTCGCCAAGCTCAATAAACCCCCCAGGCAAACACCAGAAGCCAATTTTTGGCTCTATGCTTCTTTTAACGAGCAATATTCTTTCCTTATTATCAATCACGACAAGGCAGGTAGCAGGCACCGGGTTTTCATAAATGGGTTCATTGCAGTTTTTGCAGAAAAGGCGGATAGTTCCTTGCAATTGCTTTTCAGAAAGTCTTGCTCCGCAAAAATGACAAAAAGATTTTTTCTGCGCTTTAGTCGTCAAAGTTTCCCTTAGCTCCTTTGTCGGTTATAATGGATTTTGCTTTTTTAACAATCCGTTCCGTCGTCCATTCAACCGGATCTTCAAGTCTTTTTGTTTTTGGACCCGGATCATAGGTTCCGGAATCAAGTATGGAGCTTATAACGATAGGAGCTGTATCCTGTGCATTAAATACATTTACAAGCATATTATATATAAATTCTTCGACTCGTTTGGACATCCTTTCTTTTATCTCTTTTGGCTGTCCAAGCAGCCTGTTTTCAAACAGCAGGTTAAGCTTCTTGTAATCCCCTCCTTTAAGTCCTTTTGAGTCAGCATAGGCAACCATTTCAGACCACATATTTTCAGTAACGCCTTCGCCTTTTACCTTGACAAACTTGCCATCATTATCAAGTCTGGCATTTCCGTAATCATTAACCTCCAGACCCCATGAAATCATTTGAAGGGCTGTAGCCACATTTGCTTTGGTGGTTCTGGTTTTAGCTGCTATCTCTCTCAACCTCTCAGAGCTGTTTCCGGATGTTCCATGCTGTGCACCAGACATGTTGTATTTTGCTAAAGCTTTGTGGATTTCAGCAGTCAGGTTTAGTTGAATTCCCTGGTCGCTTGCCTCTATGCCATGAGTCGTTCCATTATTTAATGCTATCCAGTCAGGGAAAATATTATTGGCATTTAGGCCCTGTATGAGAAACAAAGCTTCATCCACTGTTGAAAGGCCTTCTTTGCCCTTAATTTCACCAACCTCTGTTTCAAGACCGGCCCATTCAGGGATAAATGGATTTAGCTCAATGTTCGCAAGTAGATTCTTGTCATCAGGCAGGTGTGAAGCATCTATTGCAATAGATGTAATTCCTGCTTCAAATAACGTAGGGATTTCTGTTTTTGCCTCTTCAATATCTTCATCTTTTTTTATGCCATAATGATCTGCGTGCAAAGCTACCGGTATCGTGATATTCAGCTCATTGCACATGGCATCAACAATCCTGGCAATGTTCCAGTAATTTACTGCACAATAGGCACTTGCGCCACCTTCTGACTTGGCGATTTCAATGATAATGGGCGAATTTACGCGCTGAGCGGCCTTAAGAGCTCCACGTATCACAAAACAATTTCTACCATTTGCAGCCATTGCGATTGCTTTACCCTTTGTAATCATAGCTCTGTCTATAAACTTTCCACTAACGATTAATGCTTTTGAATTGGGGAAAAGCTTTACTATGTTTGGCGGACGGCCGATTTTAAGAGCCTTTTCAAAGTCAATTGAATTGTTGACTCTATTATTTGACATGGCTTAACCTCCTTTTAACTAACATATTACGTATCAAAAAATGTCAATACTGATCGGTTTAAGTTTTTATGAAAAATTATGACATATAAATATTCCCACATAATATGTAAGAATTATGACCAACAGGGCAATAGAGATATGTTCCATTACTACCTTCCAGGGATTTACCCCGCGTTCATTTGCAACGTAAATACTAAAAACAGTCAACAGAAGAAGTCCCCATACTATACTGGCAACAATTGCTTGATTAAGAGAGAAAATCAACATCGGCACCAGGAAGGTTATTGCAAAAATGAATTTAGAAAACAGAGTTGAAAGTGTAGCTTCCCATATTTCTATAGTCGGATGTTTTTTTGATTCCTCGGCAATATGAATACCAAGGGCATCGGATAAAGCATCGGCAACAGCTATTGTCAATATGCCGCCTATGATAACTTTCCTTGAGTGAGCACCCGAGTATAACCCAACAATTAAACCAAGAGTCGTAATTATACCGGATGTCAGGCCAAATCCGAATCCGCTTTTTATGGAACGTTTTAAGCTCACGCAAATCCTTAGGGTTCAGGGTTCACCGTTTAGATTTTAGATTGAAATTTTATTTTTAGTCTATAGTTCTTTTTAGATGTGAAAATCAATAATTATATATTACACCTAAATTGAGCGATTTTTTACTCGACCTGCACCAATCTCTTGCGCATCAAGGACTTGCGAAAAGTCTCGACATATCCATTGGTATGCCTGCGCTTTTCACAAACCTTGCTGCATCAAGATCTTAGCACATTTCTTCGCAAAAAATCGCTCAACTTAGGTTGCAAATAGAGTAATTCATTGTTAAGCTGTCATGCAAATTTACTTAAAAAGCGCGCTTAAATTTAAGGAGTAACTGATTATGAAAAAACTGAAAATAGAGTTAGTCGTGGCTGTATTTATTTTTATTTTTTGCATTTCATCAGGCGCAGCTTTTGCGAATCAGTCCTCGGTTTCACTGGAAGCTCCGAATTCAGTTGAAAGAGGAACTGAAATCACAATAAAAGTCCATGTTACACACAGCGCCAATAATTATTTTCATTATACAAAATGGGTTTCTATAAAGGTTGATGGTGAAGCGATAGCAAGATGGAACTATGGTAAGCATAAGTATAAAAGACCTAAAGCTAAAAATTTTACCAGGGAGATTAAATACATAGTAACTGATGACGTAATAATTGAAGCTGAAGCAAGCTGTAATATCCACGGAAGCAAAAAAAAGGCGATAAAGAAGGTTTTTATAAAATAAATGTAAGCGTTCACGGCTACAAATAAAATAACTTGCAGGAGGTCTATTAATGAAGATCGGCGGATTGTCGATTATTTTGATTCTCGGAATTTGCAATTTTATTTTACTTGTTTTTCAGCTTGGAACAGGTCTGCGTTTAATTAAGGTATCGTTTGGAATTCACAAAAAAACAGGAATTATTTTATTTGTCTGCGCTTTTATACATGGCATTCTTGCATTTTTTACACGCTGATCTAACACATAGTTTTTATTATAATTAAAGGTCTTCCCTGAAGATCGGTTATAGCGTAAAGCTCATTGCCTTGCATAGCGGCTGTTTATGTCTTTGCTTGTCTTGTTTCTCGGTGCGAATTCGAGCTGTAGCGCTACGCGAAATCTCCACCTGCAACTCTTTTGCCGCCTCTTCTGCAATGGCTTGATCTGTCCAATCCGGATACTTTCGCAACAACTTTTTGATATGGATACGGACTTTCCCAATA